>JBAYTX010000008.1:0-122511 GCA_041675415.1 Rhizobium sp. | reverse complement strand
GGACGACCCGTCGGGCGCTTCACCCGCACCATCGGGCTTGGCCCGGATCTCGCGGTTTCCGACAGCTGGGAGCCGGCTCACCTCGATCGCGTGACGGTGGGGGAGCCGTTCTCCGTGATCCACATGGCGAGTTCGGGCTACTGGCAGCGCGGCGACACCGGGGGACAGTCGACATGATCCCGCGCCTCCGCCCTGCCATCGGCGTCGCCGACATCGCTGCGGCCTTCCGCGCTGACAGGTCGGTCGAAGACTTCGAGCGCGCCTTTGCCGCCACCATGGAGCAGGCGCACGCGATCGCCTTTCCCTATGGCCGCACCGCGCAGATGCTGCTGATGGAAGCGCTCGGTCTCAAGGGCCGCGAGATCATCCTGCCCGCCTACACCTGCGTGGTGGTGGCGCACGCCATCGTGCTGGCGGGTGGCACACCGGTGTTCATCGACAGCGAAGCGCACGGCTTCAACATGGACCTCGACAAGGCGGAAGCCGCCATCACCGCCGAGACCGGCGCGATCATCGCAACCTCTATCCACGGCTACCCGGTCGATCTCGACCGCCTCGACGCCATCGCCGCCCGCCATCCGCATGTCGTCATCCTGCAGGATTGCGCCCATTCCTTCGCCGCCGAGTGGAACGGCCGCCCGGTGCAGAAGCATGGCCGCGCCGCCATCTTCGGCCTCAACATCTCCAAGCTCATGACCTCGATCTTCGGCGGCATGATCACCACCGACGACGCCGATCTGGCCGCGCGCCTGCGCGCCTTGCGCGACGTGCGGCTTGAAGCCGGCGGACGCGGGCTGTCCCGGGCGCTCTACCTCGCCGCCGCGACAACGGCGCTGGCGCCGCCGGTCTTCTCTCTCGTCAAGCGCATCTCCGACCTCGGCCTGATCGACCGCTTCGTGCGCTATTACGACGAGACGCTGATCGATATGCCCGCCGATCATCTCGTTCAGATCGGCCGCGCCGAGGCCAGTGTCGGCGTGCGCCAGTGCGCCGCCTATCGCGGAATCATTGACAGGAGACGGCGCATCGCCGCCTTCTATGACGAAGCCCTGAAGGATCTGTTTCCGGACGGCCGCCCCCCACTCGTTGATGGCGCGACCTACTCCCATTATGTCCTGCGGGTTGCCGATCCGGATGGCCTGGTGAAGGCGGCGTCAAGACGCGGGATTGAGCTTGGACGACTGATCGACTATTGCATACCGGACATGAAGGCTTATCGGAACATGACATCAACCCAGGGACCCTTTGACCAAACCCGGTGTTTGAATGCCAGCGTCGTTAATCTTCCGGTCTGGGTGGACGAAGAGCATGCTCGGCGGGTCGTTGCCGCCATTAAGGACGCCAAATGATCAGTGTATCCAAGCCATCAGGCGCCAGCGCGGTTCGATCTGACCCGACCATCGATGATGTCCGGGAGTTTTGGAACCGCAACCCTCTGTGGACAGGTGAGAGCAACATCGAACCCGGCTCTATGGCTTTTTTTGAAGAGCACCGCCGGATTTGTCGTGATGATTGTTTTGCGGGCGCTGTCGACGACCGCATATTCATGCCGAAAGACATGGATGTGAGCGTGCTTGATCTGGGTTGTGGCATCGGATTCTGGCTTGTTGAATTTTGGCAGCGAGGTTACGGGAACCTCACGGGTGCGGACCTCTCGGATGCTTCGCTCGATATTGCGCGGAAACGCTGCGAGCTCTATGGCGTCAATGCCGCGTTTCATCAAGCCAATGCCGAAGCTCTCGATTTTGCTGATGCCAGCTTTGATCATGTGAATTGCCAGGGGGTTATTCATCACACCCCCAACACCAAAGCTGCCCTGGACGAGATCGCCCGAGTCCTGAAATCAGGTGGAACGGCTTCCGTCTCGGTCTATTACCAGAACTTCGTTCTACGGAATTGGTACTTTTTTCGTCCAATTGCCCGAATAGCGGGAGCCGTCGGAAGTCGGCTAAAGGGACGTGGAAGGGAAACGATTTACAGCCTTCCCGATGCTGATGAAATCGTCAGGTACTATGATGGGAATGACAACCCTGTCGGTAAAGCATACTCGGTAGATCAGTTCCGGGAGATGGCGGAACCGTATTTCGAGATTGAAGAAGTCCTGTATCACTTCTTTCCTGCCAGGTCATTGCCGGTCAGGCTACCGAAGTCCATACACCGTTTTCTCGACCGAAGGCTCCCATTCATGGTTTATTTTAATCTACGGCGGCGTCCACGCAATACAACGAGCACCGCTATTTGAGATGCAAGTGACTAAATGACATATCGCGCATTCGCTCATCGTCTACCATCGCCAATCAGCAAGGTGCTGTTTGGGGATCGAGAACGTTTTGGAAAACTTCCTGAGCCAAATGATCCAAGTTGGAAGGAATGGCTAGAGCGAGACTATGACTTCTATATTGCCAACCAGCGGACGTCGGTCGGCATGGCGGTCAATAGGGCTGGTTATCGCGTTGTTGCCTCCAGCGATATCGCAGACAAGGATGTCCTTGAAATCGGCCCAGGAGCTATCGAACATATTGAGCAATGGCCTGGACAACCGAAACACTGGACAAATTATGATATTAGGTCGGACCTGCTTGAACTCGCGGGGAAGCGAATAGCCGCAACCGGGGTTCCGCATACAGATATTCTGGCGCAACCTGGCGCAACAAAACTCCCATTTGCTGACGCCAGTTTCGATACGGTATTCACGTTTTATGCTCTAGAGCACATCTATCCGCTGGATGATCATCTTTCTGAAATTGAACGTGTTCTAAAGCCGGGAGGACAGCTTGTTGGGGGTATTCCCTGTGAGGGCGGCCTTGCTTGGGGCGCCGGACGCATGCTGACGTCTCGGCGGTGGCTGCGAAAGCATACTACTATCGATCCCGACAGGCTCATATGTTGGGAACATCCTAACTTCTCCGATTACATTCTGGAGCGGCTCGAGGCAAAGTTTGACCGCAAAACGGTACGCTTCTGGCCTCTCGCCGTGCCCGTAATCGATATCAACTTAATAGTGAGCTTTATCTTTAGAAAGCGTGGCGGATGAGTGAACTCCTTGTCGTCAGCGACGATTACTGGGGCGCGCGCGCGGAAACGATCATAGCGGAAAATAAAGACGTTATCGTAGCTGTGGATCGATCAGGCGGATTGATCCGTGCGCTCAAACTTGTGTTGAGAGGATCCGTCCCAATTCCCGCGGCAATGCATATGTGGTCAGCGCAACGCGGTCTGCCCGGCGAAAAGCCAAAGTCCAAACTCGTTTTTGCTGACAATTCCGGTCTGCGGTCGTTGGCCGAACGCGAACATGTTACTAACATTGTTCTCTTTCGTGCGGGGCTTATTATCTCCGGCAAGACGCTTGAACGCTGCCATGTTAGGAATATCCACTGCGCAGATATTCACGGGTTTGGCGGCCTAGCTTCCATTTACCGCGCGCTCAAAGCTGGTGCCTTCGATCAGTTGGCCACCTTACACACCGTTACAAACCGTATTGATGAAGGCGACATTCTGGATGTCGAGCCATTCGAGCTTGATCCGGAGATCGGTTACGCGGCTAATGAGGCACGGGCATATGAGGCTGGGTTAAAGTTGCTCTTCCGAACGCTGGGCAGCGGCCCTCCGCCCAACGGCCGTACTTAGATATGTCAGAAAAGCTTGAACGAACGGCTGGAAAGACCTTGGGCTCGGTGCTTACCCGATTGGTGGCGTTTCTTACGATCGCAGCTTTTACTGTGTACTTTTTCCGGCCCGATGGCCGCGGCGGCCCTTCAATTGAAGAAATACTCGTGGCGATAGTGGCCACATTCCCGTTGATGTTGATCGCAGTCCTCCTCATCGGCTGGCGTCTTGCCGTGCTTGCTGGCGATGAGGTCAAGATGCGTGATGGAATGGCGGTCAACGCCATTGCCCAGCTTGTTGCCTTGCTGGTGCCGAGCAGGCTCTCGGAAATAGCCAAACCTGTCGGCCTCAATCTAGTCCGCAAAGTCCCCTTCAGCCGTGGCCTCGCGATTCTCGCCATCGAACGGATTTTTGATGCTATTTTCCTTGCCGGTCTCGCTCTCGCTGCTGTCGCGATTCTGACAGGCCCCTATCGTGAATCGATGCGATCGAGCGGCCTCGTTCTGGCCGGGGTTGCCGCAATCGGGGTGCTGTTCATCGGCGCAATCCTCGTGCGTCCAGCGCTTCTCAGCAGTCTGGCAGACCGCATCCCCACCCGCTGGGCGCGGAGTCAGGCGGAGCATGTCGCCCAAGCGATCGCGCGCCTGGCGGATCTGCGCGCGACTATGCTCGCAGTTGGACTTTCGGCCGTCTCTTGGCTCGCGGCTTACCTAATATTCCTCGTCTTTTTCCATGTGCTCGGAATTGGTGAACTGTCGCCGGGCCAGGTCCTCGTTGTTTTCGTTGCCAGCACACTGGGGTTGATCATTTCCGTGGCGCCCGGCGGATTGGGCACATTCGAAGGTGCGATAGCCTTGTCATTGGCTGCCTTCGGGGTTCCCATGGGCACGGCGGTTGCGATGGCGCTGCTGCTTCGTCTGTGTCTCGTCATTCCCGTCGTCGCAGCCGCGAGCTGGTTTATCGTCTCGGGCGATTTGAGCCTTTCGCGCATCCTTGGGCGCCTGCGCGACTGGAGGGGGCAGAATGAACAGGGCGATTGAAATCGATCCGCGCCGCCAGTGGACGCTTGATTGTGGTGCCCGCTACTGGCCCGAGGGACATGCGGCTATCGCCGGTCTGCCGGTCCCCGTCGTCGACACAGACCCTGGCGCGGAACCGGTGCTGCGCCAAGTCGCCTTGCCCGACTGGGCGGCCGATCTCGGCGTCGACGGGCGGCTCCTCGTCTTCGCCTGCGCCATGTCTCCCGCTGAAGGCCAGCCCGAGTGGCAAGGCTGCGACTGGATCGCCAATGCCTTTCATATGCTGGCGGGGTCTCCCGAGCGCGCCCATGAGCGCGTTCACGGTCCCGTGCTCTCCTATTCGTTCCGGTTGCCGCGCGCGCTCGAGCCGCTTCATCAGCGCGCATGGGTCAACCGGATCTTCCTGTTTCTCAGGCGCTGGGCCGCGCATGAGGCGGGCCTGCCCGAGGAAGCCGTCTTCGGCCGCTTGCCGCAGCCACAGATCCGGCTCACCCATGATGTGGACGCCATCCGCCTGACCCCGGAAATCCGACTCAAGCAGACCGTCTTCCAGACGGCCAATGCGACGCGGGCGATGGCGCGGGGCCATGGCCGCATGACCCGCGCCAGGCTCGGTGACGCCCGCCGTTACGCGCTGTCCAAGGGCGATTTCCGGACATTCGCGCGCGTGCGCGAGATGGAGCGCACGGCGGGTCTTCGCAGCACCCTGCATTTTTACGGTGGACCGCCCGGCCTGAAACGGGGGTCGCCGCGCCGGATCCTGCTGGATCCGGCCTATGATATCGGCTCCGACGTGATGCGCGGCGAACTCCATGCCTTCACTGAGGGCGGATGGACCATCGGCCTGCACCAGTCCTTCGGCGCCTGGGACGATGCCGGCCCGATGCTGCCGGAGAAGGCCCGCCTCGAGCGCGCGCTGGAGGGTCCTGTTCGGCATTGCCGGCAACACTGGTTGCACTTTTCCTGGGCCCGGACCTGGGCCGCGCAGGCCACCGCGGGCCTTGAGCTCGATTCCACCCTCGGCTTCAATGACCGGCCCAGCTTCCGCGGAGCCCATGCGCTCACGGTCAGGCCGTGGGACATGGCGGCTGGAAGGCCGCTTGCGATCGACACCGTCCCGATGCTGTTCATGGATTCGCATTTCTACGACTATTCGAGCGGCGGTGGCGCCGATCCCGAGACCGCGATGCGACCCTGGCTCACCGAAGTGCGCGCCGTCGGCGGCGAAGCCACCGTCAACTGGCACACGCACACGATCACCGACGTCTATGGCTGGGGATCGGGCTTTGAATCATTGCTCGGGCTCCTGTCCTGAGGGGTGATCCGCTCAGGGTGTTTAGGATGTCCTGCTCCAAGCAACTATGGCTGGATGGGGGACAAGACTTCCCATCATCCACGCTGCATGCCGGCCGCCGGGCGGGGCAGGAGCACTCGACGCGCGATACCCGAAGCTGTTCTTGGCGAACTAATTTCGCCTGATGCCGGGACGGGGTTGCCAAACCTGGCCGCGGGCATACGCCCGTGGTCTGGTACACCACGACGCAGGCCCGGTCAGCTGAGTCTTGCGGACCCGCTTTACAGCATCATCCAGCTTCACATTGCGCCAGTGCTGGCGCATGCGGGCGGCCCGAATGCGCGTCGGGCTCTACTTCAGGAATTCCTGGGCCGCTATGATGCGAATGTGACCGTTAGCGTAGGCCGGTTCGATGGAGTGATTCTGGACTAGATCGTCTGATTTGTCCTTGTACATGACGAAGTAATCCACTCCGAACTTCTCATATATGCGTCGCAGCGGCGCACGGGACTCGTCATAAAATAAATCCCTAGCTTGCGTGCACATTGGTCCGATCTGAATCTCGGCTTCCTCATCGCGCTCGGGCAGTATCCCCTTCAGATCCATCCCCAGCGTCTGGCCGATGTCCTGGCCCCAGCGGAATACCCGAAGGTCGGATACGTAGATCCAGCCCGTCATGTACCATTCACGCGGCGTGCCAATTGAACTGCGTTCGGAGAAGTCCCTCCATCCGTAGGTCAGGCACGGGTCCACCATGAACAGCGCAGTCGTGTCCGTAGACGCCTGAGCCCATTTTTGCGCCTCGTAGTACGAACGTGCGAAATCCATGTCGCCCTGAAGGGTACTGTTGTGCCTCAACCATGAGAATGCGCCGCAAAGAAACGCCAGGCTGAAGGCAGTGGCTACCACGAGGGCCCTCCAGCGCATAAGTCTTTGCGCCACCGGCACTTTGAAGCAAATGTAGCAGGCTGCGGCCACGAGGATTGCCCAAGCCGAGTTGAACAGCGGATTTGATCCGCCCGGAAAGAGCCACCAAATCACCTGCGTGATCACAAAAAACAGGCCAGCTGCAAGTGCTGTCAGTACAAGGGCGGATGTGGATGTGCGGTGAGACAGGTTTTGGACAAGGAAAATCGTCGTAGCGACTAAGGCGAGAAAATAGGATGGCTGCGTGTTGGGAAACATTGCCGCCAGCAGGAAGCCGAGAAAGATCGATAACCAGAGCCAATCCTTCGTGCGCCACATTTGATAGATGGCAAGGCAGATCAGGAACGGCGACAACTGCACCATGAATTCGCTGGCGCGGATCAGACAGAGCTTGATCAGGAATGCCGAGCGCAGATCGATGGAAATGTAGATTCCCAATGCGGTGAGCCCCGTAAGGACGATGAAGCCTGCGAGAAAGGCGGATTTCATCCTTTGGGGCATGCCGGCTTTCAAACCCGCGATTAGGGCCATGTTCAAGACCGCGAAGAATGGCACCAGGCCTGAGTTTTGACCCGACGATATCAGTCCGGTGACAGCTGGGTACCAATGATACTGCTGGATTCGCGTATAGGCGATAAACAGGTCATCTGGAATATCATGAAGGCCTGCGCCGCCGCCAAGGTTCAACTGAAAGACCGCCCAGTATGCCGCAAAAAGCCCAACGCAAACGCCGCTTAGCGCTGACTTAACATTAAGATCCGTCCGGAAGTTTGCGAGAACCGCCGCTGCTATGAAAACGCAAGGCATCATCGCCTTGATCGGATGGACGGCGAAAGCGGCGATCAGTGCCAGTGTGACCAGCGTCCATCTCCCGCGCAAATAGGCAGCGAGGGCCACAAACGACAGAGCGTCGGCATACCCGTAGAATTGTCCGTGGAAAAAAGGCGCTCCAAAGTTTGACAGATTGGGCTTGATGACATTGCCGGATACTAAAACGGTGATCAGCCAACCACCGACAAACAACCGTTTCAGCCGGTCTTCGCTGCTTGGTTCGCTGGGCAGTGATGCGGCAAGACACCACCACAGGACCGTTCCTCCGGCAATTACCGACAAAACTTCCAGCCAGATTCCGCCTGTCATCAGGGTTATGTTGGCTAGGCCGGTGAGGTGCTTCAATGGAACATAAAGTTGCGTCAGGATCGAATTGTCGGTTGTTGAATAGCTTCCGCCCGGAAAGTCCCTCGCAAAATTAAGCGGCTCCAGGGCATGGGCCAGATACTCCACGACGGAAAATCCCCGAAGACTCACCACGTAAGTTAGATTGAGAAAATATGTATGTCCGATCGCAGCCAAAATATAAACAGCGATCAGATAAAGGACTGCGACAGCAAAGCCTGTATTGAGAAGAAGCGGAATCTCCGCAAAATCGTGCCGTTGCGGTGCGGACAATCTAACGGTTTTCGCTTCAGTCATGTCGTTAGCACCATTTGTTTTACACTCTCAGGAACTGAACTTCGGCAGGGTGGACTGCAAACAAGCGAAGCATGAAGCTGGGCCAGCCAACGAATTTACCCTATATCCTGTGGCGAGTTGCGCATCAACACGCGACAGCGTGGACGCGTTATCCAAATCTCAGGGACATCTTCCGAAAGTATCAAACGGAGAAATTTTACCTTAGAGCAGATCTTCCAGCGCTGATCGGGATTCGCTTCAAGACCGGTGTGGAGTGCGGACGATCTGTTCGCGGTTGTGCACCACACAACGGGATGCGCTGTCAAAATGAATACAGCAGCCTGCGCATGCCCAAGGTCATCAAGGCTGTTAACGACTTACGCCTGCCTCGAGGGCGACCTTTGTGGCCGTCATGAAACGGATGCGCAAACTGAATAGGCCACGGGCTCAAAATATCCCCCCGGACAGCCGCACAGGACTGTAGTACAATACTGTCGTACACGGACATCAGGTGATCGGGATATAACAGCTTCTTCAGGGACTTGAGAGACGGCGGAATCCGTAGCTGGGAATCCTGGCGCCCCAGCCATGTTTATTTTTCTGAATTAACTCAGCAATTTAGAAGATCGTGCAGGTTTCGGTGCACCTCACTGGCGCTTGCCGGGAATGTCCAGCATGTACTTCACCAGCAAGATGGGGATCGGCCTCGCCATCAAACTGAGGGGGAAAAGACCCGTCTGAGGGAAGCCGGTTCCCGTACCAAGTGGCCCGCCGGACCTCATCGGCGGGCCTGAGCGGTCAGGCAGATGCCGACTGCTTATTCGGAGAGTACCGGGAGACGTCATGCCGGTTGCATTGACCGGATATCCGCCGGCAATCGCGGACCTATCCGCCGCCCTTGACCGGCCGCCAGATGATGGTGTCCGGCCTGCGCTCGAAGGGAAATTCCATCAGCGTTACCTGGCAATCCTTGGTGTCGCAGCTCCTGCACCTGAAAGGCAGGGAGCGCGGGTCGCGCCCCTGTCCGTAAAAGTGACCAAGATCGCTGGCCATGAATTTGGCCTGATGCCCGCAAAGCCGGCAGGTCGCGACAACCAGCATGTTGTGGCGGGCGGCTTTTCCAAGGGTGTCGAGAGTGATCGCCATTGCCGGCGAGCAATGGAACATAACGGGAACAAAGTCAAGGCGAAACTAATGTTTCAAGGGCGGGATTCCGCGGTTCTTCGACCGAGGCAAGGCGGACCGCGACGGTTGTTTTGCATTCAAGGCACGTGGCGATTCAAATTGAATATCCCGCATGATTATCATGCGGGATAAGGCAAAAATTAACCTTGATGCGTGTACAAACCCCTCGCTTCGCCAGTGTATTGCGTAGCGAAGCTCTTAATTTCAATGCGGTTTTCGCAGGCCGGCTGGTATTGACGGGCGATCATTCGCCCGTCAGGAATTCCTCACAATAACTCTTTGCGCCGCCGACGCCCGGCTTGTCGATGACGGTGCGTATGCTGCGGATGACATAGTCCGACGAAACCGTGAGCTGCATTTCGCAGCGCAGGTATTCGGTGCGCGCCGATTTCAGAAGCTTGCCCTTCTTGCCGTCGCCGAGATCTTCATATTCCGCCGGCACGACGCGCGTCTTGTAGCCGCCGCGCCAGGTATAGATAGTGCTGCCGCCGGCGGAACTATCGTTGGCAGGGGGGCCGAACTTGGCGAAGAAGGCGCCGGCCTGCTGGCCGTTCCAGCGCGCTTCGATAGCATTCCTGGAAGCACCCGTGGTTGTGCATCCGGCAAGGGCCAGCGTCAGGCTGGCCGTGGTGATCACGCGGAAATTCATCTGTCCCGTCCCTAATGTCCCGATCGAAGAATTGCCGTCGCTGCTCGTATCCCCACGATCTGCGACGATCCTTCGTTCTTGGGCTTTAGCGCCAATTCCGCGCCGTGGAAATCGGCAAGCGTAAACGGCCGCTTTATTTTTCCGGCTGTATCCGCCTTGCCACGTTTGCGGAAAGGTGGGCGTCCTCGGCACGAACCATGCGTTGAGGGATGGGAAGCGGACGGCGGGCCGACATGATTTTTTCCCACTGGCCTTCGCTTTTTTCAAAACACCGCTTGTGCAACAAAAACTGCTGGTCTATAGAGGCGCCGCTGGACACGGAGTGTAGCGCAGTCTGGTAGCGCACCACGTTCGGGACGTGGGGGTCGAGTGTTCGAATCACTCCACTCCGACCAGCTTGAAAAGCCCGCTTTTGCGGGCTTTTTTCATTTTTGTGCGGATGATGGGCGCGCGCGCAGATTGCGCTCCGCCGTCGGGCCGGGAGACCCTCCGGGGCGCATTGGCGTCAGTTGGCCATGGTCGAGCGATGCGCCCAGCCGGTCATGCGCTTTTCGAGCCAGGCCATCAGGGCATACATGGCGATACCCTCGACAGCGAGCATGAGCAGGCCGGCGAAGACCAGCGGCACGTTGAACTGGCTCTGGGCCGAGCTCATCATGTTGCCGAGGCCGTAGTTCGAGGCGACTGTTTCGGACACCACGGACCCGACGAAGGCCAGCGTGATGGCGATCTTCAGCGAGCCGAAGAAATAGGGCATGGAACGGGGAATGCCGACCTTCAGCATGATGTCCATCTTCTTCGCACCGAGCGCCCTCAATACGTCCTCGGTCTCCGGCTCGATGGTGGCAAGGCCGGTCGCGACATTGACGACGATCGGGAAGAACGAAATCAGGAAGGCGGTCAGCACTGCCGGCACCGTGCCGATGCCGAACCAGATGACAAGGATGGGGACGAGCGCCACCTTGGGGATGGCGTTGAAGCCGATCATCAGCGGATAGAGGCCGGCATAGATGGTCTTCGACCAGCCGATGAAGAGGCCGAGTCCGAGGCCCGCGACGACGGCGATGATGAAGCCGAGCGTCGTGGTGTAGAGCGTCTGCAGCGAATTCTTCCAGATCGGCGACCAGTATTGCCCGATCGCCTGAAAGACGCGGGTCGGCGAGGGGAGAATGGTCGCCGGCATTTCGAGCCAGCGGACCAGCAGTTCCCAGAAGACGAAAAGGACAAGCGTATAGAGCCAGGGGGCGGCGCGAACCCAGTTCATCCGGGCGAGAAGCGGTTTCGAGGCGGTAGCCGTCGCCGTACTGTCGATGGCCGCGCTCATGCCGCGATCCTCGCGCTTGCGATCTCGCCGTGGAGCGTATGGACCATGTCGTTGAATGGTGTCTCGTACATCAGTTCGAGATCGCGCGGGCGGGCAAAGGGCACGCGGTGCTCGGCGAGCACGCGGCCGGGGCGGCTGCTCATGACGAAGATCTTGTCGGCGAGGAAGGTGGCTTCGCGCAGGTCATGGGTGACGAGGATGATCGTCACGCCCTGGGCCGCATGCAGGTCGCGGATGACGCACCACAGCTCCTCGCGGGTGAAGGCGTCGAGTGCGCCGAAAGGTTCGTCGAGCATCAGCAGTTCCGGCTCGTGGATCAGCGCCCGGCAGAGATTGGCGCGCTGCTGCATGCCGCCCGACAATTGCCAGGGGAATTTCGATCCGAAGCCCTTTAGGCCGACGATCTCGAGCAGGCTTTCGGCCTTTTCGATGTATTCTCGTCTGTGGGCGCGCAGCCGATGGCGGTGTTTCTCGACGATCTCAAGAGGCAGGAGGATGTTTTCCAGCGTCGTGCGCCAGGGCAGCATGGTCGGGTTCTGGAATGCCATGCCGACGATAGAGACGGGCTCGGTCACCTGCTGGCCGGCTACGATGACGACGCCAGACTGTGGAATATGCAGCCCGGTGACGAGTTTCATCAGCGTCGACTTTCCACAGCCGGACGGCCCGACGACGGCGGCGAATTCGCCCTTGTCGACCTTGAGGCTGAGGTTGGAGACTGCGAGTGTGCCTTCAGCGCCGCCGTAGCGCATGTCGACATTGTCGATGGAAACGAGGTGGGACAATGGGGTCTCCTTGTTGGGCGGCGACGACTTCTTCTCCCCAGCGGGGAGAAGTGCCGAGCGTATGCGAGGCGATGAGGGGGATGCAGGTCGCCAGCTATTCCTGGCTTCGCCCCCCTCATCCGGTCCTTCGGACCACCTTCTCCCCATTGGGGAGAAGGGGACACGGTCAGGGCAGCATGCGCTCTGCCTTGGCCGGCAGATAGCTCGCGTCGAATACCCGCTCGGCCGTGACATTGCCCTTGAGGCCCATGGAGACCTTCAGCGTTTCGATTGAGGCAGACAGGCGGGTCATGTCGACGCCGCCCATGCCGTTCTCGACGACATAAGGGGTCTTGATGTTCATGGCATTGGCCATGCCGAGGCGTTCAAGTTCGATGTTCGGGTTCAGCGTCTCGTTGCGCTTCAGGACAGCGGCCACACCTTCATCCGGATTGGAAACGGCATCGGCAAAGCCCTTGGCGAGTGCCTTGAGGAAGCCCCTGACGGCCTCCGGATTGGCTTCAGCGAAGTCGGTGTTGACGAGGACGGAGTTGCCGTAGAGGTTCAGACCGTGCTCGGCCATCAGGATGGTGGCGATGTCCTCGGCCGGTACCCCTTGAGCCTTCAGGTTGAGGATGACCGAGAAGGCGAAGCCGAAGACGGCGTCGACATCGCCCTTGGCAAGCATGGGTTCGCGGACCGGAAAGCCGATCGATTCGATCACGATCTTGCTGTCGTCGATGCCGGCGACCTGCTTGAAGGCCTTCCACTGGGCAAAGGCGCCGTCCGGCGGCGGAGCGCCGAGCTTCTTGCCTTCCAGCGATTTCGGGTCTTCGGTGATGCCGAGCGCCTTGCGGCCGACGACGGCGAAGGTCGGGCGTTCATAGACCATGAACACTGCCTTGACCTTCTGGGCCGGGTCTTCATCGAGGAACTTGATCAGCGAGTTGATGTCGCCGAAGCCCATCTGGTAGGCGCCGGTCGCCACACGTGGAATGGCCTCGACCGAGCCGTTGCCGGTGTCGATGGTGACGTCGAGTCCTTCCGCCTTGAAGTAGCCCTTGTCGAGCGCCAGCAGGAAGCCGGCGGCCGGGCCTTCGAATTTCCAGTCGAGCGTGAACTTGATCGGCGTTTCTGCATGTGCCGGGGCTGCCGGAGCGGAAAATCCCGCAACGAACGCGAGTGCCGCCGTCGCTGCCAGCCTGGAAAACAGTCTTCTTGAAAGCATCGTCGTGAGTCCCCTCTTTTGGTTCTGCTTGCGATAAAAAACGATTGCCGACCGATTGCGCAAGCGAAATCTGCACAGAAAGAAAGCAAACCAAAAATATGATGATAATTTGTGCGGATGGGTACAATTTAGGCGCCGCCGCTTTACATCGCCGCATGCCATCCGTTATTCGCAATGGTCAGCAATTCCGCACGGCCAATTATCGAGGCGATGCCATGACCGACCGCTCACTCGTCACTCTCGTCGGTGTCGTGCATCCGTGGATGTGCGACACGATGGGGCATGTGAACGTGCGCCATTATGCGGCGATGTTCGATGACGCCAGCTTCCAGCTGCTCGGCCATATCGCCGGCGCCGGGGCCGCGGGCGACACGAGCAAGGGCTGGGCGGATGTTCGCACCGAGATCGACTACAAGCACGAGACGAAGCCGGGCGAACTCATTACCATCCGCTCCCATGTCGTGAAGATCGGCCGTTCTTCCGTTACCTTCGAGCAGGTGATGAGCGGCAGCCTCGATGGCGTCGTGCACGCGAAGTGCAGGACGGTCAGCGTCAGGTTCGACCTCGTCGCCCGGGCAGCCACGGCCCTCGATCCGGACATGCGCGAGCGCGCCGAAGCCCTGCTTGTCGCGGAAGCGGACTGATCCCTGGCGTCTGTTCAGCGGTCGTAGATGCGCGCTTCGAGAGGCGTTTCGGCAATCAGCGTCTGCAGACCGGAGAGCAGCGCCTTTTCCGCCCGGTTCATAACCTTCTCCGGATTGACGAGAAGATAGATGTCGATTGCCGGCGGCGTGTCATAGGGCGGCAGGCGCCACAGCAATCCGTCGGCGATGTCGCGGCGGGCGACGTGCAGAGGCAGCGGCCCGATGCCGATGCCGGCCATGATCATGCGCCGCACTTCCTCCAGGCTGGACGAGATACCCACCACATTGCTGCTGAGCTTGGCCTCGCTGCGCAGCAGGGCCACGGGACGAAGCGCATCGGCTATGTTGTCCGTCTGGAAGGAAACCGACGGTTCGTCCTTGAGATCGGAAAGCTTCAGCCCCTCACGCCCGTAGAGCCGGTGTTCCGGCCCGCAGAAGAAACCGAAATGCTCGCGATAGACCATCGTGTAGTCGAGCGCCGGGTCGCGCTCGCGCACGAGGCATATGCCGAAAGAGGCACGCCTCTCGCGCACCTGCCGGACGACGTCGATGCTTTCGGCGACGGAAATCGTCATGCTGGCGCGCGGATAGTTCTTGTGAAATTCGCAGAGCGAGCGGTCGAAAATCGGTGAAACGACGTGGCTTGCTACCGAGATCGAGATGTGGCCCGTCACCTCGTCGGTGACCCCGCGGACCAGCTGCGGCAGCTGCGATATGGTGCCGAACACCTCGATGCTCTGCTCGTAGAGCAATTGTCCGACCTCTGTCAGTTCGAACCGGGTCGCGTCACGCCGCACCAGCCGGATACCGACCCGGTCTTCCAGCCGCCTGAGCGCGTTGCTGACGCTTGGCTGCTTGAGGTTGAGGCGCTCGCCAGCGCGCGTGATGCTCTTTTCCTCCGCGATCACGACAAAGGTGCGCAACAGGTTCCAGTCGAGTTCCCAGACCAGCTTTTCGGCGCGCGGCATCATTCTTGAAATCTATGTCCTCTATTTTCATTATCTATTTGCGCAATACTGCTGCAAAGGCAATCATGATTTCCGGACAACGCCGCAGAGCGTCCCCCCAACAAGAAAATGCGCAGTCATCCAGAGGACAAAGGAGCAGAAGGTCTCATGAAAAAGCTTATTTCCGGTCTCGTCGCTGCGACTATCGCCGTCGCCGCAACACTTTCCGCCGTCGCTGCCCGTGCCGATGATCTCGAAGCCATCAAGTCGGCAGGTGAGATGAAGATCGCCATGTCCGGTCAGTATCCGCCGTTCAACTTCGTCAACGACAAGAACGAGGTCGTCGGCTTCGATGCCTCTATCGGCCTGGAAATCGCCAAACGCATCGGCGTTGAGGGCAAGATCGTCACCACCGCCTGGGACGGCATCATCGCCGGCCTGCTCGCCAACAAATACGACACCATCGTCGGTTCGATGACGATCACGCCCGAACGCGAAAAGGTCGTCGACTTCGTCGGTCCCTATTACCACGCCGGTCGCGCCGTGTTCGTCGGTGAAGGCTCGACGGTTCAGAAGCTCGACGAACTCAAGGGAAAGACCATCGGCGTCACGCTCGGAGAGACCCACGAGAAGTGGGCGCGCGATCAGGGCGGCTGGGACGTCCGCACCTACAAGGGCCTGCCGGAGCTGATGCTGGAACTGAAGTCGGGCCGCGTCGACGCGATCGTTGTCGACAACATCCCGGTCATGGTCGCCGTCAAGGAAACCGGAGACAAGATCCGCAAGCTCGATACGCCTGACATCGAGGGCGGCGCAGTGGCCATCGGCATCGCTATCCGCAAGGACAATCCGGAGCTCAAGGCCGCCATGCAGAAGGCCCTGGACGAGATGATGGCTGATGGCACCTACGAGAAGATCTCCATGGAGTGGATCGGTAGCGACATCCGCTGAGACCAATGGAACAGATGCCCGGCCGGCAACTCCTGACCGGCCGGGCACCATTCACCCGTAGCCCCGCGGAGCCGTATCCATGGATTTTTCGTTGATGCAGCGTGTCTTCCCGTTCTTCGTGGAAGCAGCCTGGACCACGATCCAGATCTCGGCGCTTTCGCTGATCCTGGGACTGGCGGTTGCAGTTGTCGTGACGGCTGCGAAGATGTCGCGCTCACGTCTGCTGCGCACGGTCGGCTCGCTCTATGTCAGCTTCTTTCGCGGCACGCCCTGCCTGATCCAGCTGTTCATTCTCTATTTCGGCGGGCCACAGATCGGTATCAACCTGGAGCCCTTTGCCGCCGGCGTGATTGGTCTCGGCCTCAACATCGGCGCTTACATGGCCGAATCGATCCGCGGCGCACTGCTCGCCGTCGACAGGGGGCAGGCTGAAGCCGCCCGCACGATCGGCTTCAGCCGTTTCCAGACCTTGCGCAAGGTGATCCTGCCGCAGGCGGCTCGGCTAATGATCCGCCCGCTCGGCGTCAACACCGTCGCCCTCGTCAAGGGATCGGCGCTGGTTTCGACCATCTCGGTCGTCGAGCTCACCTATACGGCGCAACGTTTCATCGGCTCGACCTACAAGCCTTTCGAGATCTTCGGCGTTTCGGCGCTCCTCTACATGATCATCATCTATGCGGTTGCCCGAACCGTGGATGCGCTCGACAAGCGCTTTGCGATCGCCTGAGGGGAGGGCTGACAGATGCAAGGTCTCGATTTCAGCGTTGTCCCACCCTATGCCGAACTCCTGTGGACGGGTGTCTGGTGGACCGTGGTACTGACCATATCGGCTGCGGTGCTGAGTTTCTTCAGCGGTATCTTTTTCGCGCTGATTGTTCTCTATGCCCCGGCGATCATCGCCTATCCGGTGCGGTTCTTCATGTGGCTGTTCATGGGCACACCGCTCTTGTTGCAGCTCTTCCTGATCTACTTCGGGCTCGTCCAGATCGGTATCGACATTCCCGCTCTCGGCGCAGGCATCATCGGTCTTGGCCTCCACTTCGCCGTCTATAACGCCGACATCCTGAGGGCCGGCATCGTGGCCGTGGATCCGGGCCAGTCGGAGGGTGCGCGCAGCCTCGGCTTCGGACGGTTCCAGACCCTGCGCTACGTCGTCGTGCCCCAGGCCGTGCGCAACACCGCCCCGCCGATCGGCAACAACATGATCGCACTCCTGAAGGAATCCTCGCTGGTCTCGGTCATCGGCATCGCCGAACTGGTGCATTCGGCGCAACTGGCGATCAGCGAGACCTTCCGCCCGTTCGAATTCTACATCACGGTGGCGGTGCTCTATTACATACTCAATCTCGTCCTCGAAGCCGGTCTGCGGCAGGTCGAAAAGAACGTGGAGGTATCGCGATGACCGTTCAGCGGCCAATGGTCGAAGTGAAGGGTGCCCGCAAGGCCTACGGCCCTCTCGAGGTGCTGAAAGGTATCGACCTGTCGGTCGATCGCGGACAGATCGTGGCCATCATCGGCCCGAGCGGGTCTGGCAAAAGCACGCTGCTGCGCTCGATCAACCATCTGGAAACGCTGAACGGCGGCGAGGTCTGGCTCGATGGCGTGCAGGTCAACCAGCCCTTGAGCGGCCGGGCCTTCGAGCGTCATATCAATGCGGTGCGCCAGCAGATGGGCATGGTATTTCAGCATTTCAATCTGTTCCCGCATCTGACCGTGCTGGAGAACATCACCATGGGGCCGGTGATCCTGAAGGGCATGTCCAAGGCGAAAGCCCGTGAACTGGCGCTCGAACTCCTGTCGAAGGTCGGCCTTGCCGAAAAGATCGACACCTATCCGTCGCGCCTCTCGGGCGGTCAGAAGCAGCGCGTGGCGATCGCCCGCGCGCTGGCCATGCAGCCGAAGGTCATGCTGTTCGACGAGGCGACCTCCGCACTCGACCCGGAACTGGTCGACGAGGTCAACGCCGTCATGAAGCAACTGGCCGCCGAGCACATGACCATGCTGATCGTCACTCACGAGATGCGCTTTGCCGGCGAGGTCGCCGATCGTGTGCTGTTCATGGACGGCGGCGTGGTTGTTGAGGAAGGCCCGCCGGACGAGATCTTCCGCGCCCCGCAGCAGGAGCGCACCCGGACTTTCCTGAGAAAATACCTCGCAGCCTGATGGATGCCACGATCATGATCAGAAAAGACTTTCCCGATTTTGGACTGACGCTGGAACAGCGCCGCTTCGCCGTGCGCGGCCACTACTACGAATACCCGGGCATGGACGGCGGACGTGGCGAGATCTGGTGCTATTCCGACCGCTTCTCCTACGGACCGGGCGAAAAGGTCACCCTGTTCGTCAGTTCCACGGCTCCACGTTTCGATCTCGAGATCGCGCGCGACGGTGCCGTCGAAACTCCCGTACTGACGGAACGCAACATCGCGGCCCGCTGGCAGGATACGCCCGACCAATGCTCTGTTCTCGGATGCGGCTGGCAGGACACGTTCGAATTCCGCATTCCCGAGGAATGGGCGTCCGGCGCCTATCGCCTGACGCTGAGGGCGCAAGGCCGGGACGGTGCGCCAATCCACTGCTACCACCTTTTCATCCTTCATCCGGTCCCGGGCGGGAAGAAGGGCCGTATCCTGCAGGTGGCCGCGACCGGAACCTGGACCGCCTATAACACCTGGGGTGGCTCCAACCACTACCAGGGCATCACCGGTCCGAACCGTGACCAATACGCCACGGGCGTGAGTACACAGCGGCCGTGGTGCCGCGGTTTCGTGGTCCTGCCGAAAGAGGCGCCGCGCGTACCTCTGGAAGTCTCCCTGCAGGTGGGCACCACGCCGCGCTATCCGCATATGGAATGGGCCTATGCGACCGGATATTCGAAGAAATACGCCTCCGCCGGTTGGGCGAGCTACGACAGCCACTTCTTCCGCTGGGCGGAGCGCGCCGGCTACGAGGTCGATCTCGCCAGCCAGCACGAGCTGCATTTCAAACCGGAAATCCTCGAGGGTTACGATTGCGCCGTCTTCGTTGGCCATGACGAATACTGGACCTGGGAAATGCGCGATGCGGTCGACAATTTCGTCGGGCGTGGCGGGCATGCGGCGCGTTTCGCCGGCAATTTCATGTGGCAGACGCGTCTGGAAGACGAGGGTCGCCGCCAGGTCTGCTACAAGTACCGCGCCCGCGCCGAGGACCCCGCCTACAAGACGGGCGATGTCACCCGCGCCACCAACAGCTGGGAAGCGCCGGAAATCGGGCGTCCGGGCGCAGCGACCTTCGGCCTTAATTCCACCAACGGCGTCTATGCCGGCTGGGGCGGTTGCGCCCCGCGCGGCGTACGGGGCTTTCCGGTCTGCCGGCCTGGCCATTGGGCGTTTGCCGGCACGGGCCTCTTCTATGGCGATCTTCTCGGCGCCGACAGCCACATCTACGGCTATGAGGTCGACGGCCTGGAATACGAGATCCGCCACGGCCTGCCATATCCGACGAAGACAAGCGGCGCGCCCGAGGGCCTTGAAATCCTTGCCCTCGGCATGGCGAGCCAGGTCGAGGAGAGCGACGTGCTCGCTCCGGAGGACGTATTCTTCGGCGACGAGGATGGCCGCTTCATCGCCGAGACCCTCTATGGCGTAGCGAGCGACGAGAACCTCGAAAAGGTGCGCTATTCCAACGGCATGATAGTCAATTTCCCGAAGGGCAAGGGCGAGGTATTCCATGCCGGCACCTGCGAATGGGTAGCCGGACTGCTGCGCAACGACACCATGGTCGAGCGTGTCACGAAGAACGTGCTCGACCGCTATCTCAAACTCTGACAGAGACCCCAGATGAACAAGCCACTGAAGACCGACGAACGTCCTGCTTCGCATCTTTTCTACCAGTCGCGGCTGCGCCGGCCGCTCGCGACCCACGCCGAGGGCATCTACATCTGGGATGAAAACGGCCGCCGGGTGATCGACGGCTCGAGCGGCGCCATGGTCGTCAATATCGGCCACAGCAATCCCCATGTCATCGATGTGATGAAACAACAGCTGGACCGTGTAACCTTCGCCTATCGGCTGCATTTCGAAAACCAGCCGGCCGAGGAACTTGCGAGACGTCTCGCGGGCCTCATGCCCGAGGGCATGGACAAGGTGTTCTTCGTCTCCGGAGGATCAGAGGCAGTGGAATCCTGCCTCAAGCTCGCCCGCCAGTGGGCCGTGGCAACGGGGCAGGCAAGCCGCTACAAGGTCGTCTCGCGTTTTCCATCCTATCACGGCTCCACGCTCGGCGCGCTCGCCGTCACCGGCTATGACGCGCTGACCGCTCCCTTCCTGCCGATGATGCAGGAAATGCCGAAGATCAAGGCGCCGACCGCCTATCTCGACCGCGACAACCTCTCGATGGAGGAGCGCGGGCTGAAATATGCCGACATGCTGGAGGAGAAGATTCTGGCCGAAGGGCCGGAAAGCGTGCTCGCCTTCATCATGGAGCCGATCGGCGGCGCCTCGACCGGGGCTCTCGTCGCGCCCGACAGCTACTATCCGCGCATCCGCGAGATCTGCGACCGCTACGGCATCCTGCTGATCCATGACGAAGTGATGAGCGGCGCGGGCCGCACCGGCAAATATCTCGGCGGCGACCACTGGAACTGCAAACCGGACCTGATCGCCCTCTCCAAGGGGCTTGGCGCCGGCTATTGCCCGCTCGGCGCCATGATCGCGCCGTCGCGGCTTGTGCAGCCGGTACTCGATGCGGGCGGTTTCGCGCACGGCTATACCTATGCAGGAAATCCGCTCGCCTGCGCGGCGGGGCTTGCGGTTCTCGATGAGATTGAAAGCAAGGATCTGCTCGGCAATGCCGAGCGGGCCGGGGCGCTGTTGCGCAGCGAGCTCGAAGGGCTCGCCGAACGCTTCCCCTTCATCGGCGACGTGCGCGGCAAGGGCCTGCTTCTGGCCGCCGAGTTCGTTTCCGACCGCGGGACGATGAAGCCGCTCGCGAAGGAGCTCAACGCCTACCAGCGTGTCGTCGATATCGCCTATGAGCGCGGGCTCATCATCTATTCGCGCCGCACGCGCGGCGGTGTGGAGGGCGATCATTTCCTCGTTTGTCCGCCGATGATCATCACCCCCGAGGAGATCCGCGACATCATCGCCATCCTCGCCGATACGCTCGAGCAGCTCGCAGCCGAGCTCGAACTTCCCGTCAACCGTTGAGAACCCGACCATGACTTCAACCCGAAAGATGCGCAACAAGGTCATCATCACCTGCGCCGTCACCGGTTCGGTTCACACGCCGAGCATGTCGCCCTATCTGCCGATCACGCCGGACGAGATCGCCTCCGAGGCGATCGCGGCGGCCGAGGCCGGCGCCTCGATCCTGCACCTGCATGCCCGCGATCCGAAGGACGGCCGGCCCTCGGCCGATCCGGCGGTGTTCATGCAGTTCCTGCCGCGCATCAAGCAGTCGACGGATGCGGTGATCAACATTTCGACTGGCGGTTCGTCGCTGATGACGCTGGAAGACCGTCTCGCGGCATCGATGCGCGCCGAGCCGGAAATGTGTTCGCTGAACATGGGGACGATGAACTTCGCGCTCTTTCCCGCCCTCGACAAGCCGATGGAATGGAAGCACGAGTGGGAGCCGAAGCTTCTGGAGGCGACGCGCGGCTCGATCTTCAAGAACACCTTCGAGGACATGGAATTCATCCTGACACGGCTCGGCAAGGGCTGTGGCACCCGTTTCGAGTTCGAATGCTATGATGTCGGCCACCTCTATTCGCTGGCGCATTTCCGTGACCGGGGTCTGGTGTCCGGCCACCTTTTCATCCAGTTCGTCTTCGGCGTTCTGGGCGGCATCGGCGCCGACCCGGACAACCTCACCCACATGAAGCGCATCGCCGACAAGCTGTTCGGCGATAGCTACAGCTTCTCGGTCCTCGCTGCTGGTCGTCACCAGATGCCGATGATCACCATGGCCGCCGCCATGGGCGGCAATGTCCGTGTCGGGCTGGAGGATAGCCTCTACAATGGCCGTGGCCAGCTCGCCCGCAGCAATGCCGAACAGGTCACCCGCATCCGCACCGTGCTGGAAGCGCTTTCGCTGGAGGTAGCCACACCTGCCGAGGCGCGCGAACTGCTCGGCCTCAAGGGCGGCGACAAGGTGGCGTTCTAGCGGGATGTCATTATCATCGCGGGTGTTGCGCGTGGAAACGAGAGGCAGGAAAGATAGGCCATGACGATGCAGGAAAAGGGCGTCCATCCGGGTGTCCGCATTCGGCCGGCGGAGCCGCGGGATGCGGAAACCATGCATGAGGCGATTATGGCCCTTGGGCGCTTCCTCGGGCAGGATGGCAAGATCGCCAGCACGGCGGAGGATTTCCGCCGCTACGGTTTCGGGCCGAACGCCGCCTTTTCCGGCTATATCGCGAAAGTGGACGGAGAGTTTGCCGGGCTTTGCCTCTTTTTCCCGATTTTTTCCACCTGGCTCGGCAAACCCGGGGTCTATGTCCAGGACCTCTATGTCGACGACCGATTCCGGGGGCGCAGGATCGGCGAAAGCCTGCTGAAGACCGTGGCGGCCTGGTCGCGCGAGCGCGGAGGTGTCTACCTTCGGCTGGCGGTCGACACTGCCAATCTCACCGCTCACGACTTCTACGAACGGGTCGGCCTTTCTTGGCTCGACACCGACCGCGAGCATGGCGCCTATGGCGAAGCCTTCCAGGCGCTGGCCGGCAAGGGCGAAATCTGAACAAAATCTTTCGAGGTACGAGAATGAAAGCCTTCTACGCCGACGAGCAGAAGCGTCACGATCCAAAAACCTTTCTTTCCAGTGGCGCGCCGCAGCCTAATCCCGAACAGCCGGAACGGGTGGAACGCCTGCTTTCCGGGGCGCGTGCGGCGGGCTGCGAAATCGTGCGCCCGCGCGATCACGGGCTCGGGCCGATTGCCGCCGTGCACACGCCCGAATATCTCGAATTCCTCGAGAATATCTATGTCCGCTGGCAGCGCATCGCCGAGGCATCGGACGAGGTCATCCCCAATATCCACCCGCTTGCGCGCACCGGCCGCTATCCGGCTTCCGCCGTCGGACAGGCGGGCTATCACATGGCCGATACGGCTTGCCCGATCTCGGCGCAGACCTGGGAAAGCGTGTGCTGGAGCGCCTGGAGCGCGGTGGAGGCGGCAGAGGTCGTGCTTTCGGGCGAGCCCGCGGCTTACGCGCTCTGCCGTCCGCCGGGCCACCACGCCTTCGCCGATGTCGCCGGCGGCTTCTGCTTCGTCAACAATTCTGCGGTCGCCGCGCAGCATATGCGCAAGAACGCCGCGCGGGTGGCGATCCTCGATGTCGACCTCCATCACGGAAACGGCACGCAGGGCATCTTCTATGCCCGCCCGGATGTGCTGACGATCTCGCTCCATGCCGATCCGGTGCGCTTCTATCCGTTCTTCTGGGGCCATGCCGACGAGCGCGGGGAGGGGCCGGGCCTTGGCTACAACCTCAACCTGCCGCTGCCGCGCAAATCCGGAGACGTGGAATTCCTCGCAGCGCTCGACGCAGCCTTCAAGCGCATCCATGCCTTTGCGCCGGAAGCGCTGGTGGTGGCTCTCGGTCTCGATCCCTTCGAGGGTGACCCTTTCGGCGGGCTCTCGGTGACGACGCCCGGCTTCTCGCGCATCGGCGAGGCGATCGCCAAGCTCGGCCTTCCGACGGTGATCGTGCAGGAGGGCGGCTATCTCTGCGACGCGCTCGCCGACAATCTGACGGCCTTCCTCACCGGCTTCGAAGGCGACAAGAGGCGCTAGAGTCCACGCATTTGCGACACTTTGGGCGGGCGGCGGCAAGCCGTCCGCCAATGCACGCAGGCGCTTCTGTGAAGCGGCAGCCAGTGTTTTTCCGCCGGGTGACTTGAAACCGCCGCATTCAATATGCATCTACTGGTTCAGAACCAACGTTCGAGCTGGCAATACCCTCCGGGTGGAGGGCACTAACATAGCGGCCGCTAGATCCGGCCTATTGTTTATAGCCGCTCGCCGTACCAGGTGATTTCACAAATCCCCCAAACAGATGCCGCCGGGTTTTTCCTGGCCGCCTACGGACAACATGCAGAACATTCTTGAACTGAACCCGTCGACGGCGCTCCTGCGCCAGCCGACAACCCCGCTGAATCTGGACACGTCTGAACGCAAGCTCCCCTGGAAACCCGCCGTCGTGCGGTTCAGTCGCGAAGAGCTGCGCGATATCGTCGCGGATCAGATCGATTGATGACACACGCTTTTGCGGCCATAAACCCCATTTCCAGGGAGCAAGCCATATTATTGGCTTGAAAACACCACATGAACAAACCACAGTCTCGTAGCCCAAATCCGAAAAGATCGGCCAGAACCCGCCCCGATGCATCGCCCCGTATGTCTCGAAGCGCAAAGGATCGCTACGAACACTATATCGCTCTCGCCCGCGAGAAGGCGGCTGCCGGAGACCGGATCGAAGCCGAGAACTACTACCAGCATGCGGAGCATTATTTCCGCAGCGCCGCGGCGCTTGCCGCGTCAACACAGAAAGCTAGCCAACGATAATGACTGCGACGACCACGATTGAGCATGCAACCGGCTCCGGCGAAAAGGCCTGGCTGAAGATCCTTTCCAAGTACCGCCAGCCCAACGTCGGACGCAGCACGTTCGAACTTGTGGTCACCGCCATTCCCTTCGCCCTGTTCTGGGCCGCGTCATGGGCTGCCGTTCATTATGGCTACTGGCTGGGCTTGATCCTCATTGTTCCCGCCGCCGGCTTTCTGCTCCGCCTCTTCATGATCCAGCACGATTGCGGCCATGGAGCCTTCTTCGGCCGCCGCGGCATGGATGACTGGACGGGCCGGGTGCTCGGCGTTCTGACTCTCACGCCTTACGACTATTGGCGCCGCGCACATGCGGAACACCACGCCTCGGCCGGGAATCTCGATGAACGGGGCGTTGGTGACATCACCACGCTGACCGTTGCCGAATACAATGCACTGTCGCGCTGGGGAAAGCTCGGCTATCGGCTCTACCGGCATCCCCTCGTGATGTTCGGTATCGGTCCGGCATGGCTCTTTCTCTTCAAGCAGCGTCTGCCCTTCGGAATGATGCGCTCTGGCCCGCTTCCGTGGATTTCGACCATGGCGACCAATCTGGCCGTAGCTGTGATTGCGGCCCTGCTGATCTGGGCGGTCGGCCTCGTTCCATTCCTGACGGTTCACCTCCCGATCGTTCTCCTGGCGGGCGCCATCGGCATCTGGCTCTTCTATGTCCAGCATCAGTTCGAGGAAACGCATTGGTCGAAGCCGCCAGAATGGCAGTTCCAGGAGGCCGCCCTCCACGGTGCCTCCCATTACGATCTGCCGCCGGTTTTGCGCTGGATGACCGGCAATATCGGCATCCATCATGTGCACCATCTCGCGAGCCGCATTCCTTACTACCGGCTTCCGGAAGTGATCAAGGACTACCCCGAGCTTGGCGATTTGGGCCGCATAACGCTCATGGACAGTTTGCGCCTCGTAAAGCTGGTCCTCTGGGATGAGAAGAGCCGCCGGATGATATCCTTCCGGGATGCAGCGCGCGCCTGAAGCGCCTGAATTTCAATTGAGATCGGCCGTCTGCGGAAAACGTGGGCGGCCGTCTGCGTTGATAGCCGTCGCTTCTCGCGGGGCCGACAGGCCCTCCCGGCATTGCCGTGGTCTATTTCCTTGGACAATATATCGAAAGAATAATCTTTTCACCAAATAGTAAAACCAAAAGTTGACATCAGTGATCATATGGCCTATATAAATCAAATCGAGACCTGTTAGATCGATATTTGTTTTATCTCTGGTGCTCGGCGCCACGTTGACGAACTAATCCCTTCTATCATCGTGTTGAAATACGCTCCGTGCGTCGTACGGAGTGTGGATAATTATTGCTATAGAAAGGGTTCGTCATGAACACTGGCACAGTTAAATGGTTCAATTCCACAAAGGGCTTCGGCTTCATTCAGCCTGACAACGGCGGTCCGGACGTTTTCGTCCATATCTCTGCTGTCGAGCGCGCCGGAATGCGCGATATCGTAGAAGGCCAGAAGCTGAACTACGAAATGGAACGCGACAACAAGTCGGGCAAGATGTCCGCAGGCCAGCTTCAGGCTGCCTAATGGAATAACGCGCCTCCGTGACCACGGATGTACTGGCACGCTGGTGCGAGCATTCTCGGAAGGGCAGGCTTCAGCCTGGCCTTCCGCCTCATTCCCGAGAGGTTCTCGGAAGGATAGAGACTTGAACGAGAAATTCAGCAAGACAAGACAACAGGCAGAGCAGGCCTTCAAGAAGGTGCAGACCGCATCAGCTCCCCAGGGCAAGCCGGCATCGGCGGCCGATGAAGTTTCGGCAGCGCGAAATGCAAAGACCTTGCGGCTACGCGAAATGCGTCTGGCGCATGATGATGAGACCACCACGGGACGCTGATCCCTGCACCGCATAACATGCCGTGCGTGTAAACGACGTTAGCGCCCACAACTCCCCGACCTTAGACACGAACCGCTCCATCGAGGCCACGTTCTGTCGTAGCCTGTCCGGCACGTTTTTTCTGTGGCATGGCTGCGACCGTTTCGAATGTGGCGCTTTCAGCGCCCTCTTTATGATTTGCCTACTATCATTGGCCGCCATCTCGCGCATTTGGCGATACCGGCAACCACTCGGGTGGAAGAGTAGACGGCGGTCATCCGGCACCTCCAAAAGAACTGATGCCAATATCGCACCTCGGGTTCTCGGGGGCAATGCGCCAGATCGACCGGCGCAAGCCCAATGTCTGTCAGGGCGATGGGAAGTTGATGACGAGGCCGGTGGCAACGCCGAGGCCGATCAGCGCCAGGTGCGTGATCTGCGTGCCTTCCTGCCGGATGTAGTAGGCAAACCAGGCGCCGCCGATGAGCATGATCAATCCCATGGCGACGAAGCCGGAAAGTGCTAGGTTGGCGCGCGCCACCGCGAAGCCCGCATCCGCATATCCGAGAAATGCTCCAAGCGATGCGACGGCGGCATAGACAAGCAGCAGTGCAACGACGATTTCCAGGGCGACGATGAACCCATAGATCAAACGGTGCCAGCCTTCGGACGTGACGCGGCGGGAAAGAAGCGGCGAGCGGATCGGCGGGGCCTCGTCGAAGAGCTGCATCGCCATCATCGACCCGACGGAGAAGACGCCGCCGCGAAAGGCGGTCAGATTGTTGAGGACCACCACGCAAAGCCAGAGCGCTAGCCCGGACAAAAGAACGGTCTTGAGGAGAAGGAGAGAGGACAACTGGGTCATTTCGAAACCTCCATTTAAGGGGTGTGGAATCAGAAAATGAGGCGGATGCGGGCGTGGCTCTATCCTTGCCTTGCCCAGGCACTACAAATCTCATGAGGGTATCGGCATTCGGGCCCGCCCCGGAAGAGCGGGCCGTTGCGCTCAGTGAAGCGCGCTGCCGGCAAGGCCGGCGAGTTTGTCCGGATTGCGCATGATGAAGATGTCGGTCGCCCGTCCATCCTCGTCATAGCCGAAGGTGACGGTGGCGACGGTCGCCTCGTCTTTCGTCAGGATGAAACCGCGTGAACCGTTGATATCGGCCCGCGTCCAGCCAAAGTCGGCCCACCATTCGTGCAGGCGGTCCACCATGAAGGCGAGCACCTCCTGTTTGCCGGAAAGCGTGCGGGCAACGGCCGGAACCTTGCCGCCGCCGTCGGCGGCAAGCCGGATGTCGTCGGACAGTAGCGCGGCAAGTTGTGCCGGCGTTCCGCTGGCGATCGCGCCCTGGAAGGCGGCAAGAAGCTCATCCTGCCGCTCGAGCGGCGTCACATGCCGGACCTTCGCCTGTTCGACATTGGCCTTGGCGCGGGAGACGAGCTTGCGGGCGGCACTCTCCTGCATGTCGAGCGTCTCGGCGATCTCGGCATAGGGAACCTCGAAGATGTCGTGCAGCAGATAGGCCGCCCGTTCCTTGGGCGTCAGCCTCTCAAGCATCAGGAGAAACGCCGTCGTCAGTGTCGAGGCGAGCTCGAGGCGCATCTCCGCTTCGTTGGCGATCGGCGTATGGATCGGCTCCGGCAGCCACGCGCCGACATAGGAGACTCGGCTGCGATGGGCAGCGCGCAGGAGATCGAGGCAGCGCCGCGTGCAGGCGGTGGTCAGCCATGCGGCGGGATTGCCGATCTCCGCGCGCTCAGTGGACTGCCATTTCAGGAACGTGTCCTGCACGGCGTCCTCGGCGTCGGCGCGCGAGCCGAGGATGCGATAGGCAAGGCCCAAGAGCCTCGGGCGGGCTTCTTCGAAGGCCAGGGAAATCGGCTGTCCGGTCATGTCAGTGCCTCGAAACCTGAATGCGGTTCCACACGTTGATCATGCCAATCGTGGCGGTGAGAATACTGATTTCCCGCTCGGAAAAATACTGGCGAAGCCGCGCCCTCAGCGCACCGAGATCAGTGCCGTTGTCGAGGGTGGTCAGCGCTTCGGTCCAGGCGAACGCCGCCTTTTCGCGGTCCGTGAAGTCATCGACATGGTCCCAGACGATCAACCGGTCGAGGCGGTCACTAGTCTCGCCGTCGTCGCGCGCTTCCTTGGTGTGCATCTTGACGCAGTATCCGCAGCGGTTGATCTGCGAGGCGCGCAGCACCACGAGATGGTGAAGGCTGCGCTCGAGACCGTTCTCGTCCATCACGGCGTGGACGCCGAGGAGCGCGTTGAACACGTCAGGAATTTCGACTTCGTATCGGACTGCTTTGCTATCGGTCATAAGGGTCTCCATCATTCTGGCTGGGAGTTACGCCCCTATGACGATCAAGCCTGGCCACCTGTGACACGGCGGCAGGATTTTCTTGCGACGCTGTCAGCCGGAAGGTGTGGTTCTTGTCTGGATCTCCCGTTCCGTGACGATGGCCTGCATGGGAATGTCGTGGGCTTGCGGGTGGATGGTCGCGATTGCCTGCTGCTGATAGCCGACCCCGATCACAAGCGGCGATCCGGGATGGCTGGCGAGCGTACGATCGTAATAGCCGCCACCATAGCCGAGCCGGTAAAAGGCCGGATCGAAGCCGACCAGCGGCGCGATCACGATGTCGGGGACGATCTCGGGACCTTCCGCCGGATAGGGAATGTTCCAGACGCCGCGTTCGAGCTTGTCGCCTGCTTTCCATGCCCGAAAGACCAGCGGTTGCCCTTTCCCGGCAACGAGCGGAAGCAGGCAGGTTCCCCCACGCTCTGTCACATCCGCCATCCATTCGCGCAGGTCCGGCTCCCCGCGAAACGGCCAGTAGAGGCTGATCGCCTTTCCCGAGACATCCGGAATGAGTTCGTTGAGACCCTTGGCGATAAGGCCGGAAAAGCTTTGCCGTTCGTCCTGGGAAAGCGCCAGGCGTTCCGCAATCAGGCGCTGGCGTTCCGCCGCGCGCCACTTGGCGATGTCGATTGGCTGGTCGTTGTTTGCCGAAAGTCCCATATAGGCGGGATCGATCTCGTGCATGAAGCAGGCGGGTGAAGCATATTCGGGGATTGTATCGTCGTCGTTCGGCTCGTTGGACATACCGCCTCCATACGCAGATCTTCGCGGCACGGAATGTCGTCCGGCGAAGGTGTCGCTTTTAATCCTACCTTCCCGTCAGATTCGCGTCCATAATGACAATGTATCGCATCAGGGGAGATCGTCATGCAGATCGAACGCGACGGCAATGGTGACTTCATTCTCGATCCGGTCGAGCTGGCCGAACGCTTCGGCCTGACACCGAAGGATTTTCGCCGCCAGCAGGAGCAGGGCCTCGTCAAGAGCACTGTCGAAGTGGGCGAGGGCGAGGATGCAGGCACGCGCCGCTTGAGCCTGCGCATCGGCAATCGCATCTGGCGCGCCATTCTGGACGGCGACGACCGGGTTGTCCGGGAGGAGATGAACATTGCCCGCGGCGCTCCGGTCCGTCGCGACGACAAGGCCTGAAGCAATCGTATTGCGGTAAAAAAGCCCGCTCCGGTGAAGGAGCGGGCATGTGGGACGCTTGGCGTCCTGGGAAGAAAAATCAGCCGTCGATGCCGTCGATGAGGTCGCGGGCGGCGGCGTTGGTGACGCGGCGGGTTTCCACCTCGTCGCGGCGGCTGGCGAGCAGTTCGGTCGCCATCAACTGTTCGGCGAGATCGGCCGGCAGAGACAGGATCACCCGACCGTCATTGGCGTTGAGCCCGCCGAGATCGGCGCGCTTGGCGGTGATCATGCCGCCAGCCACCGTATTGTTGGTGTCCGGATCGATCAGGATGAAGGCGCCGGTCGAGCGGTTTTGCTCGTAGGGATCGAAGACCGCAGCCTCATCGAAGGCGAGGTGCACCTTGCCGATGGCGTTCATGGCGAGCGCCTCGGCCGGGTTCCACTTGCCGGTCTTCAGGTCGAGTTGTGAAACCGGATTGACCTGCACGCGCTGGCGGCGGGAGCCCGACTTCAGCCAGTAGCGCTTGCCCGGCTGGATGCCGTCCGGCTGCAGCGCGACCAGATGCGCATCGAAGGACAGGCCCGACTGCGGCTGGCTGTCGAGCGAGACGATCATGTCGCCGCGCGACACGTCGACCTGCCGGTCGAGAACCAGCGTGATCGCATCGCCCGCGACCGCCGCATTGCGCACCAGGTCGAAGGTGACGATCTGCTTGACATTGGCGATCTGCCCGGACGGCAGGATGACGACGCCGTCTCCGGGCTTGACCGCGCCACCGGCAACCGTGCCCTGATATCCGCGGAAGCTTTCGCCGGGGCGGCAGACGCGCTGCACGGGCAGGCGGAAGCCGGTCGTCTGGGCCGAGCGCAGCGTAGCCAGTTCCAGCGCCTCGACCAGCGTCGGGCCGTCATACCACGGCATGACGCTTGTGCCGGAATAGACGACGTTCTCGCCCTTCAGCGCCGACATCGGGATCGCGGTCACCTGGCGCACGCCGAGCGTCAGCGCCAGTTCCTTGAACTCATGGGCGATCCGGTCGAAGACGGCGCGGTCGTAGCCGACAAGGTCGAACTTGTTGACCGCCAGCACGAACTGCTTGATGCCCATCAGCGAGGCGATCGTGGCGTGGCGGCGCGTCTGCTCCAGAAGGCCGGCGCGCGAGTCAACCAGCAGGATGGCAAGATCGGCGGTTGAGGCACCGGTCGCCATGTTGCGGGTATATTGTTCGTGGCCGGGCGTGTCGGCGACGATGAAGGAGCGCTTGTCCGAGGCGAAGTAGCGATAGGCGACATCGATGGTGATGCCCTGTTCCCGTTCGGCCTGCAGGCCGTCGAGCAAAAGCGCGAAGTCGGGCAGGCCGAGGTCGTTCTGCTTGCCACTGTCGCGGTGCAGCGTCGCCGCCTGGTCTTCCTTGACGGCCTTGGTGTCCCACAGCAGACGGCCGATCAGCGTCGACTTGCCGTCGTCCACCGAGCCGCAGGTGATGAGGCGCAGCGGGCGCGAGTCACGCCGGACAGCTTCCGGATGGATCTCGGGGAGGGCGGAGGCGGTTGCGAGGGCGCTTGCGGTCATCTCAGAAATATCCTTCGCGTTTCTTCTTCTCCATCGAACCAGACTGGTCGCGGTCGATGGCCCGGCCCTGGCGCTCGGACACGGTGGCGATTTCCAGCTCGGCGATCACCTCCTCCAGTGTCGTCGCGTGGCTGCGGATGGCGCCGGTAAGAGGGAAGCAGCCGAGCGTGCGGAAGCGGATCATGCCCTCCTGGCGGACTTCGCCGGGCAAGAGTTCGAGGCGCGGATCCTCGGCGAGGATCATCATGCCGTCGCGCTCCACGTAGGGCCGCTTTTTGGCGTAGTAGAGCGGCACCAGCGGAATGTCCTCGGCCTGAATGTAGCGCCAGATGTCGACCTCGGTCCAGTTGGACAGCGGGAAGGCGCGCACGCTCTCGCCGCGGCGGATCTGGCCGTTATAGATGTTCCACAGTTCCGGGCGCTGGTTGCGCGGGTCCCAGCGATGGTCGGGCGTGCGGAAGGAGTAGATGCGTTCCTTGGCGCGGCTCGCTTCCTCGTCGCGGCGCGCACCGCCGAAGGCGGCGTCGAACTGGCCGGCATCGAGCGCCTGGCGCAGGCCTTCCGTCTTCATGATGTCGGTATAGAGCGCCGAGCCGTGGGTGAACGGGGTCACGCCTTCGGCAGCCCCACGCGGATTGATGTGCTCGATCAGGTCGAGATCGTAGCGTTCGACGATCTCATCGCGAAAGGCGATCATCTCGGCGAACTTCCAGCCAGTGTTGACGTGCAGCAGTGGGAAGGGCACGCGGCCAGGATAGAACGCCTTGCGCGCCAGATGCAGGAGCACGGACGAATCCTTGCCGATCGAATAGAGCATGACCGGCTTCTCGAACTCGGCGGCCACCTCGCGGAAGATGTGGATTGCCTCGTTCTCCAGCGCCTTCAGATGCGGATCGAGCGGCGGCTTGGCCGGCTGGTCCTTGGAATGTGGATCGAACTCGGATGTGTGTATGTGCATCGTTTCTTGCTTTCTTGCCGGTCCGCCACCCGGTCCATCTTTTCTCTTGAGCTTCTCGCCCTGCTCGAGGGGTGAGGGGCAATTTTCTCTTTAGGCCCGAACGGGAATGGAGCTCGCCTCAGCAGCTTCCGGCACATGCAGCCCGCATTCGCGCTTCTCGTCGTTTTCCCACCACCAGCGGCCGGCGCGTTCGCTCTCGCCCGGCTTGATCGCCCGGGTGCACGGCTCGCAGCCGATCGAGGGATAGCCGCGGGCGTGCAGCGGATTGACCGGCACCGCCTGGTCCTCGACGAAGGCCTTGATCTCCTCGATCGACCAGTCGGCGAGCGGGTTCACCTTGATGAGGTTGCGCTCGGCGTCGTATTCGGCAAAGGGGGTGGCTGCACGGTTGCCCGACTGGCCGCGGCGAAGGCCGGTGATCCAGATCGTGGCGCCCGAAAGCGCCTTGGCGAGCGGCACGAGCTTTCTCACATGACAGCAGGCGTGGCGTGCCTCGACGCTTTCATAAAAGCCGTTCAGGCCGTACTTCGCTGCATAGGCGTCGATGTCGTCCTGTTCGGGATGGAAGCGCTTGATCGACAGGCCGAAGCGCTCCTCGGTCTCGCCGATCAGGTCGAGCGTTTCCTTGAACAGGCGTCCGGTCTCCAGTGTCGAAACCTCGATCGGCAGCCGCGCAAGGCCGATCGCGGCGGTGATCACCTGGTCCTCGATGCCGAGGCTGGTGGTGAACACGGCGCGGCCGCCAAGCCCCGCGACGAGCGCCAGCCGCCCGCGAAGATCGAGGCCTGCGAATTCCTGATCGAGTGAGGTCGCGGTGATTTCTTGAAAGTGGGTCGTCATCTCGCAATCCTGCCGTTCATATTGGCGCCAAGTATCTCAGCAAATGGCCGATGGAGACAGAAATGCATGTTTCGAATGACAGTGGGACAGGAGCAAATATCTCTCCCCGACGCGCGATCCGCAGAAAAGGCAGCCGCGCGATCCGCGCCATTGTCCTATATTGTCCGTGTGACAAAATCGGTTTCTGCGGCAACCTGGTTTGGGACTACAAGCATGAGACCAAGTAGCGTAAAGCCGTGTTCAGAAGAGGGGAACGACTGCAATGACCAGATTCCTGAAGCAATTGAGCGGACTTCTGATGGGCCTCTCGCTGTCGGCCGGCGTCTTCGCGCCCGCGACGGCCGAAACCCTGCTCAACGTCTCCTACGATCCGACACGCGAACTCTACAAGGAATACAACGAAGCCTTTGCCGCTCACTGGAAAGCGGAAACCGGTGGGTCTGTCACCATACGCCAGTCGCACGGCGGTTCCGGCAAGCAGGCCCGTTCCGTCATCGACGGACTTGACGCCGACGTGGTGACGCTGGCGGTTCAGAGCGACATCGATGCGATCGCCGAGAAAACCGGCAAGATCGCGCCCGACTGGCGCTCGCGCCTGCCGAACAATTCCGCCCCCTATACCTCGACCATCGTCTTTCTGGTTCGCAAGGGTAACCCGAAGGGCATCCACGACTGGAGCGACCTGGTGAAAGGCGACGTCCAGATCGTGACGCCGAACCCGAAGACATCGGGCGGCGCCCGCTGGAACTATCTGGCCGCCTGGGCCTGGGCCTACAAGCAATATGGCGGCGACGAAGCAAAGGTGCGCGAATACATCGCCGAACTGTTCAAGCGTGCTCCGGTCCTCGACACCGGCGCCCGCGGCGCGCTGACGACCTTCGCGCAGCGGGAGATCGGCGACGTGCTGCTCGCGTGGGAAAACGAAGCCTGGCTTGCCGGCCAGCAATTCGGTGCCGACGCCTTCGAGATCGTTACGCCACCGCAGTCGATCCTCGCCGAGCCGCCGGTCGCGGTCGTGGACGGCAATGTCGATGCCAAAGGCACCCGCAAGGTTGCCGAGGCCTATCTCCAATACCTCTATTCGCAGGAAGGCCAGAAGATTGCGGTCAAGCACTTCTATCGCCCTTTCAGGCCGGAGCTTGTCGCGGCGGAAGACCTGACGAAGTTCGCAAAGCTCGATCTCGTTACGATCGACGATCCGATCTTCGGCGGTTGGGCCAAGGCGCAGCCCGCCCACTTCGCCGATGGCGGCATCTTCGACCAGATCTACCAGGCGGCCCGGTAATCCGGAGGATTCCGGTGGCAAGTCCCGGCCGCAGTGCAGGGACTTGCCGGTGCAAAAGATAACGGCATTATCGAAACGATCGTCGGGGGCAGTGGAGATGGGACCGAACATGAAAGGCTGGCGCCAGCCCAGCATTATTCCGGGCTTCGGTCTGACGCTCGGATATACGCTTTTCTATCTGACGCTGATCATCCTCATTCCTCTGGCGGGTCTGATCTGGCGCTCGACTACGTTGGGCTGGGGTGAGTTCCAGGCGATTGTCGCCGACGAGCGTACGCAACTCGCCCTGCGTGTCAGCTTCGGCTCCGCATTGATTGCCGCCAGCATCAATGCCGTGTTCGGCGTGGTAACCGCCTGGGTCCTGGTGCGCTACGTTTTCCCCGGACGGCGCATCCTCAACGCCGTCGTCGACCTGCCCTTCGCGCTGCCGACAGCGGTTGCCGGCATCTCGCTCGCCGCCCTCTACGCACCCAACGGCTGGATCGGTTCGCTGCTTGCCCCGCTTGGGATCAAGGTCGCTTTCACGCCGCTCGGCATCGTCGTGGCACTCGTCTTCGTCGGCTTGCCCTTCGTCGTGCGCACTGTTCAGCCGGTGATGGAGGAGATCGACCGCGAGGTGGAAGAAGTGGCGGCGACGCTCGGTGCCAATCGCTTCCAGACAGTCAGCAGGGTCGTCCTGCCTGGATTGACGCCGGCCATCCTCACCGGTTTCGCGCTCGCGTTCGCCCGCGGGGTTGGCGAATACGGCTCGGTGATCTTCATCGCCGGAAATATTCCCTACGTCTCGGAGATTGCGCCCTTGCTGATCGTGATCAGGCTCGAAGAGTTCAATTATGCCGGCGCGACGGCGATTGCCTGCATCATGCTCGCCATCTCCTTTGCTATGCTGTTGCTTATCAACCTGCTGCAGATGTGGAGCCGCAGGAGGTTGGCCAATGTCCGGTAGTCCCAACGCAGCCGCTGGCGCGAAAAAGCCCCGTTTTCACGATGCGGCGACCGAGACGCCCATTGCACGAAGGGTTCTGATCGCGGTGGCAATCGGCTTTCTGGCTTTCACCCTCCTGCTTCCGTTGGTTCTCGTCTTCGCCGGCGCTTTCCGTGACGGTTTTCCGGCCTTCTTCGAGGCGCTCGCCGACGCCGACGCGCTTTCCGCGATCCGACTGACGTTGCTGGTCGCGGCGATCTCCGTGCCGCTCAATCTTGTCTTCGGCGTCGCAGCCGCCTGGTCGATTGCGAAGTTCGAGTTTCCGGGTAAGACCTTTCTGACCACGCTGATCGATCTGCCGTTCTCGATTTCGCCGGTCATATCCGGTCTCGTCTATGTGCTGCTCTTCGGCTCCCAGAGCGTCCTCGGTCCCTGGCTGAAGAGCCACGGCATCGAGATCCTCTTCGCCGTTCCGGGCATCGTTCTGGCCACGGTCTTCGTCACCTTTCCCTTCATCGCCCGCGAACTGATTCCACTGATGCAGGAGCAGGGCAATGGCGACGAGGAGGCAGCCCTTTCGCTCGGGGCCAACGGGTGGCAGACCTTCTGGCATGTGACGCTGCCCAATATCAGGTGGGGCCTGCTCTACGGCGTACTCCTCTGCAATGCCCGCGCCATGGGCGAGTTCGGCGACGTCTCGGTGGTCTCCGGCCACGTGCGGGGGCTCACCGAAACCATGCCGCTTCATGTCGAGGTGCTCTACAACGAATACAATTTCGTCGCGGCCTTCGCCGTCTCGACGCTTCTCGCTTTTCTTGCCCTCGTCACGCTCGCGCTGAAAACGATCCTGGAACTGCGCTATGGCGACGAGATCGCGGCAAGCCGCAAACACTGAAAGGCCGTATCGATGGATGTCACGATCACCAATATCCGCAAGGAGTTCGGAGCCGTCCCGGCGCTCCACGACATCTCCTTGTCGATACGGTCCGCCGAGCTGATCGCGCTGCTGGGACCTTCTGGCTCGGGTAAGACGACACTGCTCAGACTGGTTGCGGGGCTCGACCAGCCGACGGCCGGCAAGATTTTCTTCGGCAAGGAGGATGCCTCGCTGAAGAGTGTGCAGGAGCGTCACATCGGCTTCGTGTTCCAGCACTATGCGCTCTTCCGCCACATGACCGTGGCCGACAATATCGCCTTCGGTCTCAAGGTGCGTCCACGCGCCAGCCGTCCGCCGGCGCGCGAGATCAGGAGGCGTGTTTCCGATCTTCTCGATATGGTGCATCTGTCCGGACTCGAAATGCGCTATCCGGGGCAGCTCTCCGGCGGTCAGCGCCAGCGCGTGGCGCTTGCCCGCGCGATGGCGATCGAGCCGACCGTTCTGCTGCTCGACGAGCCCTTTGGAGCGCTCGACGCCAAGGTGCGCAAGGAGTTGCGTCGCTGGCTCAAGGATTTCCATGAACGCACGGGGCATACCACCTTCTTTGTCACCCATGACCAGGAAGAGGCACTGGAACTTGCCGACAGGGTCGTTGTCATGAATGAAGGACGCATTGAGCAGGTCGGCACCGCCGACGACGTCTATGACCGGCCGAAAAGCCCTTTCGTCTATTCCTTCATCGGCTCTTCCTCCAGTCTCCCGGTCACCGTTCGCGACGGTGCGGTCCTCTACCAGGGGCAGCCCATCGGTATTCGCGAGGAGCGTGGCGATGGCGAGGGCAGCATCTTCTTCCGCCCGCAGGATGTCGCGATCAGTGGCGGGCCACACGCGCTTTGCGGCAAGGTGACGGCGAGCCGGCGGCTTGCCGGTACACGCATCATCGAGGTCGATATCGCCAGCAGCGGCGCGCCCCATCTCATCGAGATCGAGGTGCCGCTCGACGCGACCGCACCCGTCGGCAGCGACATCCGCCTTCGGCTCGTGCACTGGAAGCTGTTCGGCCAATAGGCTTGAAGGGGCCAGGGCCGATCGACCCTAGGGTTGCCTTGTGGCAGCCGGTGCCTCGTCGTCATTGTTGTGCGCCTGGGCTATGGTCCGCTTGATGCGGATGCCTTCGGCGACCCAGGCGCGTGACAGGCCGTGGTAAAGCGGCTCGCGCGAAATCATCCTCGAGGTAAGGTAGCCGAGCATGGAGGCGGCCATGAGGCTGATCACGCCTTCATGGCTGTCAGTCATTTCCAGAATGATGACGAAGGCCGTCATCGGCGCCTGCACCACGCCGGCGAAATAGCCGGCCATGCCGAGGATTGCCGCAAGCGCCACGCTCACGCCCAGCAATTGGCCGATGGTGCTGCCGAAGCCGGCGCCGACGGAAAGGGATGGGGCGAAGATGCCGCCCGGAATGCCGGACATCATTGACAGGAAGGTGGTGGCCAGTTTCTCTAGGAAAAAGAGGTGGGGCAGTGCTTCGCCCTCGATCGCGCTTCTTGCCTGCTCGTAGCCGGTGCCGAAGGTGCTGCCACCGGCGACGATGCCGATAATGGCGACGAGGAAACCGCAAGCCGTGGCAAGCAGCACCGTTCGCTTCAGCGGATCGGGTTGCGACCAGCGCTTTATCCTGCGCGACAGCCTCAATGCGAATGCCGAGAAGAGGGCTCCGAAAAAACCGCCGCCGATGCCGCAGATGACGACCAGAAGCCATTCCTTCGTCGTGCCGACGGCGATGGTCGTGGCTCCGAAATATGTGTAGCTGCCGACCAGTCCGAGTGCGGAAAGACCGGACAGGATCACTGCGGTGAGCACCAGTCCGTTGGCGCGCGACTCGTAGGTGCGGCTCATTTCCTCGATGGCGAAAACGATGCCGGCAAGGGGAGTGTTGAAGGCAGCGGCGATGCCGGCCGCGGAGCCCGCGAGAATCAAGCCCTTCGCCTGCGCCATGCCGCCGAGCCGCGCCGCAAGCATCATGATCGAGGCGCCGACCTGCACCGTCGGCCCCTCGCGTCCGATCGAGGCACCGAAGAACAACCCGGCGACGGTGAGCAAGATCTTGCCAAAGGCAAGCCTCAGCGACAGAAGGCGTGAGCGCTCGTCGGGTCGGCGCAGGTGCCGGGCAGCGATTGCCTGCGGGATGCCAGAGCCTTGCGAGCCCGGAAAGACCGCGAAGGCGAGCCAGGCGCAAAGCGCGAAGCCGATTGGCGTCAAGGCCAGGGGCAGCAGGAAGGTCCGCTCGCCGGAACCGAGCAGATCGCGGAACAGGTTTTGTGCCCCGTCAGCCAGTTTGGCAAAGATTACGCTGATCACGCCGATCGCCAGCGCGCCAACCCAGAAGACAATTCGCGGCTTCCAGACCCGCCACGATCCCCACATCACCCGGGAACGGCGGAGCATCTTTGACTTTTTGTAGGCCGTCGGCATGGTCGGGCATCTCTTTTGGGCAATGAATGGACTTCGGCCCGCATGGCGGCCCGCATCATTCCATCATAGGGGCGAGGAAGTTAAAGACCCATATTCTCCCAAGGCTAGGTGATTGCGAGGATCTTGTCCGGATTGACGGTATTCCTGACGGGGCGTACGATGCATCGCATTTGCAACGCAGGAGGCATTCCATGAAAACCGCAACGCTTCCCTCGCTCCGCGTCGATCCGGAACTGCGGGCTGCCGCCGAAAGCGTGCTTGAAGAGGGCGAAAGCCTCTCCGCCTTCGTCGAGAATTCGGTGAAAGCCCAGATTCATTACCGCAAGACCCAGGCCGAATTTATTGCCAGGGGCCTGGCGGCCCGGGAGCATGGAAAGATGACGGGCATCTATTACACGAAGGAAGATGTCCTCGGGATGATGCGAGAGAAGCTTGAGAAGGCGAAGGCGAAAGCCGCGAAAGTTGGATGAGCCGCAAGCTCCTGTTCGCCGAACCTTTCTTCATCGACATCGAGCGGTATTATGACCATTTGACCGAAACGGACCCGCGTCTGGCGGATAGGGCCTACGATGCCGTTTCAAAGGCGCTTTCGGTATTGGAGGATTTTCCGTTTATCGGACGAAAAGTCGTGGTCGATGACGAGACGATCATGACCCGCGAGTTGCTGGTTCCTTTCGGAAATTCGGGTTACGTTGTTCTCTATGAAATCGAGGATGCCGAGACGGTCACCATCCTCGCGATCCGCCACCAGCGCGAAGACGACTACTACTGAGCCCTACCGGTCGCTCGTTTCCCATCGCGGATTGCTCCATGGTTCCTGGTTGGAGCGGGGCAGGGGCTGCTTGCCGAGGATGTGATCGGAGGCCTTCTCGCCGGTCATGATCGACGGGCCGTTGAGATTGCCGTAAGTCACGTGCGGGAAGATCGATGAATCCGCGACGCGCAGGCCCTCGACGCCGATCACCCGGCATTCCGGGTCCACCACCGACATCGGATCGTCGGCGCGTCCCATCTTGCACGTGCCGCAGGGGTGATAGGCGCTTTCCAGATGCTCGCGCAGGAAGGCGTCGATCTGATCATCCGTCTGCACCTGCTCGCCCGGCTGGATTTCCGGGCCGCGGAAATGGTCGAAGGCCTTCTGGGAGAAAATCTCGCGGGTGAGCCGCACGCAGTGGCGGAACTTCTCCCAATCCTCCGGATGGCTCATGTAGTTGAACCGGATCACCGGATCGGCCATCGGGTCGGGCGAACGCAGTGTGACGTTGCCGCGCGACTTCGACAGGTTGTAGCCGACATGCACCTGGAAGCCGTGACTCTTGGCCGCCGCCTTGCCGTCATAGCTGATCGCCACCGGCAGGAAGTGATACTGGATGTCCGGCTGCTTCAGTCCGGGCGCGGAGCGCAGGAAGGCGCAGGCCTCGAACTGGTTGGAGGCGCCAAGCCCCCCCTTGGACATCAGCCACTGCGCGCCCGCCACCCCCTGCCAGAACCAGGGCAGCCAGGAATAGAGCGAGACGGGTTTGGTCGAAACCTGCTGGAAATAGAATTCCATATGGTCCTGCAGATTGGCGCCGACGCCGGGGCGGTCGGCGATGACCTCGATGCCCATCTCATTCAGATGTGCCGCGGGGCCGATGCCAGACAGCATGAGGAGCTTCGGCGAATTGAACGACGAGGCCGAGACGATCACCTCGCGGTTCGCCCGCACCACCTCTGTTCTGCCGTTGCGATCGATCTCGACGCCAGTCGCCCGACCGTTCTCGATGATGACGCGGCGGGCAAAGCAGCGGGTGAGCGACACGTTCGGTCGCTTCAGCGCCGGCTTCAGATAGGCATTCGCCGCCGACCAGCGCCGGCCCTTGTGGATCGTCTGCTCCATCAGGCCGAAGCCCTCCTGCTTGGAGCCGTTATAATCCTCGGTCAGTTCGAAGCCGGCCTGTTCGCCGGCCTTGAGGAAGGCGTGGAAGAGGGGGTTCTTCACCGGCCCGCGCCGCACATGCAGCGGTCCGTCGGTTCCCCGCCAGCCGGCCTCGCCGCCATCGGACGTCTCCATCCGTTTGAAATAAGGGAGAACGTCCGCATAGGCCCAGCCGCGCGCGCCGAGCTCTTCCCAGCGGTTATAGTCCTCGGCATGCCCCCGCACATAAACCAGCCCGTTGATCGACGACGAGCCGCCGATCACCTTGCCGCGCGGCGCGGTGATGCGCCGGTTGTTGAGGTTCGGCTCGGGCTCGGAGAGATAGCCCCAGTTGTAGCGCTTCATGCTCATCGGCCAGGCGAGCGCCGCCGGCATCTGGATGAACGGCCCGGCATCCGATCCGCCATATTCGAGCACCATGACGGTGTGTTTGCCGTCCTCCGACAGGCGATAGGCAATGGCCGAACCCGCCGAACCGGAGCCGATGATGATGTAGTCTGCCTGGTTCATCCTTTGTCCCAGCCTTTGGATTGTCGCGAAGTCCCCACCCAGGCCATCAATACGGCGCCTCGCACTTGCCCATGCCGACATAGACCGTCTTCAGCTCGGTATAGTGCTCCAGCGCGGCCGCCGAATTCTCCCGCCCGAAGCCGGATTGTTTCGATCCGCCGAACGGGATCTCGACCGGGCAGAGATTGTAGGTGTTGATCCAGAGCGTCCCGGCTTCGAGTTCATCCACCACCCGGTGGGCGCGGGAGATATCGGCGGTGAAGACGCCGCCGGCCAGCCCGAATTCGGTGGCATTGGCCCGCGCGATCACGTCCGCCTCGTCGTCGAAGTCGAGCACGCACATCACCGGGCCGAAGATTTCTTCCCGCGCGATGGTCATGTAGTCGGTCACGTCGGCGAACACGGTCGGCTGGACGAAATAGCCTTCACCCGAGACATTGTTGGGGATGCCACCGCCGGTGAGAAGCGTGGCGCCTTCCGCCTTTCCTTTCTCGATATAGCCCAGCACCTTCTCGCGCTGCGCCCAGGAGACGAGGGGCCCCATCTGGGTCGCCTCGTCCTGCGGATCGCCGATCGCGATCGCCTCGGTGCGTTCCTTTAGGCGCGCGAGGAACCTCTCCTTGATACCCTTATGCACGAAGACGCGGGTGCCGTTCGAGCAGACCTGGCCGGTCGAATAGAAGTTGGCTAGCATGGCGCCGGAGATCGCGCTTTCGACGTTGGCGTCGTCGAAGATGATCAGCGGCGACTTGCCGCCGAGCTCCATGGTGACGTGCTTCAGTTGGGAAGCGGCGGCACCTGCGACCTTGCGGCCGGTCGGCACCGAGCCTGTCAGCGACACCTTGGCGACGTCCGGATGGCTGACGAGCAGCGGCCCGGTGTCGCGGTCGCCTTGGATGACGTTGTAGACGCCCTTCGGCAGGCCCGCCTCGATCAGGATTTCAGCGATCTTCAGCGCTCCGAGCGGGGTCACTTCCGACGGCTTGAACACCATGGCGTTTCCGGCGGCGAGCGCCGGCGCACCCTTCCAGCATGCGATCTGCTGCGGGTAGTTCCACGCGCCAATGCCGACGACGACGCCGAGCGGCACGCGCTTGGTATAGGCCCAGTCGCCGCCCAGTGGGATCTGGCTGCCGTTGAGAGCCGTCGGCGCTATGCCGCCGAAGAATTCGAATGAGTCGGCGCCCGAGGTCGGGTCGGCGACGATCGTCTCCTGGATTGGCTTGCCGGTATCAAGCGTTTCCAGTTCTGAAAGCTCGCGGTTCCGCTCGCGCATGATCTCGGCGGCGCGCTTCAGCACCCGGCCGCGCGCGGTCGGGCTCCAGGACGCCCATTCCTTCTGCGCCCGCTTCGCCGATTGGATCGCCTTCTCGACGATTGCAGGCGTCGCGGCGTGGAGCCTCGCGATCACCTCGCCGGTCGCCGGATAGAGGCTCTCGATAGCGGTGCCGGCGGTGTCCTCGACATAGTCTCCGTCGATGAAGTGGCTGGCTTTCGGCTGTGCGCGCATGATCGACCCCAGTCTGGCAACGTCCCGGTAATTCTTCGGTGAGCCAAGCATATAAGCGGGCCTTGGACCAGACTCCCCTTTTACCGGGGTCACATTCCGTTCCGTTTGCGACACATCCTGTTCCCAGGCAAACGACGGCGTGATGTCGCAGGCTTGCGCTTAAAGATAGATTGACAATCTATCTTTTACGACGCAGATTTGGAACTGCACAATGAGCGACAAGAGGCAGGCAGACGGGTGATCGAGGAAAGCCGGATCGACAGAACCATCATCATTGACGGCATCCCTTTGCCCGACATACTGGATGAGGGGATGGTGCGCGCCGTCGTTCACGGTTTCTACGACGAAATCCGCCGCGACGACCTGCTCGGTCCTGTCTTCTCCGGGGTGATTGCCGCGGATGCCTGGCCGAGACATCTGGAAAAGATGTGCGATTTCTGGTCGGCGACGCTTCTGCGGACCTCGCGCTATGAAGGTCGGCCCCTTCCGCCACATCTGGCGATGCCGGGTCTTGACGAGCGGCATTTCCGCCGCTGGCTCACCCTGTTCCGCGCCACCGTGCGGCGGCTCTGTCCGCCCGAGGTTGCGCAACTATTCATGAACAGGGCCTTGCGCATCGCCCACAGCTTCCGTCTGGCGATCGCGTTTCACCGCGGCGAGAATGCGCTGGACGTGCAGCCGATCGGCGAGGACGCGCTGTGATCGCGGCGGGTTATGGTGCAGACGTGATGGAGCGTGGAGCCCGGCCATGCGCCTGACGAGTTTTTCCGACTATGCCCTGCGCATGCTGATGTTCGCCGCATCGAGCGGCGAAGCGTCGTTTACCATCGAAGCGGCCTCGCGCGCCTTCGGTGTGTCGAGGACCCATCTCAACAAGGTTGCCAGCACGCTGACACGCGGCGGCTTCCTCAAGGCGCTGCGTGGCCGGTCGGGAGGGCTGCTGCTCGCCCGACCCGCCGAGATGATCCGCATCGGCGACGTCGTCCGGTTGACGGAGCCGGATTTTGCCGTCGTCGAGTGCTTCGCAACGGGCAACCAGTGCGTTCTGACGCGGACTTGCAAGCTTTCGGGAATGCTGGGCGAGGCGATCGGCTCCTTCCTGTCGACGCTGGACCGCTACACGCTCGCCGACATCGTCCTGGCGCCCACGGCCTTCGCGTCCATTCTGCCCGACGCGCCACCGAGGCCGCGGAGACCCTATCGCCGCAAGGCGGCGGCGCGGACCGCCGCGGCTGACGCCGCGCCGCTTTCGCCAGACACCATGCCTGACACATCTGCGCCCTGACCCAAGGAGAGAAACCATGGTCGAGACCCCGAAGAACGATACGCCGAAAACCCTGACAGCCCAAACGATCGACGGCGGCAGCTCCTTGCTGCCGATGCTGATCATCGGCCTGATCACGATCACGGTCGGCTATGCCGTCATCATGATTTTCGTCTGATCATCGGCGTCGACCATTGAGCCGGCCACCCTCCATCCGGATCGTCGGTCCCATCCTCGGCAGAGAGGGTGGTTTCCCGGCTGTCCGTTGTCCATCGTGGTCATGACTTGCTCCCCTTTCGGTGGTATCCTCGGTCGCGGTTTCAACAAGGGAGAGTGTTGCCATGATTGACGATATTGGTCCGGTCCGTTTCTCCGAATTGCGTGCCAAGTGGGGGTGGCTTGTCGCCCTCGGTGTCGTGGTCCTGATCCTCGGCGGTCTTGCCCTTGCCAATCTGTTCCTGGCGACGGTTGTTTCCGTCTATTACGTCGGAGCGCTCATGCTCGTGGGTGGCGTGCTGCATCTTGTCCACGCTTTCCAGGTCAAGGGCTGGGAGGCCGTCATGTTCTGGGCCATGAGCGGCATCCTCTACACACTCGCGGGCATCATGACGTTTCAAAATCCGCTTCTGGCCTCGGCCATCCTCACGCTCCTGATCGGCGCAGCGCTGATCGTCGCCGGCATTTTCCGCCTCTGGGTCGCTTTCAAGCTGAAGGATGCGGGCGGTTGGGGCTGGATCGCCTTCAGCGGCCTGATTACCGCGCTTGCCGGTATCGTCATCGCCCTGGGTTGGCCGGTCAACAGTCTGTGGATCCTCGGCCTTTTCCTGTCCATGGACCTGATCATCCAGGGCTGGTCCATGGTGGCTCTGGGCCTCGCGCTTCGCGGATAGGCGCACGCTTGCGCCAGCGCCCTGTCATAGAAGTTTCATCCAGGCTTCATGTTTGAGAAAGGTTTTCTTGAACAATTGCTCCGAGGCTGAAGCCGTAAAATAACAAGGTTTTACTCGGAGAAAAATTATGGTCACGGGCGTTGCGGCGGAGGCAGGCGTGGTGCGCCGCTTCGCCAAGGATCAGCTTTTAACGCTTGCCAAACTTGTTGTAGAAAATGCCTTGCAGCCGATCGTCGAGGTCGGGACCGGCGAGGTCTTCGGTTACGAATCCCTGATGCGCGGCCATGAACGCATCGGCTTCGAAACGCCGCTGGAGATCCTCGATCAGGCCGAGACCTCGGGGGAGCTTTTGGCCCTTGAGCAGATGGTGGCGAGCCGGGCCCTGGCGAAATTCTCTGCGCTGCCCGACTTTTCGGGCAACACGCTGTTCCTGAACCTCGACGGGCGCCTCATCCCGCATGGCGACCAGCTTGTCGACAGCCTGCTCGAGCATCTTCGCAAGGCCAATATTCCGCCGTCCTCGATCTGCTTCGAACTCTCCGAGCGCTTCGACAATACCCGTTTTCCGCAGTTCCCGGATCTCGTCGCTCGCATGCGCAAGTCCGGCTTCAAGCTGGCGGTCGACGATTTCGGCGTCGGGCATGGCGAGATGAAGCTGCTCTGCGATTTCCCGATCGACTACGTCAAGATCGACCGCCACTTCATCGCCAGCATCGATGAGAACCCGCGCAAGCGCCACCTGGTCAAGAATATCGTCAATTTCTCCCATGTGCTCGGCGTCAGGGTCATCGCCGAGGGCATCGAGACCGAGGGCGAATTCCTCGCCTGCCGCGAGTTCGGCGTCGATCTCGTCCAGGGCTGGTACATTGCCCGGCCGACGACCTTCCTCACGGAACTGAAGCCTTCATTCCACCATTTGCAGGACGTAGGCAAGGTCAAGCGCAGCACGCAATCCCTCGACGAGATCCTCATCCGCAAGCAGATCGAGCATCTGCCGACGGTTTTCGAGCACGAGAGCATCGACAGTATCTTCGATCTTTTCCGCCGCAATCCGCGGCAGTCCTTCTTCCCCGTTCTCAATGCCAATGGCGAGCCGCGCGGTATCATCAACGAGTTCCACCTCAAGGAATATATCTACCAGCCCTTCGGCCGCGACCTTTTGAAGAACAAGGTCTATGAGCGGTCGATCTCCCATTTCGTCGAGCGCGCGCCGATCGTCGGGCTTGACGCCGATGCCGAGCGGCTGATGACCATCTTCGCGAATATGGAAGGCAGCGACTGCGTCATCCTGACGGAAAACATGCGCTATGCCGGCACCGTCTCCGCCGCTTCCCTGATCCGCGTCATCAACGAAAAACAACTGAAGATCGCCCAGGACCAGAACCCGCTCACCGGCCTGCCCGGAAACCGCGCCATTCGCGACTTCATGCAGGATGTGGGCCGCGACGACGATGACGACCGCTACTTCTGCTACTGCGACTTCGACAACTTCAAGCCTTTCAACGATCACTATGGCTTCCACGCGGGCGATCACGCGATCACGCTCTTTGCCGCGCTGCTGAGACGCTATTTCTTCTCCGAAGGGGACTTTCTCGGTCATGTCGGTGGCGACGATTTTTTCATCGGCGTGCGTGACTGGACCCGCGAGGAACTGACTGAAATCCTCGACCGCCTCCTGTCCGATTTCCATGCCGATGTCGTCGGACTCTATTCCGCCGAGGATCGGACGGCCGGACGGATACGAGGCCAGGATCGGCAGGGCAGGGAGCGGGACTTCGCGCTGATGCGCTGCTCGATCGGCGTGCTGGAACTGCCGAGCGGTCTGGTGATCGACGATATCAACCGCGTCAGCGCCGAAATCGCCGAAATCAAGAAGAACGCCAAGGAGAGCGACAGCGGCCTGGTGATCCGGCCTTTCGGAGAGCTGGGGTAGGGGCGAGCAGCGTCGCCTCATGGATCCGCGCCGTGTCATCCGTGCATGAGGGACAAGCGCTCGTCGGACAATCTCGCCAAATCGGCGGACCGCACGGGCTTCCATGGAGCTGACGCCTCGACAGCAAGCTGATCCGGTATCGGATGAGGCATTTCTGTCGAGGAGTATTCAATGCGTGATTGCCATTACGAGCCAGTCGTCGTCGGTGAGCGGGGCCAGCATCGCACGCGCATCGTGAAGCGCATTGCTTTCGTCGAGCAGGAGCCATGCCGCCTGCGCCGCTTCATCGGCGTCCGGGGGTATGCCGGCTGCAAGTCGCTCGAGGCGAGCGCTTAGCGTCCCCGCCATGCGCCCGGAAGTCCAGCCTCCGGTGTGCCTGAAGCCTCCTTGCTCGAGCCGGCGGGCAGATACGGTATAGCCTTGCAGCATTGCTTCGATCGGTTTTCCCCGGACAAGAAGGCCGATCTCCTCATCCGACCAGCCGAGTGCTGGCAGTTGGGTCGCCAGGAGATCATGGTTGGTGTCTCCGCTTGCGCTGAGGCCCGGCAGCGGTATGAAGCTGTGGGCAAGCACCGTCAGGGCAGCGAGCCCCGGGCTGATAAATTCCGGCTGCAACCAGGATGATACGGCGCCGTCCGGGGCGAGGTGAAAGGCTGCTTGAATATCCTCACGTTGCGCCAATGACGCGTACCCGGCGAGCGCCACGGCCGAAAGCCTTGCTTGATCGCCGGCGTCCCATGCGGCCAGCAGGTTCGAAATCTCCCGCTCGAACTCACGGGTAACAGGACAACGAAAGGCGTGATGCAGGACTGCCATGTCGAGTTCTCCCTCGAAAGGCCGCCGGACCGGGGTCCGGCGGCGGAGCCGTTCAATCATAAGCTTTAGCGCCTTCTCAACTGACGGTCCATCACGGTCCGCAATTGCCCAGGGTGCCGTTGACGATGGTCACGCCTGACCCCCCAGTCGTTGCGAGAGCGTTGAAGCCGATCGAGGCCACCCGGCTCGCTGCCGCATTCGTGCCTGTCGTCGAGATCTGCGGCCGTGCAATGCTCCAGTGGCCAGCCGGATTGTTGTCGAAGACGATGGTCCAGGGGAAGGGCTGGGGCTGATCGGCCTGATTGGCGACGAAGACGATACCTGCATTCCCCACGGTATCGTGATCGTTCGGCTGGGGATTGTTGGTGTTGGCAAGATCGACCTTGACGAAGCATTGAGCAGCCGGAAGCCCCGCGCGCGCCGCCACATCGTTCGCAAAATAGAAGAACGAGAGGGTCGGGGGATTGCCGCTCACGCCGAAGTTCGCGGGCCCCCAGGCGACGACGCCCGTGTTTGCGTCGGCCGTGACGCTGCGATAGACGGAATATGCATGCGCCGGGCCGACGAGGCCGAGTGCGGCAACGGTGGTAAGCATGGCCGCAAGGATGCGGTAACGTGGCTTGTTGGTTTTCATAACGACTTTCCTTTTCACAATAGAGGGGTGAACGTTCTCCGCACCATGCGGAGAGCGCTGCCCGGCGACACATGTCGCCGAACCCGGTAAGGCGGTGAGCGAAGTCGCTTCAGCCGCGGTGTCTGTTAGGTGTTGGGGGAGCGTACCCAGATCGCTCCCGGTATTCAGTCAAAGGGCGGTCGGGCGCTCTGTGCCGTGGTCCGCCGCGTGGCGTGCAAGACTGCCTTGCGGTCTTGCGTCATGGATGCAGGTGAGGCTGTGCACTGGCATTGCAGGTCTCCTGCAACCTTGAAAAAATGGGACGGCGGCTAGCCCAGTCGCCATCGACGTCTTCGGGTGCGGCGAGAACCCGTCACGGCACCTTCGAAAACGCGGAAATCCCGAAGGCGAGGCCGCCGTCGGTATTGATGGTGAGTGTTCCGCCATTTGCGCCGACCCAACCGGCTTCGATATTCAACACGGCGGAGCTGATCCGAACGGTGTTGGCAGACGCCGAAGATTCCACCGTACCGGAGTAGCTCGGATGAGAGTGACTTCCCTCGGGATAAGTGAAAACGACAGTGCAGGACTTGTTGACTATGTCCGATCCCTGCGGAATGTTGGATGTGAGCGTGATGTCATAGTAAGTAGCCATGATAGATCTCCGATATTGTGTTGCTGCGGCCTTTGGCGACGCACATCAGGTCAGTTCTTGACTTTCAAAGAGGCAGGTTGAATTTACCTAAGGCATCTTTCAGCTCCCTTTTGTTGTGAATGAACCATCGCTGTTGTACTGGACGTTTATTGTCCGGTATCCGCGTGTGAAATCGCACAGGGCGGCTTGCGCGGTCCCATAGGTGATGACCTGTCCGACCGGAACGCTCCCGACCTTCACGTAATAGGTCGCCACAGGCGCGCAGTAGACCTGGCTGCTGGGGAGCGGCGTGATGAAGCTCGAAAGAGTTATGCTTCCGTCCTGATTGATCGCCGCGCAGCCGCAATAGAGCTCCGGCAAGGGCGTCGGCGAATAGGACGGTATCTGTATGCCAAAAGAACCTGCGCCGAGGCCCGACTGATAGTGTGCCGCGGACAATCCCAGCGGTGAAACGGCCAGCACCGAAAAGTTATTGACGGATTCGTCTGGCGTCTGCGTCGTCAGCTCGATTGGTTGCACGGCAGATGCTTCACTGACCGCGTTTGCCGCGCTGGCCAGAGAGATGCTGGCATTGAATGTCGCCAGGGTCGAGGACGTGATGTTGCTTTTCGCCCCGACATAATTCTGTACGTCGAAGCTGAAATCCAGTTGAGCGCCGGAACTCTCATTGGGCGCCAGAGGTCCGGACGCCAGACAACTGGAAACAATGTTGGGTGTCACCCCGGAATTGGTAAACGACGCCTGCTTCTGGAAGGCATAGAAGGACATGCTCTGTCCGGACATGTTCTTGATGATGATTTGATATTGCGAACTCATCTTGTTCTACCTTCCGGCTATCCCGTCACTCCCAGAGGCCGCACCGTTGAAATCCGGATACGGACAGTCTGGACGCATTCAGGTCACTGTGTGAGCAGGTCTGGAACGAATGACCTGCTCACACTTCGTTCCGAAACCGGATCAACGGTTATTGAACGATCTGTGTCGACCAGGTTCCATTGGAATTGAGCGTCACATTGATGACCGAATGACCGCCGGTAAAATCACAGACGGCCGCATTGACGCTGGATTGCGTGAAGTTCATCACGGTGCCGGGCGTGTATGCGCCCGTCTGCACGTAGTATTTCAGGATCGGCTGGCAGTCCGTGTTGTTGCTGGGGTTCGCCACCACGAAGTTCGACAGCACGATGCCCCCGTTCACCTCGACAGCCGAGCCGACGTTGTAGACGGCGGGCGGATCATAAGTCGGGGTGGTGATCCGGAATGCTCCCGGCTGCACACCCGTGCCGACCGTCGGCTGTGTCAATCCCAGCGGGTTGACGGATGCAGTGGTCCAGTCGTTTGCAGTGCCTGAAGCAGGCGCCAGATCGATGGCCCGGCTGGCCGACGAATAACCGGACGACTGGCCAACCTGTGGTGTGCTGTGGGCCTGCTGAATGCCGGCATAATACTGCAGGTTGACCTGGAACGTCAGGGTGGAGCCCGTGTCACCATAGTTTCCCAGGCTCTGCGAGTAGAGGCTGTTGCTGTATACCGGGCCGCCACCCGAGTAAACTGCGGGCTGCTGGAAGAAATAAAACCCTTGAGTGGCGCTCTCGAGGTTTGTGACATTGATCGTCAGAAGTGTTGACATGACAATTTCTCCGTTGAGTGGGTTGTTTGAGGGATTTAGATTGTTCAACCACCGTAAATGCTGTCAGAAGGCTGCCGATTTGCATCTGCCGTCTGCATGTCCCTCGAAAGAAATGGTGCCCTACTTTCGAAGCAAGCGCTATCGTAAGTTGTTTACCAGAGGTAGATTCAACCACGGAAATTTACTTATGGTTGAGTTGTCTGCGATTGCTCGGATATCGGGATTTTCGGTATCTCGGTGATCAGGCGGATGAGGAGCTCGATAATCCGCGCCGGCCGATCTCGAAGCCTTCCGATCAGATCGAGTTCGAGCTCGCTCAATTGGTTTGGCTGCAGCCAATCCGGTCCGTTCCGGCCCATCAGGAGCCAGTCCAGGGAAATATCAAGGAGCACGGCAAGGTTGCAGGCGTGGTCGACGGACATCGCGTGTCCCTGTGTCCATTTCGTTATTGCGGCCGGTGAAATATCCAGTTCGGCTGCGAGCGCCGTCGCCTTGCGATGGCCGCGCGTCATCATCGCCTGTCTGAGCCGGGCACCGCGCTCCCTGTCGATTTGTTGGCTATTCATTGATTTGCCTCCTCTAATGCAACTAAAAGGAGACAAATGTATTAAATGCTCGCGATAGGAGAATTGCTTTTGGGGCGCCGCTCGGGCCTCTCGCCATTGAAGGTTAATGAATGGAGTCGTGTGTGGTGCCGGCATCACGCCTATCGCCGGGCCGGGTTTCCGTTCCCGCCCGAATCCAACCTGAAGTTTCAATGTTCTGTGCCGTTTGCGGACAGTCGGCCCGATTCACGCCCGGATCCGGCCCGGATCCGGCTTGTGTCATTTGGGGTCAGAACTGGCGACCCCATTCGCTGCCGCGTCAATGAGCCTCCTTTGCAGCGGGCAGATGCTGTTCTATGCAGATGACATCCGACGCGATTAGAGGAGTTACCGGCCATGGCGCTGCCCGCATCGATGCGTTTCGTCGATCTACCGTCTTTCGGCACACCCGAAGTCATGGTGCTGTCTTCGTCGCCCTTGCCCTCTCTGCGGCCCGGCGAAATCCTGCTGAGGGTCCAGGCCGCCGGCGTCAACCGTCCCGATGTCGCCCAGCGCCAGGGCATCTATCCGCCGCCGAAGGATGCAAATCCGGTGCTCGGTCTGGAGGTTGCCGGCGAAGTTGTCGCGCTGGGCGAAGGGGTGAAGGATTTCTTGGTGGGCGACAGGGTTTGCGCGCTCGCCAATGGCGGCGGCTACGCCGAATATTGCGCGGTTCCGGCCGGACAGGCGCTGCCCTTTCCCAAGGGCTACGACGCCGTTCGCGCGGCGGCTCTTCCCGAAACCTTCTTCACCGTCTGGGCCAATCTCTTCCAGATGGCGGGGCTGACCGAGGGCGAGACGGTCTTGATCCATGGCGGCACCTCCGGCATCGGCACGACGGCGATCCAGCTCGCAAGGGTCTTCGGCGCCGAGGTCTTCGCAACCGCGGGTTCTGCGGAAAAATGCGCCGCCTGCGAAAAGCTCGGCGCCAGGCGCGCCATCAACTATCGCGAGGAAGATTTCGTCGAGGTCATCCGCGAGGAAACAGGCAAGCGCGGCGTCGATGCCGTCCTCGATATGATCGGCGCCGCCTATTTCGAGAAGAACCTCGCCGCACTCGCCAAGGACGGCTGTCTGTCGATCATCGCCTTCCTGGGCGGCGCGATCGCCGAGAAGGTCGACCTGCGCCCCATCATGGTCAAGCGGCTCACTGTCACCGGCTCGACCATGCGTCCGCGTACGGCGGAGGAAAAGCGCGGCATCCGCGACGAACTGGTCGCAGAGGTCTGGCCGTTCCTCGACGCCGGCGATGTCGCGCCGATCATCCACACTGTTCTGCCCTTGGAACAGGTGGTCGAGGCTCACCGCCTGATGGAATCGAGCCAGCACATCGGCAAGATCGTTCTCAAGCTCGCCTGATCTGTGTCTGGTGATTCCGGCCGCTTCGCGCCCTCCACTGCCCATTTATGGGCGCTTTCAGGTCAGTTTCGTGCAACGGTGCCCGCATAAGGCTTGCCGCAACAGGCGTTTTCTGTCCGTTTTCCAAGGCTGAACGGGCAGCGGCAGGCGCTGCGGAGATGCACGGCATGAAGAAGACATTCGAGGCGGCGGTTCGTGACTATCAGGCAGGCCGGTATGAATCGGCGCTCGGCCTCGCCACCAGGGCGCTTGCCAAGGCGCGCGACGAAAATTCGGCTGTGCTGGCGCTGATCGGCAATATCAATTTCAAGATGGGAAGACGGGTGCAGGCCGCGGAAGCCTTCGAGCGTGCTGCGAAGAAGGCGGACGGCAAAACCGCGCCGGGGTTCCTGAAACTCGCCGTGACGCTCTTTCAGGGCGCGGGCCTGACCGAAAGGGTGCTGGAGATCGGCGTGCGGGCGGTGGCGCTCAATCCGTCCGACGGCGATCTCGCCTTCACCGTTGCCAGCGCCTTCTTCAGCCATGGCCGCTGGCCCGAGATGGACCCGCTGCTGGAGCGTCTCGACCGCAAGAACGACCGCCACATGGCGCTGATCGTCAACCACCACCGTCTGATGGGCCGATTCGACGAGCTCTATGCCGAACTCGAGCAGGGCGTGAAGGCCAATCCGGACGACTGGTTCCTGAACGTCTCCCGTTTCGCGGTCGCCCGCGAGGTGCTCGATTTCGACACCATGGCGCGCTACGAGACGCTGATGAAGGTTCCTGATGCCCCGTTTGCCGCGGGTCTCCTTTCGCGCGAGCAGGCGCTTGGCCGCATCCTCTGGAGCGAGGACGAAGTGCTGAACGCGGGCCCTTGCCAGGAGGTGGCGAGTTACGCGGCGACGCGGCCAGCGGAGGGCAGGAGCAAGCGGCGGCCCTTCTCCGCCGCCGGCCAAAGGATCCGAATCGGCTATCTCTCCAACGATTTCCACCGCCATGCGACCATGACGCTGTTTCTCGAGGCCATGGCCTGCCATGACCGGAAGCGCTTCGACGTCGTGCTGCTCTGCTACACGGAGAAGAGCGCTGCAGCCCAGCAGTCCGACTGGCCAGAACATCTTCGCCAGGCGGTCGTGCCCATCGGTCACCTGAGCGACAGCGAGGCGGCGGGCAGGATCGGCGAACTCGGCGTGGATATTCTGGTCGATCTCAAGGGCCACACGATGGGCGCGCGCCTCAACATCGTCAATCTGGCGGACGCCCCGGTAAAGGTTACCTATCTCGGCTTCCCGGGCAGCGTGACCGGCGTCGATCTCGACTATGTCATCAGCGACCCCGTCGTCACTCCCGACACGAGCAAGCCCTTCTATGCCGAAAAGCTCTGCCGTCTGCCGGAAACCTACCAGGCCAACAGCTGGAAGAGCCGTCCGCTGCCGGAGTTTGTCGAACGCGCCGATGCCGGCCTGCCGGAAGATGCCTTCGTCTTCGGCTCCTTCAATGCGACCTACAAGATCACGCCGCGCACGCTCGCGCTCTGGGCCGATGTCTTGAAGGCCGTGCCGGATTCGGTCTTCTGGATCTTGTGCCCGGCGCCGGCAGCGCAGCGCAATCTCCTTTCCGCATTTGAAGATCGCGGAATCCCGCGCTCGCGCATAATCTTCGCCGACCGGAAGCCCTATCCCGCCCATGTGAGCCGGCTGCCCCTTGCGGATCTCGGTCTCGACACCTTCCCCTATAACGGCCACACGACGACTTCGGACATGCTCTGGGCCGGGCTTCCGGTGTTGACCACCCGCGGCAGGGCTTTTGCCGCCCGCGTCTCGGCAAGCCTGCTTGGCGCTGCGGGCCTGCCAGAACTGGTGGCGGAGACCGATGCGGAATTCGTCGACAAGGCCGCTGTCCTCGCTCGGGACCCCTTTGCGCTCTCGGCACTGCGCCAGCGTCTCGAGGCGGACCGCTTCATGAGCCCGCTCTTCGACTGCGAGAGGTTCACCCGCCATCTCGAACACGGCTTCGAGCTGATGGCCCGGCGGGCGAGGGCAGGACTTGCGCCCGATCACATCGACGTGCCGGCGGCTCCCCGCCGAACGGCGCCGTTTCACGTCGCTTGAATATTGCCGCAACGGAACGATAGGGGTCTTTCGGATCGCCTGCGGTTTTCGCCCTTGTTTTGCCCGTGAAGCCTCCCTATCTTGTTTCCAACGTCAACGAACGAAAAGGAGGTGATCCAATGTCTAATGAGATTTCGGTCTGCGTGAAGGGCTTGGGTAAGGTGATGGTTTCGACGGGGCAGCCCTCGGCCTGAACCGCATCTTCCTGCGGGTCGATTGAATTCGATCCGGGTCCGTCACGGGACCAGACTCATGGAAGGGCCGCCTTGCGCGGCCCTTTTTTGCGTTTACGGCAAGCCGTCGGCTTGTCTATGGCCCTGGCGCAAGGGCGCAGTCAGAACCGGAACGTTCCCAGTCCCGGCACTTTCAGACCCGGATCGGCGATATCGAAGCCGGCCACCAATCCGAGGAAATGCACCTCTATGCCGCTGCGGGAACCGGCGGCAACCCCGATCAGCCCCCGATAGGTGAGGTGAAAGTCGCGCCTGTCCGGATCGATGGTGAATATGGTTCCTTCGGTCAGGTAATCGCGACCGACGGCATCCGAGGGCAGCACCGCGCCGAGCCCGGGCACCGAGCGCAGCACATGAGCGAGGAAAGTGTTGGAGTTCGGCCCCGGATAGAGGCGGTAGCTCCCCTCCGTCGAATAGGGGTATGCGGCAATCGCCCGTTCCACTTCGGGGATCAGCCGCTCGGCTTCGCCACCGTGAACGGCGGTCACCAGCTGCGGCACATTCGAATACCAGTAGGCGTCCGGCGGCAGGTAGTTGCGGCGGATCGGCGTGCCGACGCTGATCTTGTCGTAGCGCACGTATGCGGCGCCGCCCTTCTCCTTGGTGACGATCCAGGCATGACTTGCCAGCGCGCCTTTCAGGCCGCCGGTCCTGGCCGAGAACACGTAGATCGCCGCTTCCCTGTCGTCCTTCGCGGCCGGCAGCAGTCCGGAAGACGAGACATCACCGTCGCGCCAGTTTTCCGGCTGTTCCCTGACCGCCCAGAGCCCTCCCGACACGATCGTCGGCAGGACAAAGATGATGACAAGCGCCAGCGCCGTACGCTTCAGGATTTTCATTTACCGCCTCGTGTAACCATTCGCCGTTTGCTATGAGCATGACGAAGCAGAATTTTTTGAGGTTGGCCATGAATAATCCCGTCACCGTCGAAGTCACCCGTGGAAATATTGTTGAAAGCCGCCATCGAGGCATAGCCGTCGTTGTCGATGGCGACGGCCGGGTGATGCTCGCAGCGGGTGACGTGGATGCCGGGGTGTTCCCGCGCTCGGCCTGCAAGGCCATGCAGGCGCTGCCGCTGGTAGAGAGCGGCGCTGCGGATGCTTTTGGCTTCGGCAACAAGGAACTGGCGCTTGCCTGCTCGTCCCATAACGGCGAGGACGAGCATGTGGCGACGGCTGCGTCCATGCTGTCGCGCGCGGGCCGCGATGTCTCCACACTCGAATGCGGCTCCCACTGGTCCTTCGACCAGAACACGCTCATTCATCAGGCCCGCACGATCGACAAGCCGACCGCACTTCACAACAACTGCTCGGGCAAGCATTCGGGCTTCATCTGCGCCTGCTGCCATATGGGCCACGACCCGAAGGGCTATGTCGGATACGACCATCCGCTTCAGGCCGAAATCCGCTCCGTCATGGAAAACCTCACCGGTGCGGCGCTCGGCCATGACAATTGCGGCACCGACGGCTGCTCGATCCCGACCTATGCCGTGCCGCTCGTGGCGCTCGCCCGTGGTTTCGGCAAGATGGCGACCGGCAACGGGCTGGAGCCTGTCCGCGCCAAGGCGTCCCGTCGGCTGATGGAGGCCTGCATGGCCGAACCCTTCTATGTCGCGGGCACCAAGCGCTTCTGCACGAAGCTGATGGAAGTGGCGCCAGGCAAGATCTTCGCCAAGACCGGTGCGGAGGGTGTCTTCTGCGCCGTATTGCCGGAAAAGGGTATCTCGATCGCGGTCAAATGCGAGGACGGCACCACGCGCGCCGCCGAGGCGATGATCGCGGCGCTGCTGGCGAAGCATTTCGAGAATGACAGCGCGGAACAATCGGCCCTGGTCGCCATGGCGAACCACTCCATGTTCAACTGGAACGGAACGCATGTCGGCGACATCCGCGTCACCGACGCGCTTTTCGCCTGACTTCTTTCTTCTCCCCAAGGGGGACAGGAGCTAGCCAGCCTCCACGATCATGACGCCCGCCTCGCGATAGGGCGCGAGGCTTTCTGCGGTCACTCCGCCGGGAACGATCAACCCGGCAATGCCGTCGAGCGCCATGATCCGGCAAGGCGATACGCTGTCGAGCTTTTCCGCCGTCACAGGCACATAGGTTTCCGCACTGGCCGCCGCGATATGGCGCTTGATCGCGGCCTCCTCGAAATCTCCGGTCGAAAGCCCGTGCGCGGGGTGAACCGCCGTTACGCCGAGGAAGAAGATATCCGGCCGCAGATCGTCGATCGCCTTCATCGCCGCCGCGCCGACCGCCACCATGGAATGCTTGTAGATCCGTCCGCCGATCAAGATCACCTCCACTTGTCGGTGATGCTCGAATTCGGACGCGATCGTCGGGCTGTGAGTGACAATCGTGAGAGGCACGTCCTTCGGCAGATGCTGTGCAATCTCCGCCGTGGTGGTGCCGCCGTCGAGAAAGACCATCTGACCCGGCTTGACGAGGCTTGCCGCGCGCGCGCCGAGCGCCGCCTTGACCTCGGAGGATAGGTCGCGCCGGGTCGTGAAATCCGGCAGGTCCGGCGATATCGGCAGCGCGCCGCCATGCACGCGCTTCAAAAGCCCGGCGGCGGCCAAGTCCCGCATATCGCGCCGGATCGTATCTTCCGACACATGCATCTCCTCGGCCATGTCCCTTGCAATGGCCTGGCCGTGTTGGCGTAGCGTGGAAAGAATATGGGCCTTGCGTTGACCTGTGAGCATGCGTGAACCTGCACGAAAATGACGGTATCCGTTCAATAGCAGCAAATACTCTCGACAAACAAGAATAAATACGCATTATCGTGCAAATTCCCGCATGAAGTGGGAAGTTGAAGGAGGATGCATGTTGATATTGATTGCGGGGCCTTATCGTTCCGGCACGGGGGACGATCCGGCGAAAATGGCGGAAAACCTGAAACGCCTGGAGGCGCCGTCCCACGCTCTGTTCAGGGCCGGGCACGTCCCGATGATCGGTGAGTGGGTCGCCTTGCCGGTCTGGCGAGCGGCCGGCGGAAGAACGGTGGGCGACGATCTCTACGAGGAAATTTTTCATCCCGTCGCCGGACGGCTCCTGCAGCTATGCGAGGGCGTCTTGCGCCTACCCGGCGACTCGAAGGGTGCCGATAACGATGTGAGGATCGCTCGCGAGCGCGGCATTCCTGTCTGGTATCGCCTCGAGGACGTGCCGGGATGCGCCTGACGCGACCGGCCAGTCTGCCCATCCCCATGGCGGGGATGGGCAGACTCGGACGCTGGTGACAATGTTTGTCTGATTTACAGCAGGATCGCCCGCCGTCAGACGGCGAAGATCGCCGAATCGTCGGCAAACGCCTTGAACTCCAGCGCATTGCCGGAGGGATCGAAGATGAACATGGTGCGCTGCTCGCCCGACAGGCCCTCGAAGCGAAGTTTCGGCTTCAGGCCCCAGCGTGTGTCCGGGTCGTCCTCAAGCCTTTTCGCCAGCGCCAGGAAGTCGTCCATGCCAAGGATCACGCCGAAATGCGGGATAGGCACCGTGTCGCCGTCCACCGAGCCGCTGGCTGTGTCCTTCGGCATTTCCTGCCTCAGATGCGCTGACATCTGATGACCGAAGAGATCGAAGTCGATCCATTTTCCAGGGCTTTCGCGGCCAATGCGGCAACCGAGAACGGTGCCGTAAAAGTGCCGGGTGGCCTCGATGTCGGTGATGGGGAAGGCGAGATGAAATGGACGCATGAATTCTCCTCGGTATTTTGTCGCGGCCCCAGCCTAGCGCGATCCCGTCGGCTTGCAAGCCGGCAGGCCCCTGTCGTGCAGATTAGACTTCGGCGAGCCGCTTTTCCCACATCGCCTTGAAGGCCGGGCGCGACTGGCAGCGCGCGAGCCAGGCTTTGAGCTTCGGATGTGCGTCGAAGAGCGGCGTGTGCGCCTGCGCATAGCGCACGATCTCGGCGAGGTTGATGTCGGCGACGGTGAAGCGACCGCCGACCAGATAGTCGTTGCCGGCAAAATGCCGTTCGAGCACGGCGAAGGGCCGTTTGAGGAGCCGTGCTGCCGCCTCCACCTCGTCCTTGCTGCTTTCGAGCCGGCCTTCGGCGGCGGCCGTCGAGATCTTCAGCGCATTCGTTTCAATCTCGGTGGCGCCGAAAAACGACCACTGCGTCATCAGCGCGTCTTCGGCGAGATCCTTCGGTGCGAGCGTTCCGCCATGTTTCTTGGCGAGGTAGAGGTTGATCGCCATGCTTTCGAAGAGCACCAGCCCGTCGTCCTCGATTGCCGGGATGACGCCCATCGGGCAGAGCTCGAGAAAGGCCGGCGTGCGGGTGTTGATCTGCGCGTCTGCGGCAAGCGGGTCGTCGAACTTGCGGGCCTGGAGAACGGGTACGTGCTCGAAGGCGAGGCCGAGTTCGCCGGCAAGCCAGAGCGGCCGGGTGGCTCTCGATTTGTAGACGCCGTAGATTTTCAGCATGTTGTCCGTTCTCCTCTTCGATTGGCTGCCGGCGAAGCTAACCGCAAAGCGGCGGAGTTTGAAGCCGTGTCCCGGTGATGCGCTCACAAATTCCTGACACGGGCAGCCCGCGCCAAATGTTGACAGTGTCTGCCCGGGATCGTATCTCAGGCGTCAGGGTCCGCAGTTCACCCAGGCGTCACCGCTCTGAAGAGGAGAGCTAAACCTGCAAGATTTGGTTTGACGACCGACACTTTTCCCGTGCCGTGTCGGAAAGACGGTGGCCTCCGGCAATTTCAGTTTCTGACGGCACGATATCGAGGAAAAGACGATGTCGAGAACATTGCATCCCTATCAGGCGCCGGACATGTCGGCGCTGGCGCGTATGCTCAAACGTGAGCTCGACGGCCGTGCGGACAAGCCCGGCCATGTCGAACTGCTCAACATACTGGCGAAGGCTGCCGGATACCGCAATTACCAGCATATGAAAGCTTCCGACACGGCCCGTGAGCGGATGGCGCACACACATCCACAGCCGGAAATCGTGGACTACCGCCGCGTCGAGGCCGCTTTGCGCTGTTTCGATGCCCAGGGCGTCCTTGTTCGTTGGCCGGCAAGGACGAGCCAGCAGCAGCTTTGTCTCTGGAAGCTCTGGTCCCTGTTCCCGTCCGATTGCGATCTCAGCGAACCGCAGGTCAACGATCTGCTGAAGAGATATCACCGCTTCGGCGACCATGTGCTTCTCAGGCGCGAGTTGTTCAATCAGGGACTGTTGTTTCGCACGCCCGATTGCCGCCTCTACCGCCGGATCGAGCGCCGGCCGCCGCCCGATGCGCTGGCGCTGATCCGGGGCAGCCACTCCGCGCCCCCAATCGCAAGCCAGGCCTGACCGGAGGCACCGTGGCCGCGAAAGGCCGAGGGGAGGCGGGCCGGCCCTCAGCCTGCCCGGTTGCCCTCGATCGTCAGATGCCGGTGGCCGTCATTGCCGCCGATGAGATCGCCGGTCGCCTTGTCGTTCCAGCGGAAGCCGACGATTGCGCCGTCCATGGCGCCGTCGATGAGATTGCCGGAAATGAGCGCCTGACCGGCATTTTCCACGACGGTGACCGCGATCCCGACCGGCGACTGCCGGATGACGTTGCTGCTCGCCGTGACATTGCGCAGATACGGCCCCCAGCCGAGCATGAGGCCCCATTTCGGGGCGTTCTCGATCACGTTGCCGGAAATGACCGTATCGGCCTCGGCGGCGATCCCGAAGCCGAAGCCCGCGCCGTCATGCACGTAGGGACCGGTCAGCGACAGGTTGCGCACGATGTTGCCGGTGACGGTCGAAAGCCGGCCGCCCTCGGCGAAATTGACGATCAGGATGCCGTTTGCCGCGCCGTCGACGAGATTGTTGGCGACCAGCGCGCCCTCGAAGGCGAATTCGGCATAGACCGCGGTTTCGCCGGAGCGCAGGCACTGGTTGCCGGTGATCTGGACATTGGAGGCGGAATTGGCGCGGATTGCCGAAAACGCGCAATCGGAAATGTGATTGCCAGCGATAATCGCATTGTCGGCGCGAAAGAGGTTGATGCCGTTGCCGTACTGGCCGGTACCGCCTTCCTTGGCGGAAATGCGGGCGATGCGGTTGCCGGAGATCATGGTGGCATCCTCGCCCTTGGTCCAGCGATGCACCAGAATGCCGCCGTTGCCGCAGTCGGAGATTTGGTTGCCGGTGATCATGAGCGCCACGCCCTCGTGCGACATGATCCCGGCTTGGGCAGCACCTGTGATATGGCTGCGCTCGATCCTGCCGCCGCTGCGCTCCAGCTGCAGGCCGTGCTTGCGGCTGCCCGCGATCTCGCAATTATCGATCCTGACTTCGCCGACCCCGCGGAAGGAAACGAGCGCCTGCGTATAGTCGCCAAGCCAGCGGTTTGCGCCGTCGAGGGCGATATTGGAGATTTCGATGTGTGCAGCGTCATTGGCGGAGATCAGGTGGCCGTCGCCGCCATAGGAGAGGCGGGTTGCGCCGGGAACGCCGGTGAGCCGGGTCCCGTCCGGCAGGTTGAGGTTGGAGACGTTGTAATTGCCGGACGGCAGGAAGACCTCGAGCCCGCGCCGCGCCGCCTCGTCGATCAGCGCCTGCATCCGTCGGCTCTGGTTGTCGGCAGCGCCCGGAACGACGCCGGCCTCGGCTGCATCGATGGATCCGCGCAGTTCAGCCGGCGGATTTGTCGCAGAGGCGGCGAAAAGCGGGCGTGGCGAGATGGCGAGCAGGAGGCCCGGACCCGCGAGCCCCGAAAGAAAACCGCGTCGTTTCAGCATGGCCTGTTCCCGTTCTCATCCCCAGCATTCAGGCGCGATCATGCGCGAACAGCGCCGGGGTCCACAAGAGCCGCGAGGCTTTCCTCGCCCCTGTTTACATGGAAGCATTTGTTCCAGATCAATGCCGGCGCCCATTTGGTCTATAGTCTCAATGCCGTAATCAACGACGGAGGGTCGAATGTTTCGTCTTGCTGCGGTTCTTTATATTCTTGTCGCAACGGCCTTGGGCGGCGCGGCGGTGACGGCAGTACTTTCCATGGGTATGATGGATGCTTGGCAGATCGCGGGAGCCTTCGCAGTCGGCTGCGTCCTTGCCCTGCCGATTGCGATCATTCTTGGAAAGAAGATCTATACGGCGATGAAGCCGCCGCTTGCCAGATAAAGCCTTCCGGCCAATATGGGGGACGGCGCGGTGGGCTTGTCGACATTCTGACGGCTACACGTGCGCCCGCTCCGGCCGGCCTCGACCGATGTCGAATGGCTGGCCGGAGGCGATTTTCTTGTCCTGTCAGCGCTCGGACCCGTGGCCGATCGGGTCCGATTCCGTCTCGAAGTGCTGATAACGGCGCTCGAGCCCCTCGATGAACTGGTCGAAGAACCGAGCGAATACTGCCGAATCTTCCGGCGACCAGTCGGCGAGGACCTCGGATACGGCCTCCAGCTTGACCTCCTTGACCTGTGACAGCAGGCGTCTTCCCATATCCGTCAGTACCACGATGCTTCGCCGCGCATCTTCCTGCGAGACCTGACGTTTCAGCGCCCCGCGCTTGACGAGATCCGCGACGATCCGGCTGCTGCGCGAGGGATCGATGCGCATCTGCTGGGCGATTGCCCCGATCGTCGCCTCGCTTCTGTCCTGAAGCTGACGGACTACGCCCAGCACGTCCAGATGGGACAGTTCCATTCCCGCCCCATGCCGTTCAATAGCCAGTTTGCCGATGAAGCGCCGGCCGATCATCAGCCGCATGCGCGTCATCGCCTGCCCGATAAGCGCTACATCGTCTTCTCGTGAAGCCCCGCGAGGAGGTGCTGTCAGGGTGCGATCGTCATTTTCCATGGCCACCCTATAGCAGAAGTTCCCGGTCGCACAAAGTTCTCTCATGCATTTTGCATGTATGTGCCATTGACAAATATATGCTAAAAGCACATAAATCCAGACCTTCATGCCAGGATATGTTCATGGACAGCCAGAGCCAACCCCAGCCAGCCGTCATCCCGCCACCCGCGACGCCGCTCATTGCGGATAATCGCCTGCGGTTGCTGGTCTTTGGCTTCCTGCTGACGGCCATGTTCATGGCGACCCTGGACAATCAGATCGTCTCGACGGCACTTCCGACCATCGTCGGCGAGTTCGGCCAGCTCGAGCGCTTCGGCTGGGTCGGCTCGGCCTATCTTCTGGCCACCAGCGCCGTGATGCCGCTCTATGGAAAGCTCGGCGATCTCTTCGGCCGCAAATATGTGATCATAGCCGCAGTCTCGATTTTCACGGTCGGTTCACTCGTCTGCGGGCTCGCCGTGTCGATGAATACGCTGATCGCCGCCCGTGTCCTTCAGGGGCTCGGTGGCGGCGGCATCATGGTTTCGATCTTCTCGATCAACGCCGACCTTTTCGAGCCGCGCGAGCGGGCCCGCTACCAGAGCTATTCGAGTCTTGTGCTGATGGCTTCGGGCGCGATCGGGCCGGCGCTCGGCGGCGCCATGAGCGACTGGTTCGGCTGGCGCTCGATATTCCTGATCAACCTGCCGATCGGCATTCTTGTCATATCCGGCCTGATGATCTTTCTGCCCTATCGCAAACCTCACCGCAAGCCGAAGGTGGACTATGCCGGCGCCTTGCTGCTGGCTGGAGCCGTGGCCAGCGTCGTGCTCTGGGCGGACAGTTCCGAGCTTTTCGGCTCGCTTTTCTCCTGGCAGGGCCTGTCGATCGTCGCCTTCGGCATCCTTTGCCTTGCCGGATGGATCGCGGTTGAGCGGCGCGTGCCCGAACCCGTCGTGCCGCTGTCTCTCTTCGGCAGTTCGACCATCAATCTTCTGCTCGTCGTCTCGCTCGTCAGCGGCGCGATCGGCATCGGCTCGATCAACTATATCGCGCTGTTTTTGCAGACCACCACCGGCCTGTCGCCTTCCATGGCGGGCCTTCTCTTCATCGCCACCACGGGGGGCATAGCCGCCGGATCGCTTGTGGCCGGGCGCTTCATCTCGAAAACGGGGCTCTACAAACCCTTTGCCGTGGCGAGCACGGCGACCGGTTTTGTCAGTCTCCTGACCTTCAGCCAGCTGGAGGCGGGTGCGCCGATCGTGCTGATTGCGCTGGTCATGCTGCTTCACGGGATCGGGATCGGCATTGGCCAGCAGGTTCCCGTCATCGGTGTGCAGAATGCCGCGCTGGCGCGCGATGTCGGGGCCGCCACCGGAACACTGACGCTGACGCGCATGGCGGGGGCGTCAATCGCCATCTCGATCTATGGGGCGATCGTGACATCCAGTCTGACGCCTCTGGCGACACCCGTTCCCGGCATCGACAATATTCGCGAACTCACGCCGAAACTTCTGGCGGCATTGCCGGACGAGGCTCGCCACGTCGTTGCGCTCGCCTATGCGGACGCCTTTTTCCCGATGTTTGTGACCGCTGCCGGCATTGTCGCGCTCGGCATTGTCGCGTCGTTGTTGCTGAAGAACGTGAGACTGCCCGTGGCGAGGGGCGGAAAGCCCGGCTAGATCGCCGGAAATATCGCGCTTTCCGTCCGACAACAGTTTCGCGCCAGCCGCGCCTGAAACAATCCGGGAGTGTTTAGCGGGCATGAAGCGGTGTGCGATGTTGTCAAAGCCATATTCGTCGATGATCGGGGTTGTGAACCGGGCCGCGGGCCTGGCCGCCGGGGGGCTTCTGCTTTCGGGATTGAGCGGATGCCTCTTCGTAACCGATACCAGCCGCATGAATATCGACCGGTTCCAGGATGAGGTGGCGCCGGTCTATTACGACCCGGCCCGCGTCCAGCCGTCCGCCCGCCAGCCGGTACCGCAGCAGCGGCTCTATAGCACCCAGTTCCACCAGACCTACGGCCTGCCGGTCGCCAATCCGCTGCACCGGGTGATGTATGGCGTGATTCGCGACGACGGCCACACGCTTCCGGCCATTCCGCTTGATCGCGTCGATTCCCGCTATCTGCGCCAGGAAATCAGCTACCAGACCGCCGAGAAGCCGGGCACCATCGTCGTCGACACCAAGGCACGCTACCTCTATCTCGTGCAGGCGGACGGCAAGGCGATCCGCTACGGAGTCGGCATCGGCCGCGACGGCTTTTCGTGGTCGGGCCGCGGCACGATCCAGATGAAGCAGAAATGGCCGCACTGGACCCCGTCCAACGACATGGTGGCGCGCCAGCCAGACCTGCGCAGCATCTCGGCGGAGGAGGGTGGTCTCGAAGCCGGCCTCAACAATCCGCTCGGCGCCCGCGCGCTCTATATTTTTCAGAACGGCCAGGACACGCTCTACCGGGTGCACGGCACGCCGGACTGGCAGTCGGTCGGCAAGGCGACGTCGTCCGGTTGCGTGCGGATGTTCAACCAGGACGTCATCGACCTCTACGACCGCGTCGGCGGCAAGGCTCCGATCGTCGTGCTCTAGGCCCGGAGCGCCATCGCAAAAAAGTGAACGCCTCCTGCGGCATCAACGTGTATGTCTTTTAGAATACGCTACGTTACAATCAATGCGTAAGGGGAACATTTAGGCTTTCCGTGCTTTGATCGTTCCTGTCCTTGAAACTTGCACAGGAAGACCGACCCTCCATGCTATCTTCCAGTTTCCTTTCGCGTCGCGCTTTTCTCTCCCTGTCCGGCGTCGGCGCGGCGAGCCTGCTTGCCGGTTGCGCGTCCTCCGGCTCCTATAACCGTCCGACCCCTGCCTATGGCACTCCGGTCGGCATGGTCGCCCGCCCGCCCATGCGCGGCTCCGCCGAGCTCGATGCGATGTACGGCACGCTGGTCGACGGCGGCTATGTCATCCCGGCAATCCCCTATCAGCAGATCGATCCACGCTATTATCGCCAGCGGGTGCTCGATCCGACCGGCCAGCCGCCGGGAACCATCGTGGTCGATACGCCGTCGCGCTTCCTCTATCTCGTCGAGTCGGGCGGGACAGCCATGCGCTACGGCGTCGGCATCGGCCGCGAAGGCTTTGCCTGGCAGGGGGCCGGCGTCATCGAGTGGCGGCAGAAATGGCCGAAATGGACGCCGCCGGAGGAAATGATCGCCCGCCAGCCGGAACTGGCGAAATATTCGGCCGACAATGGCGGTATGCCGCCGGGCCTGGATAATCCGCTGGGCGCCCGCGCGCTCTATATCTTCCAGAATGGCCAGGACACGCTCTATCGGCTGCATGGCTCGCCGGAATGGCAATCCATCGGCAAGGCCGTCTCGTCTGGCTGCGTACGTCTGATGAATCAGGATATTATCGATCTTTATCAACGTGTGCCGGAGAACGCGCGCATCGTCGTCTGGCAGTAAGGCCGCTTCGCGCCTTGAGGACCGGGGAGGGGTGGTCCCGAGGCGGGAGAGGTCAAGCCGCCGGATTTCGACGGGTGAGGGGAGGTATCCGAAATTGGGCAGCAGCTGCCGCCGAGCGTCGACAGCTTTATGCCCTTCGTTACGGCCGCTCAGCCTGCTGTACAGAGTTTCTGAAGTCCGTCACCGGCCTTATCAGGCCAGATGTCCGATTTTGGTGGTATAGGTGACGGGCGGCTTCTGTCGAAGCTGATGGCGATCACCGCCGTTGGCTTGGATCACCGATTTCCGAAAAAGGATGTTGTATCGGGAATGCTCTATGCCGTCTGTGCGCGCGCTTGCCGGACGTCCCGCGCGGGCGGTTGTCCGAACATGCGGCCATACTCGCGGGTGAATTGCGGGACGCTCTCGTAACCAACGCCGTAGGCCGCATCGCTGATCGCTTCGCCTTGCGCCAGCATCCGGCGTCGAGCCTCGATGAGCCGAAGCTGCTTCTGAAACTGCAGCGGCGTCAGCGATGTGATGGCGCGGAAGTGAACGTGGAAGGCCGACAGGCTCATGCCCGCCGCCGTCGCCAGCGCTTCGACCCGCACCGGCTCGGCATAATGGTCGCGTAGCAAGGCAACGGCACGGGCGATGCGCTGTGCATGGCTGTCGGTCACGCCCAGCGCGCGGATGGCGCCGCCGTGACGGCCGGCGAGCAGCCAATAGTGCAACTCGCGACGCAACTGCTCGCCGAGTACCGCTAGCGCCTTGGGCCGATCGATGAGCCGCAGAAGGCGCAGCGCCGCATCGGCAATTTCCGTTTCGGTCGCATCGACGCGGACCGGCTGATCCGCTTCGAACGGGACCGGGCCGATCTGATCGACCATATCGCCGATGATGGCGGAGTCGAGTTCGAAGACAATTGAATAATAAGGCAAGACTTTGCTGGCAGTCGTGATCTGGCTGACGGTTGGGACATCGGTGGTGATCAGCAGCGATTCGCCGGCGCCGAAATCGAAGCTGTGGCTTCCCATCGTCGCACGCTTGCTGCCCTGCAGGACCAGCGCCACCAAGGGCCTGGAAACGGCAAATTGCAGCATCGTCGGCGCGGTTTCGCGCAGGATCGCCATCCCCGCGACCGGTGTTGCGGCAACGCCAGCGGGGTCGACATGGGCATCGGCGTAGCGACGGGTGTGGTCCAGGAGGGAATCGGTCATCGAAGACTGATACGGCATGCAGGACGTTCCGGCAATGCGGCAGGATTTTCGGGCAAGTATTCGGGAGGATCGCGCAACAACGTGCGGCCGGTCTGTTGCATAAGAATGTCACAGAAACGGAGGCATGTATGACCAGCATTTCACTCGTAACCGGCGGTAGCCGCGGCCTGGGCCGCAACACCGCCATCAGCATCGCTCGCCACGGCGGAGATGTGATCCTGACCTATCGCAGCAGCAAGGACGAGGCCGACGCCGTCGTCGCCGACATCGAAGCGCTGGGCCGCAAGGCTGTCGCGCTACAGCTCGACACCGGCAAGGTCTCGTCCTTTCCGGCATTCGTCGAGGCGCTGCGAACCGCGCTGCCGACCACATGGCAGCGCGACACGTTCGACCACCTCGTCAACAATGCCGGGCATGGAGAAATGGCCGACTTCGCCACCACCACCGAAGAACAGTTCGATATGCTGTTCGATGTCCACGTCAAGGGCGTATTCTTCCTGACGCAGGCGCTGTTGCCGATGCTGGCGGATGGCGGCCGCATCATCAACTTCTCGTCGGGCCTGACCCGCGTCTCGTTCCCCGGCTTTTCGGCCTACTCGGCCGCCAAGGGTGCGGTCGAAATTCTGACGGTCTACATGGCCAGGGAGTTGGGCAGCCGCGGCATCACCGCAAACACCGTGGCGCCGGGCGCGATCGAAACCGACTTCCTGGGCGGCGCGGTACGTGACATACCGGATTATAACACGGCGTTCGCGGGCATGACCGCACTCGGCCGCGTCGGCGTGCCCGATGATATCGGCCCGATGGTGGCGAGCCTGCTCGGCCCCGACAACCGCTGGGTCAACGGCCAGCGCGTCGAGGTATCGGGCGGGCAGACCATCTGACCCTTGACGCCGGGTGCTGCGCGAACGGCACCCGGCATCCTCTGTCCCGAAAGGCCGCCCCAGACCGGCCCCCAAAGCGCTCGTCGGCGGCGCCTGCGACATGACACCCGCCGAGACCGGTTATCGCGAACGTTTCAGCGCTCGACGATTCCATTCATGAATACACCGACCAAATGAGCGATGTGCGCTTGTGGTGAGCTGTCTTGCTCGGTCGCTAGTGATATTGCGGTTGCCACGCAGACGATGTCGTTGAAGCTGATATCAGGTCGAACTGCTCCCGCCTCCTGTGCGGCATGCAGAAGGCGGGCACCTTCCTCACTGGTGGCGAGACATCCCGGCGTTCCAATCTGTAGAACCGTCCCGAGAGACGCCGCGAAACCTCGATAAACAGTCGTATATTGGACGAGTTCTTCAAGATAGGCGCGCAAGGCGCTTGAAGGGTCAAGATTGACTGACCTGGCACGGCTCTTCTCAGCGAAAGCCAGGAATCGGGCGCTGTACGTCGCGGCCAGGAGGTCTTCCCGCGTTGGGAAGCGGCGATAAAGCGTCCCGATCCCAACCCCGGCGCGCCTTGCGACGTCATCCAGTGAGACGCCAGCGCCTCGCTCCATAAAGGCTTCCTCGGCTGCGGCAAGGATCCGCTCCTTGTTGAGCTGCGCATCGACTCGCAATGGGGTTTCGTCAGCCAAAAAAATCTGCCTCGCCATGACTTGTAAGTGGAGGATATCTCCATATAGTAAATGGAGCAATCCTCCACTTACTATGAAAGCGAGCCAATGACATGACAAAGCGATTTGAGGACAAGATCGTGGTGATCACGGGCGGAACGGACGGCATAGGCTTGACCACGGCCAAGCTATTCGCAGCAGATGGTGCCCATGTGTATGTCACGGGACGCCGGCAAGAACGCCTGGACGAGGCGCTAGAGGAAATCGGCAACGGCGCCGTTGGCGTCCAAGGCGATGTCAGCGATCTGGCAAGTCTCGACAGGCTCTATGCGGAAGTAGAGCGTGATCGCGGGCGCGTGGATGTGGTCTTCGCAAACGCCGGCGTGTCCGAATCCGCCCCGATCGGCGCCATTGAAGAAGATCATTTCGATCGTGTCTTCGGCATCAACGTGAAGGGCATGGTCTTCACCGTCCAGAAGGCTCTGCCCCTTATGTCTGCCGGTGGCGCAGTTGTGTTGACCGGATCGGGGGCGGGAGCCAAGGGTTTTGCCAACCTATCCATCTACAGCGCTACGAAGGCAGCGATCCGCTCGTTCGCACGAACATGGACAACCGATCTCAAGAGCCAGGGCATTCGCGTGAACGTCGTTTCACCCGGCATGGTCCTGACACCTGCGATGCAGACCTATCTTCAGAACAATGCCGGCGCCGAGGAATGGATGCAGCAAACCATTCCGTTCGGCAGGCTCGCCCGGTCCGAAGAGATTGCCAAGGCGGTGTTGTTTCTCGCATCGGAGGAAAGCAGCTTCGTTGGCGGCGAGGAGCTATTCGTCGATGGCGGCTTCGTGGCAGTCTGAACCAGGTATCAGTCTTGTGACGACCTGAAACCTTCGAGCAGTTTCGCCGCAAAACTCCGTCGCAAAAGTCGGAGTTTCGCGGCAGCCGGACACAACGTCCCTAAACCGATCTTCGGTGGCACCTGATACATGACACCTGCAGAGACCTCCGCCCTTTATTCCTCCGGCGTGAGCTGGTGGCGCAGGTCCTGCAGTCGGTTGCGGAGGTTTTCGATTTCCTGGCGGGTGCAGCCGGTCGCCTTGCCGATCGATTGCATCACGTCGCAGGCTCTCCTGCGCAGTCCGGTTCCGGTCTCGGTGAGCGAGACGAGGACCTGCCGCTCGTCGTCGGAGCAGCGCTTGCGCACGACATAGCCCGCCTGTTCCAGCCGCTTCAGGAGCGGCGAAAGGGTTCCCGAATCGAGCCCCAGCCTGTCGCCGATCGCCTTGACCGACTGGGTATCTTCCTCCCAGAGCACCATCATCACTAGATATTGCGGATAGGTGAGGCCCAAAGGCTCCAGCAGCGGTTTGTAGGCCCGATTGAAGGCGTGCGCCGCGCCATAGACCGCAAAGCAAAGCTGCCTGTCGAGCGTCGGTGCCGTTTCCTCCTTGGTGTCGTTCATTATTCCCTGCCTTGCCCCGTTGCTTTCCCCTGCGCCAATTCTTGCAATTTCATCTGGTTGGCGCAATCTGTAAATAAAGTTTGCGCACAATTTAATTGTGCTATATATAAATGCCATTGCAGCCAGATACAAGGAATTTTGACATGAGCATTCTCTATACTGCCCAGGCTTCCGCGACCGGCGGCCGCGCCGGCCGCGCCGTCTCCGACAACGGCGTTCTCGACGTGACGCTGACCGCGCCGAAGGAGCTCGGCGGCGACGGCGCCACCGGCACCAATCCGGAACAGATGTTCGCCGCCGGCTATTCCGCCTGCTTTCTCGGCGCACTGAAATTCGTCGCCGGCAAGGAAAAGGTGAAGATCCCGGACGACGCGAAGATCACGACCCGTGTCGGCATCGGTCCGCGCGACGATGGCACCGGCTTCGGCATCGAAGTGGCGATCTCCGCCAATATCCCCGGCATGGAGCGTGCCCTGGCCGAGAGGCTGGTCGCCGCCGCCCATATCGTCTGCCCCTATAGCCACGCCATGCGCACATCCACCGAAGTTCCGGTTTCCGTCGCCTGACAGAGCCCCGTTACAGATCCACCGCCCGAAGGGCCGGCCTCGCGCCGGCCCTTTCTCTGTTGGGCAAAGGGGATTGTCCCGCCAGAGACACATTGTTGAATTCCTTGTCTGTGGATGGAATTGTGCTATATTCTTTCCAAGGAAAGGAATGCTTTCATGTTGCCGCAAGTCGAAACCGCCCCGCAAGCCCTGTCCGAGCGCGCCGTTGTGACCAAGGCGGTGGTAAACGCCGCCGAGCGGCTGGGGTTGAGCGCGCGCGCGCTGGCATCGGTGCTCGGCGTGTCCGAAGCCAGTGTTTCGCGCATGAAGCGGCTCGATTTCACGCTGGAGCGAGGCACGAAGCCTTTCGAACTTGCGCTCCTGTTCATCCGCGTCTTCCGCTCGCTCGACGCCATTGCCGGCGGGGACGAGGCGGTCGCGCGCGCTTGGCTGCGCAATGTCAATACGTCGCTCGGCGGCGTGCCGGCCGACAAGATCGCAACCGTTTCCGGATTGACCGATGTCCTTGCCTATCTGGACGCCCGCCGCGCTCTCGTCTGAGGCGCGCACCGCTTCCGGCGCCTGGTGGCGGCTCGTCGAGGCGCAGCACCAGGTTTCGACCATGAAACTGGTCGACAGCGTCGAGGAGCAATCTCTGCTCGAAGCGCTTCTCGAGGAAACCAAGCCCGCCTTCCCACCTGAATGCGCGGGGCTCGATTATCTGCTGGCAACACCGTTCCGCTATGGCGGCGCCTATCCCAGGGGCTCCCGCTTTCGTCGCGCTGGGCGAACGCCGGGCGTCTACTACGCGGCGGAAGAGGTCACGACGGCGCTGGCCGAAATGGCCTTCTATCGTCTGTTGTTCTATTCCGAATCGCCCTCGACCCCGCTGCCGGCCAATGCGGCGGAATACACGGCCTTTTGCGCGCTGGTCTCGACAGGCCGTGCGGTCGACCTGACCAAGCCGCCGCTGTCCCGAGATCGGGCGGCATGGATGGATCCCGTCAACTACGAAGCCTGCCAGAGGCTGGCCGAAGCTGCGCGCGAAGCGGGCATGGAGGCGATCCTCTATCGTTCGGTTCGTGATCCCGGGGGAGGGATGAACATTGCTCTTCTCACGGCCCTGGCCTTTGCATCGCGCGAGCCGGTCGAGCGCCAGACCTGGCGCATCAGGCTGAGCCGGACCGGTGTTCAGGCGCTATGCGAGTTCCCGCGCTGGCTGGTCGGCTTCGCGATTGCGGATTTTGCGGGGGATGAGAGGCTGAGGGAGAGGTTCGGATGAGGGACAATTCGGGCGGAGCGTCCCTACTGCCCGATCTCCAGCAGGTCCCGTCGCAATCCGTCTGGATTGCCCGACGACAACTTGGCCTCGACCGCGTCATGGGTCTCCTTCCAGATCGGCAAGGCGGCGGAAAGCACCGCCACGCCTGCCGGCGTCAGCTTCAGGCGCTTGCCGCGCCGATCCTTCGGATCGGGGAGGATTTCCACCCAGCGGCGCCGTTCCAGTGGCTTCAGCGCCGCTGTCAGCGTCGTGCGGTCCATGGCGAGCATGGCCGCGACCGGCCCCATGGGCGGCGGCTCGGGACGGTTCAGCGACATCATCAGCGAGAACTGGCCATTGGTGAGACCCAATGACTTCAAAGCGGTATCGAAGCGGCGCGCGAGTGCGCGGGCCGCCCTCTGCGCATGCAGGCAAAGGCATGTGTCGCGAACATGGATGGTGGTGGAAAAAGGAATCACAGGCTGATTTGACATAAGCTATATATGTTGATATCAACGTAAATGTCAAGGACGTCCATCAACCATCCTGGAGGAGGGAATTATGGAACATCCCGTCGTATCCCGCGAAGATTGGCTTGAGGCTCGCCGCGCTCTTCTGCAAAAGGAAAAGGAAATGACCCGGATGCGCGACCGGGTGAATGCCGAGCGCCTGGCGCTGCCCTGGGTCAGGGTCGAAAAGGACTATGTCTTCACCACGCCCACCGGCCGCAAGACACTGTCCGAGTTGTTCGACGGCCGCAGCCAGCTGATGATCTACCACTTCATGCTCGGCCCGGACTGGCAAGCGGGCTGCACGGGCTGCTCTTTCATCGCCGATCATCTGGACGGCACGCTGCCGCATTTGAACCACCACGACGTGACGCTGGTCGCCGTTTCCCGCGCGCCGCTAGAAAAGATCGAGGCCTACAAGCGCCGCATGGGCTGGCATTTCCCGTGGGTGTCGTCCTTCGGTACCGATTTCAACCGCGACTATCACGTGTCCTTCGATCCGGACGAGCTCGCCTCCGGCAAGGTCTTCTATAATTTCACCGCATTGCCAGCGAAGGATGCCGGCACCGAGCTTCCGGGCTTGAGCGCCTTCTACCGCGATGCCGACGGCACCGTCTTCCATACCTATTCGAGCTATGCGCGGGGTCCGGAAGAACTGATCGGCACGCTGATGATCCTCGACCGGGCGCCGAAGGGGCGCAACGAGAGGACGACGATGGACTTCGTCCGTCGCCATGACGAGTACGACGGCAAGCCGCGCGCCGCCGCGTCCTGAGCCGTTCATATCTGCAGGCATCTTTTTATGAAACCCCATCGAGGAGGATGAGGCCATGATGGAATTCGCCGCACCGCAGCAGGAACACCACTTTCTAGAAAAACTTCTCGGCGACTGGGTCGTCACCTCGGCCACCGGCAACGAGGATTGCGGGCCTGAAAGCCCCGATGACCGCTGGACCGAGACGGTCCGCACGTTCGACGGCCTCTGGTATGTCGGCGAGAGCCGCGGCAAGATGCCGGACGGGCGTCTGGGCTCCGTCATGATGACGCTCGGCTACGATCCGCAGGCCGGCCACTATGTCGGCACCTGGGTTGGCTCGATGATGACCAAGCTCTGGGTCTACAAGGGCTGGATCGAGCCCGACGGCAGGACCCTGACGCTCGAGGCGGAAGGGCCGGACTTCACCGATCCGACGAAGACGGCGATCTACCACGACGCCATCACCTTCGTCGACGACAACACTCGCCGCTTCACGGCCAGCGTCCGCCAGCCCAACGGCACTTTCCATACCTTCATGACGAGCGAAATGCAGAGACAATCCTGAGCAACCCCGGGAAGGAAGAGACGATGCAAGGCACATTCATCTGGTACGAGCTGATGACCACCGACATGGCGGCCGCCGCGAAATTCTATGGACCTGTCGCCGGTTGGGAGGTCAAGGACTCTGGCATGCCGGGCATGTCCTACAGTATCTTCAGTATTCCGGGTTTCGAAATGGGCGTTGCGGGCATGATGGCGTTGACGCAGGAGATGTGCGACCAGAAGATCCCGCCCAACTGGAGCGGTTATGTCGCGGTCGACGACGTCGACGCCAAGGCGAAGGAATTCGCCGACAACGGCGGCGTCGTGCATCGCGCACCCGAAGACATTCCCGGCATCGGCCGCTTTGCCGTGGTCGCCGATCCCCATGGTGCCGTCATCAACCTCTTCAAGCCCAATATGCCGGAGGGCCCGATGCCGCCGGAGCCGCAAATGGGCACGCCCGGCACATTCGGCTGGCGCGAACTGATGGCCGGCAACGGTGAGGAAGCCTTCGCCTTCTATTCCAGGATGTTCGGCTGGGAAAAGGACATGGCGGTCGATATGGGGGCGATGGGCATCTACCAGACCTTCAAGGTTGATGGGGTGGGGCTCGGCGGCATGATGACCAAGATGCCGGACATGCCCGTGGCCTTCTGGGGTTATTATATCAATGTCGAGGCGATCGATGCGGCGGCGGAGCGGGTGAAGGTGGGCGGTGGCCAGATCATCAATGGTCCCATGGAAGTCCCCGGCGGCAGCTGGATCGTCAATTGCATTGACCCGCAGGGCGCGCATTTTTCGCTCGTCGCGCCGAAGCGCTGACGAGGCAGGAGGGGAGGCGGCGCAGCGCCGTCTCCTCACCCCTTAGTCTTCATTCGCTTGCGCACCAGATGGGCGGCGAGCGTCCAGGCGAGCGCCCAGCCGGCACCGATCGACCAGCCGGCAAGCACGTCCGTCGGGTAGTGGACGCCGAGATAGACGCGGCTCAGGCCGATGATCACCGCCAGGAAGATCGCCGAGCCGAGATAGAGAACCTGCTGGCTCCTGCGATCCGCCATTTCGGCAAGCAGCGCGCCGAGCGTCAGATAGACGACGGCCGAGATCGTCGCGTGCCCGCTCGGAAAGCTCGCGGTAAAGACGCGCGCCGCGCCGGTGAGATCGGGGCGCGGCCGGTCGTAGAAGGATTTCAGCGTCGTGCTCATGATCGTCCCGCCGATGACCGAGAGTGCGAGGAACCATCCGGTCCGCTGCCGCCTGATGAGGAAGAGATGGATAACGACGACCAGAACGAGAATGGTCAGCACCGAGAAGCTGCCGAGCGCGGTCACGTCGCGGGCGGCCTCCTCGAGCCATGCCGGGCCGATCGGGTCGGCGGGATTGCCCGGCGTCCTGAGTGCCATCAGCACCGCCTCGTCGAGGCCGAGCGTCTCGCCCTCGCTCACTTCGTCGGCGATCATGCCAAAGGCGGCAAGCAGGCCGGCGACCACGGCACCAGCGGCGTAGGGGTAGAGCGATCCGTTGTTGATCCGAAAGGCCATCCGTCTCTCCGTTCCGCTTGCCGCGCCGCAGCCTCGAGGTGGAGATGGCGGCAATTTGCTGAGAGGTCAAGGCCGCTGCGGCGCGCCGGCCGTTCACGTCGTGCGCCAATTGCGCTATCTTTCTTATAGACAGGCTTTGAAGGCAGGGGGGAAAGAATGCTGAGGCTGATTGTCAAATCGCTGGTCTACGGACTGATCGGCTTCATCGGCCTGCCGATTCTCACCGGCGTCTTCGCGCTTTCGATGGGATACATCTTCGATCCGCGCTGTGGCACGCCGGGCGATTCCGGCGGCTGCGAAATGGGTGCGGCGGCCGCGGCCATCGCCATGGCGCTTCCCGGATTTGCCATCGGCGTCGGGATTGCGCTCCTGCGGACGTGGTGGCGGCAACGGAAGGCCTGAAACCTCCTGTGAGCCTCAAGCCCCGCCCATCTCCGGCTCCGGCGGCTTCGCCGGCTCGCGCACCTCTGTCATCGTCGCTTCCGTCAGCAGCAGGATGCTGGCGACGGAAACCGCGTTTTCGAGCGCGATCCGCACCACCTTGGTCGGGTCGATGATGCCGGCCTCCATCAGGTCGACATATTCCCGCCGTCCGGCATCGAAGCCATAGGCTCCGGTTCCCTTCAGCATGCGCTCGACGACGACGCCGTCATCGACCGCCGAATTCAGCGCGATCTGCCGTGCCGGCGCTTCGAGCGCGCGCTTGAGGATCTGCACGCCGGTCCGCTCGTCGCCGTCGCATTTCGCCTCTTCGGCCGCGACAGCCTCGACGCAGCGCAGGAGCGCAAGCCCGCCGCCCGGCACGATGCCTTCGGCGACCGCCGCCTTGGTGGCGTTGATCGCGTCCTCGATCGCGTCCTTCCTGGCTTTCATTTCCGCTTCCGCCGGCGCACCCACGCGGATGACGGCAACGCCACCGGAAAGCTTGGCGAGGCGCTCCTCCAGCTTCTCCTTGTCGTAATCGCTGGTGGTCTTCTCGATCTGGCGGCGGATTTCCTCGATCCGGCCCTTGATCCGCGCCGGGTCGCCTGCACCGCCGATGATCGTCGTCGTCTCCTTGTCGATCACGACCCGGGCGGCGGTGCCGAGCTGTTCCATGGTGACGTTTTCGAGTTTCGAGCCGAGTTCCTCGGAAATCAGCTGGGCACCGGTCAGGATCGCAATGTCCTCCAGCATCGCCTTTCGCCGGTCGCCGAAACCCGGCGCCTTGACGGCGCAATTGTGGAACGTTCCGCGGATCTGGTTGACGATGAGGGTGGCGAGCGCCTCGCCCTCGATGTCCTCGGCAATGACCAACAGCGGGCGGCCGGACTTGGCGATCTGTTCGAGGAGCGGCACGAGGTCCATCAGGGCCGAGATCTTGCGGTCGAAGAGCAGGATGCGCGCATCCTCCAGAGCGGCCTCCATGTCCTCGGCATTGGTGACGAAATAGGGCGATATGAACCCCCGGTCGAACTGCATGCCCTCGACGACGTTGAGGTGGGTCTCCGTCGTCTTCGCCTCCTCGACGGTAATGACGCCGTCGTCCCCGACCTTTTCGATCGCCTCGGCGATGAGTGTGCCGATTGCCTCGTCGTTGTGGGCGGAGATCGCCGCCACCTGCTGCTTCTCGCGCGTCGTCGCGACCGGCCGCGACAACTTCTTCAGGGCCTCCGTGGTGCATTTCGTCGCCCGGTCGAGGCCGCGCTTGATGTCGACCGCGCTGGCCCCGGCCACGACGTTGCGAAGCCCTTCGGAAAAGATCGCATGCGCGAGGATCGTCGCCGTGCTGGTGCCGTCACCGACCATTTCGCCGGTTTTCTCCGCCGCTTCGCGCAGCATGCGCGCACCGAGATTTTCCTCCGCATCCTTGAGGTCGAATTCCTTGGCGATCGTCACCCCGTCGTTGCAGACGATCGGAACGCCCCATTTCTTCTCGATCAGAACGGACTTGGATCGCGGACCCAGCGTGATACGGACCGCGTCGGCGAGAAGTGTTGCCCCGCGCAGGATTTTCGCCCGGGCTTCGTCGCGAAAGAGAACCTGTTTATGCGCCATGACAGATATCCCCGTAAGCAATGATGAACGTTAGCGGGTAGGCAGTCGTGAAAAAGGCTCGTCAGATGGTTATTCTATACCATCGGGCGCGGGATGCTCCTAGGGGGTGATCTCGGGGAGGTGGGGCATTTGCCCGTGGTGCTACCGGGCAGGAGGCAACCGGGCCGGGGCCGGCGGCGCGTCGGTGCGACATCGGCGTCGAAGCCGATCTCAAATGGTCACGGAGCCCTCGATGCATGTGGCGACATTGCCGCCAATCCAGATATCGCCACCGGCCTGTTCGACATGAACGCGGCCCGCTCGTCCGAGCACGGTGCCCTGGCTGGCGATATAGGTCGATGGCGCGATGCCGCTGCCGATCAGCCATTGGGCGAGACCGGCATTCAGGCTGCCGGTCACGGGGTCCTCGAAGCCGGCCGCGGTAAAGGCGCGCACCTCGAAATCGGCGTCGCGCCCCTCTTTCGAAGAATTCCAGGGGGCGACGACACCGACCCGCAGTCCGGATATGATCGCGTAGTCCGGACGTAGCGCCAGGACCTCCTCTCTGGAGCGCAGCAGGACCGCGAGCCATCCCGGGCCGTTGTCCACCCAGTTCGCACCGACGATCGCATCGGGTTCCAGATTAAGCCCTCCGACGACTCGCGATAGGATTTCGGGCTCGATGGGTCCGGCACGGCGCAGATCGGGGGCCGCGAAGGAAAGCCGGTCATTGTCACGGCGAATTCGGATAAGCCCGGCCTCGCACTCCTGTATGATCTCGCCACCCTTCGGCGTACCGCCCGAGGCCAGCCAGACATGGCAGCTGCCCAATGTGGGATGGCCGGCAAACGGCAGTTCGCGCACGGGGGTGAATATCCGGACCCGATAGTCAGCGCCGGCCGACTTGGGCTTCAGCAGAAAGGTCGTCTCGCTGAGGTTCGTCCAGTTGGCGAAGGCGGCCATCTCCGGTTCGCTCAAGGTATCCGCGCCGACGACGACGGCGAGCGGATTGCCCCGCAGGGGCCGCGAGGAAAAGACATCAACCTGTTGGAATGCAAATCTGCTCACGCCCTGCCGCAAAGCCCGCCCCTACCGCTTCAGGCTTCCCAGAATTCCGCGCACGATCGCCCGTCCGACGGAATTGGCCACCGAGCGTGCGGCGCTCTTCATGGCCGCTTCGAACACCGTTTCGCGCTGATAGGTTCGGCGCATCGTTGTCGTCCTGGTCTTGGTCGTGCGCTCGTCGTCGTCCTCGGTGCCAAAGCCGGGCAGCGTCCAGCGGCCTTCGGCGCTGTCGGCTGTGCGGCCCTCTTCCTGCGCCCGCCGGGCAGCCTCGGCTTCGGCCGCCTTCTGCTCGCGGGCAAGAAGGATCTCGTAGGCCGATTCCCGGTCGATATCCTTGTCGTAGACGCCCGCGACCGGGCTCACATTCATCACCGCGCGGCGCTCGGCCTCGCTGATCGTCCCGGGCCTCCCCGACGGCGGGCGCACCAGCGTGCGCTCGACGACCGAGGGCACGCCCTTGGCCTGAAGCGTCGAGACCAGCGCCTCGCCGATGCCGAGCATGGTGATCGCGGTCTCGCAGTCGAAGGCCGGGTTGGGGCGGAAGGTGGTGGCTGCGGTTCTGACCGCCTTCTGCTCGCGCGGCGTGTAGGCGCGCAGCGCATGCTGGATGCGGTTGCCCATTTGCGCGAGAACCGTTTCCGGCACGTCGAGCGGGTTCTGGGTGACGAAATAGACGCCGACGCCCTTGGAGCGGATGAGGCGGACGACCTGCTCGATCCGCTCGATCAGCACCTTCGGCGCGTCGTTGAACAGGAGATGCGCCTCGTCGAAGAAGAACACCAGCCTCGGCTTGTCCGGATCGCCCACTTCCGGCAATTCCTCGAACAGTTCCGACAACAGCCACAGCAGGAAGGTCGAGTAGAGCCTCGGGTTCATCATCAGCTTGTCGGCGGCCAGCACCGAAATCGCCCCGCGCCCGTCATTGGTGGTGCGCATGATGTCGGAGATCGCCAGCGCCGGCTCGCCGAAGAAATTTTCCGCGCCCTGTTGTTCGAGGATCAGCAGGCCGCGTTGCAGCGAGCCGACCGACGCTTTCGAGATCTGCCCGAATTGGCTCGACAGCTCGCTTGCATGCTCGCCCATGTAGTTCAGGAGCGCCTGCAGGTCTTTCAGGTCGAGCAGCGGCAGCCCGCCCTGGTCGGCGATCTTGAAGGCGATGTTCAAGACGCCTTCCTGCGCTTCCGATGCATCCATCAGCCGGGAGAGCAGAAGCGGCCCCATCTCGGCGACGGTGGTGCGCACCCGGTGGCCCTGCTCGCCGTAGAGGTCCCAGAAGATCACCGGGAATTCCTGGTAGGCGAAATCGTCAAAACCGATCAGCTTGGCTCGCTGGTCGACCCAGTCCTTCGGCTCGCCCATGACGGCGATGCCGGAGAGGTCGCCCTTGATGTCGGCGCAGAACACCGGCACCCCGGCATTGGAAAAGCTCTCGGCCAGCACCTGAAGCGTCACCGTCTTGCCGGTGCCCGTGGCGCCGGTGACGATGCCGTGGCGGTTGCCGTATTTCAGCTCGAGATATTCGCCCTTGTTGAGGCTGTCGTCGGGATTGCGGCTGGTGCCGATATAGAGCTTTCCGTCTTCGAGCATGCGCCTCGTCCTTCGCGGGGAATGCCGGCGGCACCGCCGGCGGACTCCCACTCTTCAATGAAACATCGTATTGTAGTTATAAGGATAGTGTGGAACATGACAACAGCCCGGATGGAGCCGCGCCCCGCGCCCCGGAGAATGCGCGGAGAATGCCGTGGAACGCGATATGGGTGCTTGAGTTCGCAGCCCGAATAATTTACGTTGACGTTAACGTCAAAATATCCACAGGAGGCAAGCCATGAATGAACTCGTAACCCGCATCGCCGACAAGGTCGGCATCGAGCCGGACGTCGCGGAAAAGTCCGTCGGCATGATGCTCGGCTTCCTCCAGCGCGAAGCGGCCGACGGTCCGGTCGCCAAGATGATCGAGGCGGTCCCCGGCGCCATGGATCTCGTCGCCAGGTACAATGGCGAAGGCGAGGGCAAGGGCATCCTCGGCGGGCTGATGAGCGCGATCGGCGGCGGCGGCATCATGGGTCTCGGCCAGCAGCTGATGGCCCAGGGCCTCGGTATGGGCGAGATCACCGCGCTCGCCAGGGAAACGATCGCCGCCGCCCGCGAATATGCCGGCGACGAAGTGGTCGACAACGTCGTCTCCTCGGTTCCGGGCCTGAGCCAGTTCGTCTGAGACGGGCGCAAGGATTGGAATGAAGAAACCGCCGGAGCGATCCGGCGGTTTTTTTTGATTGGGGTGGGGGTTTCCGGCGCAAGCAGAAACCCGCCGCCCTGCCGGACTTGATCCGGCATCCAGCGCGATCAAGACATTGATCGCGAGAGGAGTCTTTTGCTGCGCCGTTGCTGGCCCCCGGCTCAGGGCCGGGGTGACGGAGGAGGTGGAGGCGCCGCGTGAACGCTTACCGACTGGACAGGGCCGTTGGAGCGATCCTACGTATTTTTGGAGTGGGCAACGTTGAGAAGTCTGCGGAATAGTGCGCGCAAGACTTGCGGGATGAAGGAATGCACTTCAAAATGTCGCGCTAAGGTACACAATCGGTAGTGCTTCAAACAAGAATTGCATTATCTATAACGAGTGATGTTGAACGATGAATCTGAGGTCCTCAGGTGCACACATTTGACGATGCAACGATACAACAAATATTTGGCGCGGATGATGCGGAAAATGAGAACGATGAACGCCTGAAGGAATACTTCTATAGGAACATGGCTTACGACTCCCTGACGTCTAACTTGCCTGTACGGGTTCTTGTTGGTCACAAAGGAGTCGGCAAAAGCGCGCTTCTTAAACGGGCTTATCTGTCAGACGTAGAGGCGCATATTCCCTGTGTCTGGTTGCAGCCGGACGCATTGCTCAATGTGCAGACAGATACCAACCCAAACGACCAATTCGTACGCAAAATTTCGGTGTGGAAAACAGGAATTTTAAGGGAAATACTCGGCGCACTATTTGAAAAGGCAATGCTCAATCAGCTCCCTGAGCTGGAAAATGCCTCTGCTAATTCTCTTGCTGAGTTAATCGTAAAGTGGCTAGACGAAAAGAGGTTAGAGAACGGGGACGTCCGCTCGATCAATATTTATATTGATGACATAGACCGCGGATGGAAAGCAAACCCTGAAGATATCACAAATATTTCTGCTCTGCTAAACGCTATCCGCGATATAGGGGGGAAACACCCACGCATCCGATTCCGAATCGGACTTAGAAGTGACGTATATTTTTTGGTTCGGACGTCGGACGAGTCAACGGATAAGATTGAAGGAAATGTCATTTGGCTGAGATGGATTAATGATGACATTCTACGGGTCATTGCAAAGAGAATTGCTACGTTCTTCAGATTAGAGTACACGCAGCAGGCTATTGATAATCTTGATCAAGGACAGATTACCAGTCTTATACTAAAGGAAGTTATTGAGCCTCGGTTTTCCGGAAAGGGTAAGTGGGAGGATCGGCCGGTTCACAAAATCCTGCTTTCGCTGACGCGGGCGAGACCACGTGACCTAGTGAAGCTCTTTCGGCTTGCGGCGAAAAGTGCAAACAAGCGTGGTGCCAGTATCATATCATCGCAAGATCTAAATGGCATTTTTGAGATGTATTCGCAAGAGCGCTTGCAGGATATCATAAACGAATTCAAGAGTGAGTTACCACAGATTGAACGTTTGCTTCTTGCCATGAAGCCAACAAAGATAGAGCGGAAAACCGCAACAAATTATACGTTTCCAACTGATCAGTTGTCTAGGAAGCTTACGAATATTATTCAACAGAATAATTTTACATTTACGAATGGTAAGGCGGTTAGTTCGCGCGCGTTGATACAATTTTTGTATAAAATAGATTTTATAACTGCTAGAAAAGTGGAGGAAAATGGTAATCTTGTAAGAAAATATTTCGAGGAATCGCGCTTTCTGGGTCATGAAATTGTTGATTTCGGCTACGGTTGGGAAATACACCCAGCTTATCGTTGGGCGCTGCAACCGGAAAACGTCAACGCTATCTTGGATGCATTGGAGTTATGAGACTCTGTTACGAGATTACCTGGTCAGCCCTTGGTTCTATCGGCAGATCTCCTGTATCTAAATTTTCAATACTGATGCCATTTATAGGATACATTTTACTATTGCAGGATGAGGTGGCGAGGTTCATTTCGCCATTCACCGGAATGGGTGTCAATTCCGAAATCAAACTAGGAATTGGGTTTTATTTATTGTATTTTGGTCTATTTTTATTCGGTCTTGGATCGTTTATATTTCAAGTAACCTCGCCGGAAATCGCGAAGAGATTCAATTCGGCGGACGACTATGTTGAGCGAGCTCAATCGATTGTTACAGCGTCGGAGTTGTCGCAGAAGTTGCAGTTTATCTTGCAGCATGTCGAATTGGGATCGGTTGTAGAAGAAGAGGCTAAGCTCTACAAAAATGCGATTTCGGCAGGTGTTGGTAACCAGCCGCAGCAGGCGGCGAAATTATTCACCTTGCGAAATTTTTTTGAAGCAAAAGACAGATCGAGGTGCGCATTTAGAATTATTGTGTTTTCTCTTTTTTCATCCGGACTGGCATTGACGATGGCGCCATCGTTTATTGCGCTAGCGCATGTTGGTCGCGACTTTTTAAGAAGCTACATGTGATGCTTTGGTTGGCGTAGCACTGTTCTGATACTCCGCAGCATTCCCCCCCCCTCAATCCCACTTGGGCGCGAGATGCCCCGGGTTGACGATCCGCCCGTCGGGTCTGGCGAGCCCTGAGATTGCGCCCATTTCGTCGCCGTCGAGCGAGAAATCGAAGACGGCAAAATTTTCCGCGAGCCGGCTTTCGGTCGCGGTCTTGGTCAGCGCCGCGACGCTCTGCTGCTGGACCAGCCAGCGCAGCGCAACTTGAGCCGCCGTCTTGCCGTGGCGGGCGCCGATGTCCATGAAAAATCTCCTTGGCTTGAAAAGGCCCCTCATGTGGCAAACGCGGGGAGGGGCCGTGCAATCCGCGTCAGCGCTTGCGTCGCAGGAACGCCTCGAAGGCCGCAAGGGTCTCGTCGGAGACATGGTGTTCGATGCCTTCCGCGTCGATCTCGGCGGCATCCGCCGGCACGCCGATCGACACGAGGACATCGATGACGACGCGGTGCCGCGTGCGCGCGCGCTCCGCCATTCCCACGCCGGCTTCGGTGAGGAAGACGCCGCGATAGGGCCGCGACACGGCCAGCCCTTCGCGCTTGAGACGGGCAATCGCCTTGGCTGCCGTCGGGTGAGTCACGCCCAGCTGGCGTGCGATGTCGGTGACCCGCGCTTCTCCATGTTCGCGGATAAGGTCGTCGATCATCTCGGTATAGTCTTCGAGAAGCGCGTGCGATTGCGCCGTTCTGGCTCGGGTGAAGCGCTCGGCCTGGGCAGGCATATCGTGATCTGGAGTTTTTTCCTCGGACATCGGTGCGTTCCAGATTGGCATTGCCGGCCAGAACCAGGTGCGGCATCGCGAAGTCAAATTCCGGGCAAGGCATAAAGCCACGACTCGTCATTGTAAACACGGGAAGACCTGCCGGGTCAAGAAATGGCTTCATGCTGATCCAAATTGACAAAAGTGTAGCCTTGGCTTAATCAGGCTGCCACGGGCAATCAGAGGCGCATCCGGTGAAGACAGTGGGTTCCGATAAATCCTTGACGGGCCGCACGCGAAGCGGCGTGGCGGATGTGTTCGCGGGCCGGCGAAGCGGCCCCAGGTCGGCGCTGCTTTTCGCGGGGCCGGCGATCATTGCGTCCATCGCCTATATGGATCCCGGCAATTATGCGACGAACATCCAGGCCGGGGCCGGCTACGGCTTCACCCTTCTGTGGGTGGTGCTCATGGCAAATCTCATCGCCATGCTGTTTCAGGCGCTTTCAGCCAAGCTCGGCATCGTGACGGGGCTCAATCTGGCGGAGATGTGCCGCGACCATTTCCCCAAACCCGTCGTCTGGGTGATGTGGGGCGTCAGCGAGATTGCGGCGATGGCCACGGATCTGGCGGAATTCTTGGGCGGTGCGATCGGGCTCGCGCTCCTGTTCGATATGCCGCTGATGGCCGGCATGGCCGTCACCGCCGTCGTCACCTATGGTATCCTGCTTTTCGAGGGCCGCGGCTTCCGTCCGATGGAACTGATCATCGGTGCGCTCATCGGGGTGATCGGGCTTTGCTATCTGCTGGAGCTTTTCATCGCGCCTATTGCATGGGGCGATGCCGCCATGGGCTTCGTCGTTCCGCAGATCCCCGATACCACGGCGCTGATGATCTCGGTGGGCATCATCGGCGCCACCGTCATGCCCCATGCGATCTACCTGCATTCGGGCCTTACCCAGGACCGCATCGTGATCCACAACGAGGATGATCGGCGCAGGCTCCTGCGTTACTCCAATATCGAGGTCGTCATTGCCCTCGGTGTGGCGGGGATGATCAACGCCGCGATGGTGATGATGGCCGCCAGCGCCTTTCACGCCGGGCACAGCGAGGTCGCGGAGATCGAGACCGCCTATCATTCGCTGACGCCGCTTCTGGGCGGGGCCGCGGCCGCGGCCTTTCTGGTCTCGCTGATCGCGTCGGGAGTGTCCAGCTCGGTCGTCGGCACGATGGCCGGACAGATCATCATGCAGGGCTTCGTCAACTTCCGTATTCCGATCTGGCTACGCCGCCTCATAACGATGGCGCCCGCCTTCGTGATCGTGGCCCTTGGGGTCAACGCGACGAAGGCGCTGGTCATCAGTCAGGTCATCCTCAGCATTTCCCTGCCGGTTCCGATGGTAGCGCTTGTTCTCTTCACGAGCAGGGCCGATATCATGGGTGCATACGTGAGCGGCAAGTTGATGCGCACGCTCGCGGCGATCGGGACGACGATTGTTCTGATGCTGAACCTCGTGCTCTTGTTGCATACCTTCGGTATCGAGATCCCGGGACTTTCGAACGCTGCCTTGTGAGACGCGCCGCCGCGCTGAAGGCCCGCTGGCGCCAGACGGATGGCCTGTTCACCACAGGCCCGTTCCCGGCGCTCTTTCCTGAATCCCTCATTTTATTTTAGCGCGCCATTGCATTCATGATCCCTTAGTCACGATTACAGACGGGGCCTTGTCTTCACTGAAGATTAAGGGGTTTTTTCCTTCAATGAGCCGGATATTGGGGGATGCTATGTCTTTTGTGGTCAAATTCTGTTCAGCGGTGCTTTTCATTCTTGCCTCGGCGGGTGCCGGACAGTGCGCGGAGTGGATCGCTGCCAAGGTCAGCCAGCCGGTACAATACACGACCGACAATGCGACCTGGACCGCGGTCGAGGTGGGCGCAAGGATCCCAAACAAGGCGGTGATCGTGACGGGCGCGCGCGGACGGCTTCTGCTGACGCGAAACAAGGAAAGCATCACTTTCCAGCCCAATAGCCTGGCGTCGCTTACGACATCGGGTTTCTTCGTCCGCAAGACGGAAATTGCCGCGCAGTACGGCTCCATGCTGTTTGATATCGAGACACGCAACAGGCCCCATACATCCGTTCAGACGCCTTTCCTGGCAGCCGTCGTCAAGGGCACCCAGTTCGGCGTGACGGTGACCCGCAACACGGCCTCGGTCAGTGTCAGCCGCGGCCTTGTCGAGGTCACCGGATTTGCGCGCGGCGAGCGTGCGCATGTGCGGCCTGGGCAGAGCGTGACGGTCGATCCCACCAGCGGCCAGGGAATGCGGGTCGTCGGCGTCGGGCCGAAGGACAAGGTCGCGTCTGTTCCGCCGACTGCGGCCAGCGTGCCGGTGCTGGGACCGAAGACTCCGGCGTCCATCGCCAGCGCCAATGCCGCCCGCATGGGTACCAACGGCACGACGAATGGCCGCGCCGGGAATGCGGGGAAATCGGCCGCGGGCGCGTCCGACGACGATGCCGACAATGGATCCGGTAACACCAACTCCAACAATGGCAATGGCGGTAAGGGCGGTTCCGGCAACGGCAACGGTAACGGCAATGCCGCCAACAACGGCAATGGCAATCCCGGCGGCAATAACGGCAATGGCAATGCCAATGGGAACGCCGGAGGCAATGGCAATGGCAACGGGAACGCCGGAGGCAATGGTCACGGCAACGGCAACGCAGGTGGAAACGGCAACGGCAAGGGGAACGGCAACGGAAACGGGAACGGCAACGGAAACGGGAAAAAAGCCATGCTCGACCCGATGTTCCCATTGATAGGCCGCAATGGATGACCTCGACCGGCTGGGTGAAAGGACTGCGCAGACTGGCCGCAAGCACGGGGCGGATCAATTTCTATAGTGTCCTCACGGCCCTCGTCCTGCTGCTGTTGCCGATCGCGCTCCCGGCTTCCGGCTTCCTCCGGAGCGTCGATCTCGGCCTGTCGGAATGGCGTGCCGCCCAGGCTCCGAGACCGGCCGGTGACCGCTTCGTCTTCATCGCCATCGACAAGCAGAGCCTCGACAAGATAGGCGTCTGGCCCTGGCCGCGTACCGTCTATGCCGAGGTTATCGACAAGCTCGCCGAAGCCGGCGCTAGCGATATTTTCCTTGATGTCGATTTCAGCGCCCGTTCGACCCCGGAAGCCGATGCCCGCCTCGCCCGATCCTTGTCCGATGCTGGAGGTGGGGTCGTGCTGCCGGCCTTCGTGCAGTATCAGAATGCCAATCCCGGGCATGAGACGACGGTGGTTTCTCGCCCGCTTGCGCAGTTCGAAGAGGTCGCCTGGCTGGCCAGCGCCAATGTCGTTCCGGATCCCGACGGGGTCGTCCGCTCGCTCCCGCTCGGCGTGAAGCTGGGTGATACGGTGGTACAGTCCGTCGCGGCCCTGCTTGCCGGGGTGCCCGAGACCCGCACCGGGGATTTCTCCGTCGATTTCTCCATCTCTCCGGGCACGGTTCCGGTATTCTCTGTGGCGGATCTGCTGTCGGGGGCGATCCCCGAAGAGCAGCTTTCGGACAAGTCCGTCGTGATCGGCGCCTTTGCCACGGAACTCAAGGACATATTCGCGGTTCCGGTCTACGGGCTCCTGAATGGTCCCATGCTCCACATTCTCGGTGCCGAGACCCTGCTGCAGGGGCGGGTGCCCGTGCCCGTCGATCCGATGCCCTATGCGCTGGCCCTGGCGGGACTGATTGTAATCTCGATCCGGTCGGCGCACTCGATCTCGGGTTGGATTCTCCTGCCGTTCCTGTTTGTCACCAGCGCCGGGGTGGAGGCGGCGGCCTTCCTCTTGCAGGCGCAGCGGGCCTTGCTCCTGCCGACAGCGGTCTTCCAGGTGATCCTGGCGGCCGGATTGCTGCTCTACCTTGTCGAAAATGTGGATATCGGCCGCTGGCTCGCCAGGCTCGCCCAACTCGAAAGCCGTAATTCCCAGAAGATGTTGCGCCGGGTGATCGATGACAGTGCAGATGCAGTCATCATCCTCGATCACAACGGAAAGGTGCTTGAGGCGAGCCGTTCCGCCGAGGTGATTTTCGGCGCGGATCTCTGCCGTTCGATGTGCATGGATTTTGCTGAAAACGCTCCGAAGCCCATGGCCGCCGCGCTGGAACAGGCGCGCGGCCTGCGTGGCAGCGCCGGAGTCCTGCCTGTTCCATTCGAGTTCTCGGTGGTTTCGGGCGGGGAGAACAGGGCGCTGGAAGGCCATGTGACGGTTTCGGTCCTTGAAACAGTGGATGGATCTGACGACGGGCAAGAGCGGCCGTTCGTCGCCTGCCTGACTGTGCGCGATATGACCGAGCGCCGCGCCTATGAAGAAAAACTGAAGAACCTGTCGCAGTTCGACGAACTGACGGGAGCGCTTCGACGCGATGAATTGCTGCGGCGTATCGAGACTGCCGGCATGGACGGATGGGCGATCTTTGCCCTCAACCTCCATCGTTTCTCGGCCATCAACACGGTCCTCGGCCGCGCGACAGGCGATTTGCTGCTGCGGGCGGTTGCCGCGCGCCTTCGGGACGATGTCCCCGAAGGTGCATTGATCGGACGCACCGATGGCGACGGCTTTTGCATTGCGGTTCCCGCCGTCATGCGCGCCGCTTCGGCGTCCGATTACGCGGATCGGATGATCGCTCTCCTGAGCAAGCCCTTCTTTGTCGGAAATTCTGTCGCCGAGATTGGCGCGCGGATCGGCATATGCTGCTCCTCCGGCGCCCACGGAAGCGCGGGTCAGCTCGTTGCCGGCGCCGAAGCGGCGCTCGATCGCGCAAGGGCGTCTGCCGGATCGGGCTACAGCGTATATGATCCCGATTCTGCCGGGCGGCAGTTGCGGGCGTTGGCGCTCGAGGCGGAAATGAAGGGCGCGCTGGAGAGCGGTCAGTTCTTTGTCCTCTATCAGCCGCAGGTCGATCTTGCGAGCGGCGGTGTCATCGGCGCGGAAGCGCTGGTCCGCTGGATGCATCCCGAACAAGGCGTCATCCCGCCGCTGGAATTCATCGAAATCGCCGAGGCGAGCGGCTTCATTTGTCAACTCGGGGCGTGGGTGCTGGAGGAAGCGTGCCGGGCCGCTTCGGCATGGCCCGGCCACATGACCGTGGCAGTGAATGTCTCTCCGCTCCAGTTCGTCCGTAGCGATATCGTCGCCGCTGTCCGGCATGCATTGCAGGTCTCGGGTCTTACACCTGATCGCCTCCATCTCGAAATCACCGAATCGGCCTTCCTCGATTCAGCCGATTCCGTTCTCGGCCAGCTCTCGGCGCTTCGCGTGCTCGGCGTGAAGATCGCGCTCGACGATTTCGGCACCGGCTATTCGTCGCTCGGCTATATCGCCAAGTTTCATCTAGACAGGATCAAGATCGACCAGACCTTCGTGCGTCATGTCGCGAGCGACCAGGCAAGCCGGAATATCGTCTGCGCCATCAAGGCGCTTGCCTCCGGTCTCGGCGCGAAGGTGGTCTGCGAAGGGATCGAAGGCGAGGCCGAATGGCGCCAGCTCGCCAGCATGGGCTGCGAGGAAGGGCAGGGCTATTATTTCGGCAAACCCCAGTCGAGCGAGGATATCCTGAAATTGGTCGCCGGCCCGCCGGCGAAGCGGCGGGCCCTGGCATGACTGCGTTCAGCCTCGGCTGATCGAGACCCCGCCATCGACAAGAAATGCGCTGCCGGTGACGAAGCTTGCCGAATCTGACGCCAGATGCAGGACGGATCGCGCGATCTCCTCGGGCTTCGCGATGCGCTTCAGTGCATGCAGCCCTTCGACAAAGGCGCGCGTTTCCTGGGTGGCACCCGGCGCGTTGACGAAGTTCGACGGAGTATCGGTCCCACCGGGGATGACGGCATTGACCCGGACGGCTCTGGTGCCGAGTTCAGCCGCAAGGACCTGAACGAGCCCGATCAATCCGGATTTGGCGGCGGCGTAAGCTCCCAGGCCCGCCATCCCGGCGCTGTAGCCGACAAAGGTCGAGGTGAAGATGAGCGAGCCGCCGCCCCGTTCGGCCATGGCCGGCGCCTGATATTTCGCGCCGAGGAAAGCGCTCGTCAGGTTCGTATCGAGCGTATCGCGCCATCCGGTGAGCGATACGTCGGAAATGCTCCCCATCTCGCCAACCGATCCGGCATTGTTGAAGGATATGTCGAGGCCGCCATAGCGGCCCACCGCCGTGTCGACCAGTTCCTTTGCGTGGGCTTCATCGCGCACGTCACCCGGTACGGCAAAGGCTTCCCCGCCAGCCGCCGCGATTTCGTCGACCAGAGCGTCGAGTTCCGCCGTTCGGCGTCCCGCGATGACGACTTTTGCACCCTCGCTTGCGAACAGTCTGGCCGTGGCATAGCCGATACCCGAGCTTGCGCCCGTCACGATCGCCACCTTGTTTTTCAGGCTATCCATTAGATCCTCCTTTTTCCGATCAGGATATGGAGGTCATCGTTTTCATCTTCAGGCCGGCGCAGCCACCCGTTTCCTGCCGCTCGCGATCGGCCCGGATCAAGTCATGGGCGGGCAGGCCGGCGTACTTCTCATGTCCGGATAGCGATGCCCGCCTCCATCGCAGCCTCGATGAAGGCGCGGCGCGCATCCTCGTCGCTCTTCTTGCCGGCGACTACGTCCATGCAGACGAGCAGCGCCTTGTCGAGCGCCGGTCCTTCCTCGGTCGGCCAGTCCTCGATCATCGCCCAGGAGGCGGCCTCGGTGCTGTCGATCGTCACGTCGCTGCCGTCTTCACCGAGTGCGAGGATGACGGGCTGTGTCCAGGGCTTGCTCATCGGCAGAAGCTTTCAAGAATTCGGTTGGCGTCGGCGCATGCGCCGTCATGGGGTCGGGATCGCTTCTAGCGAACTTATCTCTTCACCGCCACGACAAACAGACGCGGAAAGCGCAGCGGCACCCGCCCGTCGGCCATCGGCGGATAGGCGCGGGCGATGCGCGCCGTGTAATCGGAGAGGAAGGCCGGCGCATGATCTTCTCCCGCTGCATCGAGATAGGGGCGTAGCCCCGTGCCCTTCACCCATTCGACGATCGCCTCGGCATTTTCCATCGGATGGTAGTAGATCGTGTGCCATATGTCGACGCGGGACGCCTTCCGGGAGAGCCGCTCGAGATAGGCGGCAGGCGAGGGGAGCGGCGCGCGCATAATGCGTCCGCCGGCAAAGGCTCGCGCCCATGGGCCGGCCGCGCCCGTCTCCTCCATCAGCAGATGCGTCGGCTCGTCGAGATTGTCGGGCATCTGAACGGCCAGAACCCCGCCCGGCGCCAGGTGGTCGATCAGGCGTTCCATCAGCGAAAGATGGTCGGGCAGCCATTGCAGAACCGCATTGGCATAGAGCAGATCGGCCGGCGCCTCGGGTTTCCAGGTGGAAAGGTCGGCCTGAACGAAGGGCGTTTCCGGAAGCCGCTTGCGCGCCTTTTCCAGCATATCGGCATCACTGTCGAGCCCTGCGACGGCCCGTAGCCCGAAGCGTTCTATCAGTAGTTCGGTCGAATTGCCCGGACCGCAGCCGAGATCGTAGACCCGCGCCGCCGCGCCCAGCGGCACACGCACCAGGAGATCGCGCGCCGGCCGCGTTCGCTCTTCCTCGAACTTCAGGTACTGCGTCGCCGACCAGGCCATGGCACGCTCCCTCGTCAGAGACTTTCGAGACTGCGCAGGATCAGATCCGGCGCTTGGTCGGCATATTCGTCCGGCAGGTCGAGCCGGTTGATCCACACCGTGCGGAAGCCGAATTTCTGCGCGCCGGCCACGTCCCAGCGATTGGACGACTGGAAGGACACCGCGTCCGGATAGAGACGATAGGCCGTCGTCACCATGTCGTAGACTTGCGGCGCGGTCTTGTAGGCACGCACCGTATCGACGGAAAACACGTCGTCGAGTATCACGTCGAGCGCCGCGTTCTTCACTGCCGCTTCAAGCATGGCCGGCGAGCCATTGGAGAGGATCGCAAGCTTCGCGCCCCGGCTCTTCAGTTCCTTCAGCACGGCGGGCACTTCCGGATAGCAGTCCAGCGTCCAGTAGGCCGAGAGCAGGTCGCCGCGCAGCGAGCGATCGACGCTGGGGAAGCGCGCGAGCGTGTAATCCAGCGCCTCTTCGGTCAGTTGCCAGAAGTCGCGATAGCTGCCCATCAGCGTGCGCACCCAGGAATATTCCAGCTGCTTGGCCCGCCACATTTCGGAAAATCGCTGATGCTCGGAGCCAGCTCGTTCGGCATGGCGACGCACCGCTGCATGCACGTCAAACAGCGTGCCATAGGCATCAAAGACATAGGCTGCGGTGGACATCGCTTCTCCCTCGATCGCATTCATCGCAGTGATAGGACGAGGGCGGCTGCGCGGCAAGGGCGTCATCCAGCTCGGTTCAGCGCGCCTGCGCCTCTTCGGCCCTGAGCCCCGCCACGTTGTGGTCGATTTCGGTCAGCGCCCGGTCGAGATGGCCCTCGAACACCAGTGTTGCCTCTTCCTGCACGATGGCAATCTCCGGCGCACCATGGATGCGCACATGCAGAGATTGTTGCAGCCCTTCCTCGATCCCCCGGCCAAGCAGATCCATATAGCGTGTCCCGTGGCCGGTGATCGCAATCGGCATGTTCTCGCATAGGCTCAGCATCCGCGAGAGGCCCTGACCGAGCGCAAGGCCCGCCTGCCGGAAGGCATATTCCGACATGCGATGGCCTTGCCGGGCCCGAAGCGCGATCTTGTCCATCTCGACGAGCGGCACGAACTTGGCGGGAATGGTGTCGGGCGGTACTTCGAAGGCGGTCCGAAGAATGCCGTAGAAACCAGCGGAAGCCTCGACGCAGCCGAATGAGCCGCAGCGGCAGAGCTTGCCATCCGCCGCATTCAGCATATGGCCAAAATTGGGGGCGCTCACTTCCAGTTCGCCGGATTGGCCCCGCCGCGCAATGCCAAGGCCGATACTGTGTCCGAGCGACAGGGTGGCGAGCGCATGGAAAGGGCGCTCCGCATCCTTGTCGGCACGAAGCGCCAGAGCATGCGCGACGAGCAGCGTCTCGTTGTTGAGCCTGATCCGCGTCGCGGGCGAGACCGGCAGCGAGGTGGCGAAGTCGATCTCCTGGCGGCCGAAGACCGGAGACCACAGGAGGCGCGATCCCTCCGGGTCGACAAGGCCCTTGCTGCTGATCGAGATTGCGGCGATCTGCGCGGTATCGAGCCGGGAGCGGACTGCCAGCCGTGCCAGCGCATCGCGAAAACCGGTGACGAATTGCTCCGCGGAGGAGGCCGCATGATCGCGCGGTTCCTCGAAACGGTCGATCAGCGTGCCGGTGTAGTCGGCCAGCGAATACTGGACATTGTCGGAGGATATCCTGACCGCGATCAGGTGGCAGTAGTCCCGTTTTCGGGCGAAGAGCACGCGCGGGCGCCCGCGGCTTCCCGACACCTGCTGCTCGTGCCGCTCGATCGCACCCATGCGCTCGAGTTCGGCGGTGATGGCCGAGACGGTTGCGGAAGCCAGCTGGGTGGAAGCGGCGATGTCCGTGTGGGCAAGGGGGCCGTGTCGCCTGAGTGATGACAGGACGAGCGCGCTGTTTTGCTGACGCACCATTTCGGTGCTGGATTTCGTCAGCATGGCAGCGGTCCGGTCATGGCATTCGTTCGCAACACATGCTTCTCCCAAAGCATTCGCCCGGCCGCTTTGCAAGCCCTCCACAGGCGATGTTGACAGTCATGGATTCTTCTGACACTTATTTTCTCGACTGTCGAGAAAAACCATGGGCACTGAGGCCGGGGCATGCGACAGTGAATTTTCAACGGTCGTCCGGGGGCAGGGAGTTCCGCTCGACGGCCTGCATCCAAATGGGAGGATAATTATGAAATCCGTATCGAAACTGATGGCATGCGCTGCCGTCATCGTATCCATGCATTCCGCCGCCAGCGCCAAGGATCTCGTCATCGGCGTGTCCTGGTCGAACTTCCAGGAAGAGCGCTGGAAGACCGACGAAGCCGCCATCAAGAAGGCGCTCGAGGCCTCCGGCGACAAGTACATCTCGGCCGACGCACAGTCCTCGGCCGCCAAGCAGCTGACCGACGTCGAAAGCCTGATCGCCCAGGGCGCGAATGCTCTCATCGTTCTGGCTCAGGACAGCGACGCCATCGGCCCGGCGATCGAAAAGGCCGCAGCTGAAGGCATCCCGGTCGTCGGTTATGACCGCCTGATCGAAAATCCTGCCGCCTTCTACATCACCTTCGACAACAAGGAAGTCGGCCGCATGCAGGCCCGCGAAGTATTCAAGGTGAAGCCGGAAGGCAACTACGTCTTCATCAAGGGCAATTCGGCCGACCCGAACGCCGACTTCCTGTTTTCCGGGCAGATGGAAGTGCTGAAGGAAGCCATCGACGCCGGCAAGATCAAGAATGTCGGCGAAGCCTATACCGATGGCTGGAAGCCTGAAAACGCCCAGAAGAACATGGAGCAGTTCCTGACCGCCAACGACAACAAGGTCGACGCGGTCGTCGCCTCCAACGACGGCACCGCCGGCGGGGCGATCGCGGCGCTTGCCGCGCAGGGACTGGCCGGTTCCGTCCCGGTTTCCGGACAGGACGCCGACCATGCGGCGCTGAACCGTGTCGCGCTCGGCACCCAGACGGTTTCCGTCTGGAAGGACAGCCGCGAACTCGGCAAGCGTGCGGCTGAAATCGCCGCAGCTCTTGCCGGCGGCAAGACGATGGACGAGATCGACGGCATGACAACCTTCAACGGCGGCCCGAAGGGTGTTGAAATGAAGTCCGTCTTCCTTGCTCCGCTGCCGATCACCAGGGACAACCTGAACGTCGTCATCGACGCCGGCTGGATCACCAAGGAAGCCGCCTGCCAGGGCGTCGCCGCCGGCTCCGTCGCAGCCTGCAATTGACATAGGCCCGACAGAACGGCCTCATTGGGCCTCGAAGCGTCGCGATCCTGAAGGTCGCGGCGCCTCTTCGGATCGAAGGGGAGGCCCGGCCGCCATTGCCGCGCTTGGATGCGGCCGGCGCGCCATCGCAAGGGATTACGAAAAGTGGGAGAACGGCAAGGCATGGCCGACATCACGAATACCACGCAAGCCGGACGCGCTCGCGCGGTGGAGAATCCGGTAAAGCGCTTTTTCCGCGCCACCGAAATCGACACCCGCCTGCTCGGCATGATCGGAGCCATGGTGGTCATCTGGATCGGCTTCAACATCCTGTCAGGCGGTCTTTTCCTGACCCCGAGAAACCTGTGGAACCTTTCGGTCCAGACCGCCTCCGTCGCCGTCATGGCGACCGGTATGGTGCTGGTCATCGTCACCCGGAATATCGACCTCTCGGTCGGTTCGGTACTCGGTTTCGTCGGCATGTTCATGGGGGTGCTGCAGGCCGAGCTCCTGCCGCAGATCCTCGGCTTCGACCATCCGCTCACCTGGATCATCGCGCTTGTCGCAGGCCTGCTGCTCGGTGCCGCGATCGGTGCGCTGCATGGCGTCATCATCGCCTTCCTCAATGTGCCGTCTTTCATCGTGACGCTCGGCGGCCTGCTCATCTGGCGCGGCGCCACTTGGTTCGTCACGAGCGGCCGCACGGTTGCCCCGATGGACCAGACCTTCCGCCTCATGGGTGGCGGCACGGACGGCTCGATCGGCGCGACGGCCAGCTGGATCGTCGGCACCTTCGCGTGCCTCGCCATCGTCGCGGCAATTATCAATTCGCGCAAGCAGCGCCGCCGCTTCGGCTTTCCGCTGCGGCCGATCTGGGCGGAATATTTCCTCGTCGGCGTCAGCTGCGCGTCCGTCCTGGGAGCTATCGCCGTGGTCAACAGCTATCCCTGGCCGACAGCCATTGCCCGCCGTTTCGCCGATGCCAACGGCATCGCATGGCCGGAGGGAGGTCTCTTTATCGCCCATGGCCTTGCCATTCCGGTGCTGATGGCGGTGGTGGTCGGCATCGTGATGACCTTCATCTCGACCCGGCTTCGCTTTGGCCGGTATGTCTTCGCCATCGGCGGAAATCCGGAGGCCGCCGAACTCGCCGGCATCAAGACCCGCTGGGTCACCGTCAAGATCTTCGCGCTGATGGGCATGCTCTGCGCCGTCGCTGCGGCGATCTCCACCGCGCGCCTCAATGCCGCGACGAATGCGCAAGGCGAGCTCGACGAGCTCTATACGATCGCAGCTGCCGTGATCGGCGGAACGTCGCTCTCGGGCGGCATCGGCACCATCGCCGGCGCCATGCTCGGCGCTCTTGTCATGCAATCCCTGCAATCGGGCATGGTGCTCGTCGGCATCGATACGCCGTTCCAGCGCATCGTCGTCGGCGTCGTCCTGGTCGTCGCCGTCTGGCTCGACACCATCTACCGCGCGCGTGCCAGATAAGAGGAGTACGAACCATGAATGACAAACGCACTCCGCTCGTGGAAATGAAGCATATTTCCATCGCATTCGGCGGCATTCACGCCGTCGACGATGCCTCCGTCGATCTTTATCCCGGAGAGGTGGTCGCCCTTCTCGGGCACAACGGCGCGGGCAAGTCGACGCTCATCAAGATCCTGTCCGGCGCCTATCGCCGCGACGAGGGCGAGATCCTGATCGACGGCGAGCCGGCAGATATCGCCAATCCGCGCGACGCCAAGAAATACGGCATCGAGACGATCTACCAGACGCTCGCGGTCGCCGACAATGTCGACGCCGCCGCCAACCTCTATCTCGGCCGGGAACTCCGCACCTCCTGGGGCACGCTCGACGATGTCGCCATGGAGGCCAAGGCGCGCGAGGTGATGGGACGCCTGAACCCGAACTTCCAGCGCTTCAAGGAGCCGGTGAAGGCCTTGTCCGGCGGCCAGCGCCAGTCGGTGGCGATCGCCCGCGCCATCCTGTTCGATGCCCGCATCCTGATCATGGACGAACCGACGGCAGCACTCGGACCGCAGGAGACCGCCCAGGTCGGCGAGCTGATCCAGCAGCTGAAGCGCGAAGGCATCGGCATCTTCCTGATCAGCCACGACATCCACGATGTCTTCGATCTGGCGGACCGCGTCTTCGTCATGAAGAACGGCAAGGTGGTCGGCCAGGCACGAACCCAGGACGTCACCAAGGACGAGGTGCTTGGCATGATCATCATGGGCAAGTGCCCGCCCGGGGCAATTCCGGGTCCGGGAGCCATGCAGACGGTCTGAGGCTTGGGGCTGGTTCGCGGGAGCAGGCGCCCCATAACTCTTGCCCCTCATCCGCCTGCCGGCACTTTCTCCCCGTTCTGACGGGGAGAAGGCAGGTGCGGCACCGTCGCGCCTATTTATTCTGCCGTCGGATGCGAGGCGAAGGGAAAGAAACACCGCGGCAGTCATTTTCATCCAATCAAATTCTGTGATCGACACATTCGCCAACGTGTTGTTTTTGCGCATATATCTTGCGCTTTCGATATGTCGGAGAAGGATTTCTTGCCAATTCGCCTTGTGGGTGACTTTCTCCTTGACCTTGGTGCGTCTCCTGCCGTTGACTGCCAGCCATAACCCGATTGGAGACTGAAATGGCTGTCGATACCTCCCCCCGCTCCCCCACCTGGACCTATGTCGATGGAGAATGGATTGCCGGCAATCCGCCGCTGATCGGCCCGACGTCGCATGCCATGTGGCTGGGCTCGACCGTGTTCGACGGCGCGCGCTGGTTCGACGGCATCGCCCCCGATCTCGACGAGCACTGCAAGCGCATCAACCGCTCGGCCGCCAACATGGGGATGAAGGCGACCGTCGCAGCCGAAGAGATCGAGCGGCTGGCCTGGGAAGGCATCAAGAAGTTCGACGGCAAGACCGCGATCTACATCAAGCCGATGTACTGGGCCGAACACGGACAACACGGTTCGGTCGTCGCCGCCGATCCGGATTCGACCCGCTTCGCGCTTTGCCTGTTCGAGGCGCCGCTGAACCCCTCGCAGCCGAGCAGGTTGACGCTCTCGCCCTTCCGCCGCCCGACGCCCGAATGCGCAATGACGGACGCCAAGACCGGCAGTCTCTATCCCAATTCCGGCCGCATGATCATCGAGGCCCGCGCCCGCGGCTTCGACAATGCGCTGGTTCGCGATATGAACGGAAACGTCGTCGAGACGGCTTCCTCCAACGTTTTCATGGTCAAGGATGGCGTCGTCTTCACGCCCGTCCCCAATCGCACCTTCCTTGCCGGCATCACGCGTTCGCGCGTCATGGGACTTCTGCGCGGGGCGGGCTACGAGGTTCGCGAGACGACGCTTTCGGTCGAGGACTTCATGAACGCCGATGAAATCTTCACCTCCGGCAACTATTCCAAGGTCTCTCCGGTCGCCCGTCTGGACGACCGCGACCTGCAGGAAGGTCCGGTCACCCGCAAGGCTTTGCAGCTCTATATGGACTGGGCCCACTCCGCGAAGAAGGTGGCCTGATCCGGCTTTACCGGCCACTCGTTTTCAGGGGCATGACGCGCGCGGGCAACCCCCGCGCGTTTTCTTTGCGGCCTGCGGCATTCGCGCTCACGACTGCGCCAGCCCTTTTCGTGTCCGATAAATATACGTATATATGAAGGAACGTTATCTTCTGGGAGACCGCCCGTGACCAACATCACTGTTCTCGGCTCCGGCTTCGGGGCGCTCACCACCGTCCGCGAGCTTCGCCGGCAGGGTGTCGACAGCGAAATCAGGGTGATCTCGCCGCGCGACGAGCTGCACTACCTGCCGAGTTCGATCTGGATCCCGGCCCGGCTGCGCAAGGGCGAGGCGCTGAAAATCCCGCTCGGCAACTTTTTCGTCGGTAACAGGGTGAACTATGTCAAGGCATCGGTCACCGGCCTTGCCGATGGCGGGCGCACGGTCGTCACGGATGCCGGCGAGTTCGGGAACGACCAGTTGGTCATCGCCACCGGTGGGCGCTTCATCCGCAAGCTGCCCGGCATCGAGCATGCGTTGATCCCGTGCGAGGGCATTGCCGTCGGCGAGGAAATCGAGCGCCGGCTGTCAGCGATGGACGGCGGCACGATCGCGATCGGTTTTGCCACCAATCCCAAGGAGCAGGGCGCCGTGCGCGGTGGCCCCATGTTCGAATTTCTCTTCATCATCGATACGATCCTACGGCGCCAGGGTCGGCGCGAACGCTTCAAGCTGATCTTCTTCAATCCCTCCGAGCGCCCGGGCCAGCGCCTTGGCGACAAGGCCGTCGACGGCTTGCTGCGCGAAATGGTGCGGCGCGGCATCGAGACGAAGCTTGGCCACAAGATGGTCGCGCTCGAGGCGAACACGGTGGTGACCGAGGGCGGCGCGTTCCACGCCGACCTGATCCTCTTCATGCCCGGGCTGACCGGTCCCGCCTGGCTTGAGAATGCCGATTTGCCCCTGTCTCCCGGCGGCATGATCGAGGCGGACTCAAAATGCCGTGTCCCGGGCAGGGAAGGGGTCTGGGTGGTCGGCGATAGCGGCAGTTTCTCCGGGCCGGACTGGATGCCGAAGCAGGCGCATCAGGCCGACCTGCAGGCCAAGGCCGCCGCCGCCAATATCGCCGCGACACTGAAGGGACAGCCTCCGGCGACAGACTTCAAGCCGGAGCTGATCTGCATAGTCGACACGCTCGATTCCGGCATCCTCGTCTATCGCAGCCTGACCCGCAATTTCGTCGGCCCGCGCCTGAAGATCTTCCACTGGCTGAAGCGCTATTTCGAGCGGCACTACCTGCGCGCTTATCGGTAAGGCCAGGAGTGGAGCGCCTGCCACTCCGTCAACCCGCATCCGGTCCGCGGATGACGGGGAGGGGACGGCACCTTCTCTGTGAGCGGTTTCCCCAACTGGACTTTCCCCCGCGCCGGGGATAGATCGGTCGCGCGGGGCTAGGGTGAACCGGCCGCATTTTTCTGAGGCAAGGGTTATGCAGGCAACGGGTATCGCCGAGGATTTCGCTCCCGACTGGGCGGCGATCGGCGTCGTCATCCTGGGCGTCACCGCCTTTTCGGTCGGCCAAGGGCTCACCTATCCGCTGATCGCGCTGGTCCTCGAGGGCCGGGGCGTCTCCTCCAGCCTGTCCGGGCTCAACGCCTCGGTCTTCGCATTCGGCCTTGCCGTATCGACCCTGATGATCGGCCGGCTGACGGCCATGATGCGTGGAGACAAGCTGATCATCGCGGGCCTCTTGGGGGCGTCCGCGTCGCTGTCGGCCTTCGCATTTTTCGATCAGCTCTGGGTCTGGTTCGTCGCCCGTTTCCTGCTCGGCTTTTCGACCAGCATCATCTTCACGCTCAGCGAAGCCTGGCTCAATGCCGCCTGTCCCGATCGTCTGCGCGGCCGCGTGTCGGGCGCTTATGGCGCCGGCATGTGCGCGGGCTTTGCCGCGGGCCCGCTAGCGATCCCGCTGGTGGGAACTGAGGACGGTTTCGCATTCGCCCTCATCGCCGTCTATGTCGCCTTCGTCGCCTTTGTCTCGGTCATGCTCGGGCGTTTTGCCCGCACGCGGCCGGAAGCCTCCGCGGCGGGCGGGCTGATCGCCTTTGCGCGTCTCGCCCCCGTGCTGGCGCTGATGGTTTTGGCCTTCGGCCTGTCCGACATCGCCGCGATCTCGATGATCCCGCTCTATTTCGTCAAGATCGGTCATTCCGAAGCCTTTGCGGCCCTCGTCGTGACCATGGTCGCGTTGCCGACCGCGCTCGCCCAGCCGTTGGTGGGCTGGCTGCTCGACCATGCCTCGCGGCCCCTCATCGCTGTCACCTCCGCGCTCGTGTGCGGGGCGAGCTTCCTCGTCCTGCCTTTCCTCGGCTCGCAGGTGGGGCTTCTCGTCGCCGTGTCGCTGCTCGGGGCCGCAAGCTTTTCCCTCTATACCTGCGCGCTCACCCTGCTCGGCGAGCGTTTTCGCGGCGGCCTGCTGGTGTCGGGAAGTGCGGCCTATGCGCTTGCCTATGCGGTCGGCAGCGCCCTGGGTTCCGGCACCACCGGCCTTGCCATGGATCTGTTTTCGCCTGGAGCCGGCCCCGTCGGTATCGGGCTGTTGATGCTTCTCTTTGCGCTTGTCTTCGCATCCGGGCTCAGGCGTCCGCCTGCGGCTGCATGAGTCAGTCTGGGAAACTGCTGGATTTCCGGCCGCCGATCTGCTTTGGGTCTGCGATGCTGGAAACCTCGCCCCCTGATATATTCGACTGCCAGACCTGTGGCGCGTGCTGCGCCTATTCGGCCGACTGGCCGCGCTTCTCGCTGGAGACCGACGAGGAGCTGGCCAAGATCCCGGAGAAATTCATCGCCGCCGACCTGAGCGGCATGAAGTTCGAGGCCGGACGCTGCGCGGCGCTTACCGGCGAGCTCGGCAAGCATGTCGGATGCGCGGTCTATGCCGACCGTCCGCACGTCTGCCGGACCTGCATGCCGGGCGACGCGGAATGCCGGATCGCCCGGGCCGAGTTGGGATTTCCGGTCGACAGCCTGCCCGATCCGGACGTTTTCGGCTGACAGTCAGGCAGGGTGGGCCGTGCCGGCGGTTTTCGGACGGTCCCGAAAGGCCCCGAAACTGTTGATAAGCCGCTGGATTAATGCACCAATTTTGTGCCGGTCCGCGAGAAGATCTTTGCCTTGAACGGGATTAATTTGATCTTTGACAGGTTGCCTATGAGGGCTTCCCCTCCTATGTTCCCGATCACCGCAATTTACGCATTCTGTTGCCAAAAGGAGATATCACCATGGCTTTTGAATTGCCCGCACTTCCCTACGCCTACGACGCCCTTGCCCCCTTCATGTCGGCAGAGACGCTGGAATATCACCACGACAAGCACCACAAGGCCTATGTCGACAACGGCAACAAGCTGGCGACCGATGCCGGCCTTGGCGATCTGTCCGTCGAGGAAGTGGTCAAGAAGTCATTCGGCACCAATCAGGGCCTCTTCAACAACGCCGCGCAGCATTACAACCATATCCATTTCTGGAAGTGGATGAAGAAGGGCGGCGGCGGCACCAAGCTGCCGGGCAAGCTCGAATCGGCGATTGCGTCCGATCTCGGCGGCTACGACAAGTTCAAGGCCGATTTCATCGCCGCCGGCACCACCCAGTTCGGCTCCGGCTGGGCCTGGGTTTCGGTCAAGGACGGCAAGCTCGAAATCCCCAAGACCCCGAACGGCGAGAACCCGCTCGTTCACGGCGCCTCCCCCATCCTCGGCGTCGACGTCTGGGAACACTCCTACTACATCGACTACCGCAACATGCGCCCGAAATACCTCGAAGCCTTCGTCGACAGCCTGATCAACTGGGATTACGTGCTGGAAATGTACGAAGCCGCCACCAGGTAAGGTGCGGGTTCAATCGGATTGAGAAAACGCCCGGTGCCGCAAGCACCGGGCGTTTTTGTGTCGGTGAAACGAGCGCCCCTAAGCCAGGGCCCGTTACTCAGCCCCGGAGCCCAGGTGCCTCCTGGCCGGTGCGCGCCACGTATTCGGTGTAGCCTCCGCCATATTGGTGGACGCCCTCGGGCGTCAGTTCAAGCACGCGATTGGAGAGCGCCGCGAGGAAGTGCCGGTCGTGGCTGACGAACAGCATCGTGCCCTCGTATTGCTTGAGCGCCTCGATCAGCATTTCCTTGGTGTCGAGGTCGAGATGGTTGGTCGGTTCGTCCAGCACCAGGAAATTCGGCGGATCGAACAGCATGGTCGCCATCGCGAGCCGGGCCTTTTCGCCACCGGAGAGCACCCGGCATTTCTTCTCGACGTCGTCGCCGGAAAAGCCGAAGCAGCCGGCAAGCGCCCGCAGCGAGCCCTGGCTCGCCCGCGGGAAATCGTGTTCCAGCTGTTCGAACACGGTGCGGTCGCCGTCGAGCAGGTCCATGGCGTGCTGGGCGAAATAGCCCATCTTGACGCTGGCGCCGAGCGCGACATTGCCATCGTCAGGCTGGGAGGCGCCTGCCACCAGCTTTAGCAAGGTCGACTTGCCGGCGCCGTTGATGCCCATGACGCACCAGCGTTCACGCCGACGGATCATGAAATCGAGCCCCTGGTAGATCGTCCGGCTGCCATAGCCCTTGTGCACGCTCTTCAGGCTGACGACATCCTCGCCCGAACGCGGTGCGGGCGCAAACTCGAACGAGACCGTCTGGCGGCGCTTCGGCGGCTCGACCCGGTCGATCTTCTCCAGCTTCTTCACCCGGCTCTGCACCTGCGAAGCGTGGCTGGCACGCGCCTTGAAGCGCTCGATGAACTTGATTTCCTTGGCCAGCATCGCCTGCTGCCGCTCGAACTGGGCCTGTTGCTGCTTTTCGTTCTGCGCCCGCTGCTGTTCGTAGAACGCGTAGTCGCCGGAATAGGTGTTGAGCGAGCCCGCGTCGATCTCGATAATCTTGTTGACGATGCGGTTCATGAACTCCCGGTCGTGCGAGGTCATCAGCAACGCGCCCTCGTAACCCTTGAGGAATTCCTCCAGCCAGATCAGGCTTTCGAGATCGAGATGGTTCGACGGTTCGTCGAGAAGCATGACATCGGGGCGCATGAGGAGAATGCGGGCAAGCGCCACGCGCATCTTCCAGCCGCCGGAGAGCTTGCCGACGTCACCGTCCATCATTTCCTGGCTGAAGCTCAGACCGGCCAGCACTTCGCGGGCCCGGCCCTCCAGCGCATAGCCGTCGAGTTCCTCGTAGCGCGCCTGGACTTCGCCGTAGCGCTCGATGATGGCGTCCATCTCGTCGAGCCGATCCGGATCGACCATGGCGGCCTCGAGCTCGCGCAGCTCGGCGGCGACCACGCTTACAGGACCGGCGCCGTCCATCACCTCGGCGACGGCGCTGCGGCCTTCCATCTCGCCCACATCCTGATTGAAGTAACCGATGGTTACGCCCTTATCGACGGACACCTGCCCCTCGTCGGGGTGCTCTTCGCCCGTGATCATGCGGAAGACTGTCGTCTTGCCGGCCCCGTTGGGTCCGACGAGGCCGATCTTCTCGCCCCTGTTGAGCGCGGCGGAGCTTTCGATGAAGAGAATACGGTGGCTGAGCTGCTTGCTGATATTTTCGATACGAATCATGATTTACGAGGCCCGGAATGTTTCGGCGCCCTTATGTCACGGGTCGCGCGGCCTGTCGCAGACTTTCGGCATCCTTACCTGTTGGGGATTGCGTTCGAAGCCGCGCGTTCCGGCGGGTCGCGGAATTCTCAGCAGCCGGACCGGCCGATGCGCCCGGGCATTCTGTTTATGGCATCGCCGCTTGCCAGAACGGCCGGCGAATGGAACAATTGCGGATGCCAAGCGTTTCGCATTCCACGAAATCAGAAGGAGCCATCATGGCCGACAATCCGATTCAGGCGGAAATCCGCGAACTCCAGAACCAGATCAACCACTTGAGGGATGTGCTGAGCAGGCAGGGCGACCGGGCTGTCGGCCAGATCCGCGAGCGTACGTCAGCCGCGCTTCACGGCGCGCAGCGCACTGCCGAAGACGCGGCCGAATATGCGCGGTCCGAAGCGGCGTCCGTCGCAGGCGTGATGCGCGAACACCCGGCCGCAACCTCGACGGCCCTTTTGACCGCAGGTCTCCTCGGCGGCGTGATCGGTTATTTCATCGGCGTCGCGGCCCATCACGAACAGCACGTGCATCGCCGCTGGTATTGAGGCGCCGGCATAACGGTCGCCCGTCGGGAATGGCGGGCGCCTGACGCGCGTTACCCTGGCCGAGATCAGGTCTGCGAACTCGCCCGCATCCTGTCTGTCACCGTCGGAGCCGGGATACGCCGCCTGCCAGGTTACGCACCGGCGCCGCGCGGCGCCGGGTTTCTGCCTTCTATTGCGCGGTACCGTCACCGCTCAATAGTCTTCCCATTCGCCCCGCGCCGGCGCGCCGGCGACCTTGGCCATCAGCCGGCGGGCCGGCGATGCGACGGGCTGGTCTTGCGCATGGGCCTCGGCAATCCTTGCCGATGCGTGCTGAGCGGTCTTGAACTGCGACAGCAGATTGCGCAGCGTTTCCGCCTCGCGTGCGAGGCTATGGCTCGCGGCGGTGGTCTGCTCGACCATCGCGGCGTTCTGCTGCGTACCCTGGTCCATCGCGTTCACGGCGTTGTTTATCTCCTTGAGGCCGGTCGTCTGCTCGCGCGCGGCCTCGACGATCGCGGAGACGTTGAGGTCGATTTCGGAGACCTGCGCGACGATCTGCTCCAGCGCCCGTCCGGTCTCGCCGACCAGTTGCACGCCGCTCTTCACCTGTTCGGAAGACGTGGTGATCAGAGTCTTGATCTCCTTCGCCGCACTCGCGGACCGCTGGGCGAGTTCGCGCACCTCCTGGGCCACGACGGCGAAACCCTTGCCGGCCTCGCCTGCGCGGGCGGCTTCCACGCCGGCGTTAAGTGCCAGAAGGTTCGTCTGGAAGGCGATGTCGTCGATCACGCCGATGATGTTGCTGATCTCGTTCGACGAATTCTCGATCTGGCCCATGGCGTCGATGGCGCTCCTGACGACCTGTCCAGACCTTTCGGCGTCGGTGCGGGTCTTGGCGACGAGCCCGCCGGCTTCCTCGGCTCGATGGGTGCTGTCGGCCACGGTCTGCGTGATCTCCTCCAGCGCGGCGGCAGTCTCCTCAACAGCGGCCGCCTGTTGTTCCGTGCGCTTGGCCAGGTCGTCCGATGCGGACTGGATCTCGCGCGACCCCCCGGCGATCGCCTCGGCATTGTCGCCGACGACGCGCAGGGCCGAATGCAGTTTCTCGATCGAGCCGTTGAAGTCGAGGCGCACCTGCTCGAGCGTGCCGACGAACGGCGTCTCGATCCGTACCGTCAGGTCTCCCTCCGCCAGCCGCTCGAGCGCTGTGCCGAGCGCGGCGGTCGTGTCCTGCAGTTCCAGCGCCTCCGCGGCCTTCTGGGCCTCGCGCTGGCGTCGCTCCTGGTCGGTCAGCTTGCGGCTCTCTTCCGCCTCCGCTTCGAGCCGGAGATTGTTCAGACCGGCCTGGCGGAAGACTTCTACCGCACGCGCCATCTGGCCGATCTCGTCGCCGCGCTCGACGGAGGGAATGGCGACCTCCAGATCGCCGTCGGCGAGCCTCGACATGATGCTCGTGAGGCGTTGCACCGGCGCGCTGACGCGGGAGACGACGATCCAGAACGAGAAGGCGCCGAGAGCGACCGCGAGAACCAGGACGATTCCGCTGACGACGACGCTGGTGCGCCCGTCGCTCTCGATCGCCGAGGTGTAGTCGGAAGTGGCGTTTCCTATAGCGGTGGAGAGGGCAAGCAGGGTATCGATCGCCTTGGTCGCGGCTGCGATCCACTGGTCGCCGGCCATCGGATAGACGCCGTCACCGGTTCCGGCTTCGTAGACGTTTTTCCGCGTGGTCTCGAAGGTCTCGAAGAACGCTGCTCGCGCCGTCGAGATCGCGCTCACGATCTCCGGGTTTGTGAAGTCGCGTTTCTCGTAGGCCTCGATCATCGCCCACGCCTGTTCGAGGCGGCCCCGATGCTCGGAAAGTTCCGCGAGCGTCGCGGCGTTCATCGGCGCATTGCGGCCGATCAGCCCGCTGATCGCCGCCCGCTCCCGGCCCGCATACTCGCTGATGACCCACATTGACTGCCTAAGATCGAGCATGATCTGCGTGCGGGCGAGTGCGGAGGTGGGGACGACCTGCGCGGCGATCCTCAGATCCTGCGACGACATGATGAGTGCGGTGACGGTCGGTACCCATGGCTTGGAGGCTGCCGCATCCCGCGCCGCACCTTCCAGTGCGAGTTGTGCGTCCACGATGCCGCGGATCGTGTCGACCTCTTTCTTGTTGTCGAGCACGGTCGTGACCAGTCGTTGCTTGTCCGGGAAGGTCGCGCGGCCGGCCACGGCGTCGAGCGCCGCCGAAAGGGCGGCGTCGCCACGCTGGCGCAACTGCGCGATTTTCGACAGTGTGTCCGGCGCAATCTTCGTCGGCGCCGACAGCGCCGCGTTCGTCAGCCCGCGTTCGGCCGCGTAGGCGCCGGCGCTGTCGAGAAAATGGCTGCTGAGCGAGTTGTTCTCGCGCATGGCCTTGGCGGCATTCATCTGGTCGAGCGCCTTCCCCATGCTCAGGAGCGCGAGCGCCAATAGGGCGAGAACGAAGACCGAGACCACGAGCAGGAGCATGGCGCGAATGCTGATCGTCAGTCCGCCGCTGGCGCGCCGCGCGGCGGACCGGCCCTTCCCGTCGGTATGAGCAAAGTCTTTCATGAAAGTATCTCCTTTGACAATCGTCATTTGAAATTCTGTTCCCGAAGTCTTGAACGAATGGGAAGGTCATTCTGGCAACGGCGTTACATGGGGTCAGGCCTAAAATAATAGGCAATCGGCAATATGTAATTTTAGCCTAAAATGAGTGCAAACTATATATATAATTGCACAAACTATAGGCAGCGTCGGTTATTGTGTTGAGTTGTCAGTAATTGTCGAAAGTGCAGTTTGTCTGGTGGTGCGAAAATCCTGTCTGGTTATAAAGTAAAGCAGTATAGGTAAAAGTTTAGACGTGCATGGTTAACTTTTGATTTATTGAAAATGACGGAAGTCATGACGATCTCGGCAAATTTATTTGCTATCCTTGATTGTGCCGATTGATGCAGCCAGAGGTAGAGTCGTCGATCGACACGCTAACTGTCATTGCCTTGTCACGCGGGCATCCTATGCCCGCGCATCCTCAATGCTCGAACGCCTCACTATGCCCTCCGTGAAATCCTCCGCTCCCATCCTTCGTTTCGGCATCATCGCCGATCCGCAATATGCCCCCGCCGAGCCGAACCTGACGCTTGGGCGCTACTACGCCAACAGCCTCGGCAAGCTTGGCCAGGCCGTCGAGCGGCTGAATGCGGAGGATCTCGATTTCGTGCTGACGCTGGGCGACATTATTGACCGCGACTTCGAGAGTTTCGACGATATCCTGCCTGTCTATACCGGGCTGCGCCATGAATGCCTGTTCCTGCCGGGCAATCATGATTTCGCAGTTTCCGCGGACAAGCTGCCGGGGGTCCACGAGAAGCTGGCGATGCCTGCGCCCTATTACGATTTCGTGCGCAACGGCGTGCGGATCATCGTCACCGACGGCAACGAGATCTCGCTCTTCGCCCCGCCGGTTGGCGATCCGCGCCGGGCGCTGGCAGCCGAAAGGCTCGATGCGCTGAAAAGCGCCGGCGCCGCCAATGCGCAAAGCTGGAATGCCGGCGTCAGCGAGGCGCAGCTTTCCTGGCTTTCCGGGCGGCTGAAGCTTGCGGAGGCCGCCGGAGAAAGGGTGATTGTGCTGGGCCACTATCCGCTCTATCCGCATAACGATCATAATCTCTGGGACGCCGAGACCGTTGCCGGCCTTCTGTCCGGGTCGCCGGCGGTGGCCGCCTATTTCTGCGGCCACAACCACGCCGGCAATTATGGCGAGCTCGGCGGCACCCATTTCGTCAACTTCAAGGGCATGGTCGATACCGAGCGCGAAAACGCCTTCGCCATGGTCGAGGTTCATGCCGACCGGTTGGAGATCGTCGGCTTCGGCCGTGAGCCGAGCCGCACACTTCCGATCTAGGGAATTTCCGGCGCACCGCCGCTGGCGGACCAGCCGCCGATCCAGAGGTTTCTCAATCCCTCGCCTTCGCCCTTGAAGAACGCGTCGAGAGCGTCGCAATGCTCCACGCGGTCGGCGCGGAAGTTGCGCAGCGCCTGCCGCAATTCGCACCAGGCAACGATATTGGCGGTCTGCGAATAGTAGATCAGCGCGATCGGTCGGATGGTGCGTTCCGTGGCCCGGCCGAATTCGTCGCGATAGTCGATCTCCAACTTGCGCTCGTCGCGGATCGCGCGCCGCACCAGTGCCAGATCGATGCCCTCGGGCGAGGGGGCGGGGCTTCCCCATGCGTGCAGCGCATTCGTCGAGAGCGCCTGGCGCAGGGGTTGCGGCAGCGCGCCGGCGATTTTCTGGCTGATGCGCTTCGCCGCCTGTTTCAGTTCCCCGTCACCGGTCCGCTCGAGCAGCGCCAGCGCCAGCACCATCGCCTCCGTTTCCTCGATGGTGAACATCAAAGGCGGCAGGTCGAATCCGGGCCTGAGGATATAGCCGAGCCCGCGTTCACCCTCGATCGGAACCCGCATCGCCTGGAGTTCGGCGATATCGCGGTAGATCGACCTCTCGGTCACTTCCAGCGCCTCGGCCATGGTCCTGGCCGTCACTGCCCGCCGCGCGACGCGCAGGATCTGGATGATCTCGAAAAGACGCGATGCCTTGCGCATGATTCTAGGCCTTCCTCTCGTCTCTCCTGACAGGACGCTGTCAGTTGGCGGCCGCTAGGTTACGTCACAACAGACTGAATTGTCGTCTGAAAACAGCGGCAGCGCCTTCGCCTTACCTCAAGGATACTGACATGACTTACAGCGAAAATCTCTGGCTTTTCTTCGTCCTGATACTCGGCATCATCATCGTCCCGGGTATGGACATGATCTATGTTCTGGCAAGCGCGTTGTCGGGTGGCCGACGCTCGGGGTTGACGGCAACCGGGGGCATGATGACCGGCGGGGCGGTGCATACGCTCTATGGCACGCTCGGCACCGGGTTCATCGTCGCCTTCGCGCCGCGCTTTTTCGTGCCGGTTCTCGTCGCCGGCGCCGCCTATATGATCTGGATCGGCCTGTCGCTGGTTCGAAGCTCGATCACCGTTTCGTCGGTCGAGACCGGCAGGTTGCGCAGCGGATGGACCACCTTCCGCCAGGCGGTGGCGACCTGCCTGATGAACCCCAAAGCCTATATCTTCGTCATCGCCGTCTATCCGCAATTTCTCAAACCCGAATACGGGCCGATCTGGATGCAGGGTATCGTCATGGGACTGATGACCGTGGCCGCGCAGGGCGCGGTCTACGGCGCGGTGGCGCTGGCGGGAGATCGCGCCCGCCAGACCCTTGTCGGCAATCCGGCCGTCACTGCCTGGATCGGCCGTGGCGCGGGAATGCTGCTGATCGCGGCCGCCGCTTTCACGCTGTGGGAGGGCATCAGCTGAGGCTCCAGATCTGCCCCTGTGTGCCTCAGGGGCGATGCCTTTCGGCGGGATTAGCTGATGACTATCAATCCGTTGGTCAGGATCGGCGACTTCACCTTATTGTGACTTCATTCCTGTCACCCTATGCGGCAATCATGCGCCGTTGCGCCTGAGAAACGCCGGCGCCGTCCGGCTCACCAAACATGGAGTGTTACGATGAAGCTGAAACTTGTCATGGCTGCGGCCGTAGCCGCCGGTCTTGGAATGGGTACGGCTTTCGCCGCTGGCGAGCCACAGGTCGTGCGTCAGGAAATGATGGAGAAGGTGGGCAATGCCATGGGGGCCATCGGCGCTATCGTGAAGGGCGAAAAGCCGTTCGACGCCGAAGTGGTGAAGGCTTCCCTGACCACTATGGCCGAAGTTTCGAAGACCTTCCCCGACTATTTCCCGGCGGGCTCGGAAACCGGTTTCAAGAGCGAGGCGAGCCCGAAGATCTGGGACGACATGGCGGGTTTCAAGGCCAAGGCCGAGGAGCTTACGAAGGTGGCGGAAGCCCAGCTTGGGGCCCTGCCTACCGATCAGGCGTCCACCGGCGCGACAATGAAAGCGGTCGGCGCGGCTTGCAGCGCCTGTCATGAGACTTTCCGCCTGAAGAAATAGGGCTTGGTGAAGATCTGCCGGCGCGTCCCCGTTCCTCGAAGAGACGGAGGGGATGCGCCGGCCTTTTCGGCTTCCGTCAGGCAGCGATCGGAGGATGCCATGGCATCGAAATGGCTGAAGGGGCTCGGCGCGGTCGTCGCGTTGGGCATTGTCGGCGGCGCCGGCTTTCTCGTCGTCACGGCGCCGCGTCCGCAACCCGATGAGGTCTGGGCCGGCCTCGGCGAGCCCGATATCGCAAACGGCCAGCGCATCTTCTGGGCCGGAGGCTGCGCCAGTTGTCATGCCCCGGTGGGTGCGCAAGGCGATGCACGGCTTGTCCTGTCCGGCGGCGCGCCGCTGAAAAGCCCGTTCGGCACCTTCCACGCGCCCAATATCTCGAGCGACGGGACAGCCGGTATCGGCGGCTGGACGCTTGCCCAGTTCGGCAATGCCATGACCCGCGGTGTCGGCCGCGACGGCGAGCATCTCTATCCGTCCTTCCCCTATGGTTCCTATGCCCGCATGACGCCGAAGGATATAAGCGACCTCTTCGGATTCATGAAGACGCTGCCGGCGAGCGACAAGGTCGCCCCGCCGCACGAATTGCCGTTCCCCTTCAATATCCGGCTGGCGCTCGGCGGCTGGAAATTTCTCTATTTCAACGATGCGCCACGCGTTGAACTTGCCGGCGTCGACGACAAGGTCAAGCGCGGTCAGTACCTCGCCGAAGGCCCCGGCCATTGCGGCGAGTGCCACACGCCACGCGATGCGCTGGGCGGTTTCCAGAGCGGCAAATGGCTCTCCGGTGGCCCGAACCCGGAAGGGCAGGGCACGATCCCCAACATCACTCCGGGCTCGAAAACAATGGGCTCCTGGTCGGAAGCCGACATCGCCTACTATCTCGAAAGCGGTTTCACGCCCGACTTCGACAGTGTTGGCGGCCCCATGGTCGAGGTCCAGAAGAACATGGCCGAACTGCCGCCCGAAGATCGAGAGGCGATAGCCGCCTATCTCAAGGCCGTTCCAGCGGTTCAGTGACGGCAAAATCATAGCGGGCCGCGTCTTGTCGGCTCTCCGCCCCATCGCTAGTCTGGCGGGCGTTGAACCGTGTCACGGAGCCCCGCATTGACCAAGGACTCTCCCTCGCTGGAAGAACTGGAGGCGACCGTCGCCCGCATGACGGAGCGTTATGCAGCAAGCGACGATCCGCGCGTTGTCGAACTTTTGAGGGCGGTCCGCGCCCTGGACCGCCGATTCATCGCTGACCTTCCCGAGCCGCGCGATCTGGCGCTTGCCCGCGCCTGCGCCTTGATGTTCGTCCGCGAAACGCTCGAGGGCTGGGCGGATGAGCCGGCGGCGGCCGAAAGCTAGAGTATTTCCGGCCAATTCGGGGTCGGTTCTGTTTCTCGATTGGCGTGTGCGATCCGGTGGTGAACCGGCCGCAGCGCAATGCCCGACATCGGGCAAGGCCGGGTCGCCATCGGGCGTCCGCCAATCGGAAACCCCGCCCGCGTCGTTTGCCTTCGGCAAACGCGCAAACGGAGATTTCGCCGGACGGGCGCTTTTGCATCAATATCGGCGCAAAGCCGCTCGACCGTATCTTCGGATATGCTCTTCGCGTCTCTGCTTGATCTTGCCGCAAAATCGCTCCGTCAGAACGACCCCGAATTGGCCGGAAATGCTCTGGTCCGCTCCTCCAGCGTCGCGTAAGACTGCCGGTGCAGGATGCCATCCTGACAGAATTCGGAGACGGAACGGGAATGAGTATCGAACGCCGGCGAATGGAAAGCGCGCTCCGCTCGCTGCTCGACAGCTATCCCGACCCCGCCTTGCACCGCTGGGTGGACCAGACCGTTCAGGCCTTCGAACGGAGGCTTTCCAATATCGTCGACCCGCGCGAGCGCGATCATGCCCATCAGGCCGCCCTGATCCTGATTAAGACGACCCTGCAGAACTGGTCGGAACACCCGCCCGTCCGGCATTGAGCTGAAGAATGGCCGGCCCTCGGCATCGGCGTCTTTATCTGTGTTCTGCGGCAAAAGCCGCCAGTTCGGCCTCGGCCTCCGGCGTCCACAGATCGAGCGCCTTCAGGACTTCCACGGTAAAGGTGAAGGGCGAGGAACCAGCAGCCGTGACGACGCCTTGGTCAGAGACCGCCTGCGGCTGGTCGCGATAACGCCCGCTGCCGCGATAGCCCGGATATTTCTGATGCGAGGCAAGCGAATTGCCGGTATGGGCGATATCGTCCAGCACGCCGGTAGCGGCGAGCGCGCTCGCTGCGGCGCAGATGCCGGCGAGAACCTTGTCCTCGGCACGGAAGGCTTTTGCCAGCTCGGTGAAATCGAAGGCCTGCCCCTTTTCCCAGGCAAAGCCGCCGGGGATCACCAGCGCATCGAAGCGGGCCGGATCGATCTCGGCAAGACTCATGTCCGGCGTCACTTTCAGGCCGCCCATCGAGGTGACCGGCTGACCATCCGGCGAGGCGGTCAAGACCTCGCACCCGAGATAGTATCGGGCGGCCGCCATCAGGAGCGCGGGCTCCCAATCGGCGAAATCGGCTTGCAGGGCGACAGCGATACGGGCCATGGGCTCGTTCTCCTTGGAAATGACTGGTGGCGTCGGGCTGCTCAAGACAGCGCTTGCATGAAGCGCATGCCGGTGACCGGGCGCGGGATGAAGTCGAGGTTTTCGTAGAACCGGTGGGCGGCGAAATTGCCGGTGGCGGCACTGACCGAAAGGTAGTCACAACCTGCTGTTTTGGCAATCTCGCGGGCGCGCGCGACAAGATTGTGGCCGATGCCGTTGCCGCGCTGGCCGTCGCGCACGAAGAGATGGTGCAGGTCCATGCCGCGCTTGCCGTGCTCGGCCCTGTAGAGCGGCACGAGGATGGCATAGCCGATCAGGCCTTTGCCGCTGTCGGCGACGAGCGCGGTGATCCAGGGCATCGGCCCGAACAGGTCCCGTTCAAGTTTGTCCGGGGTCATGGCCGATGCGTCGCCGTGATGGGCGGCAAGCGCCGCAATCATTTCGTTGAGGTCCGGCAGGTCATGCGGCTTGGCGCTGCGGATGACCACGACGGGCGGCCGGGGCAGGGTGAGGTCGGTATCTTCGGTCATTTCTCGCTTCCCTCTTTCGTTTGCGCCGTCAGGGGAAGCTGTTCAAACAACAAGGCCGCCTGACGGCGGCCTGTTGACATGATGATCTGTCGAGCCGCCGGTTACCGGTAGGCCCAAAAATACGTGCAGGAGATGGGTGCGCGTGCGATGATCATGGGCGTTTGAATGCGCCGAATTCAATCGATTGTCAATGGGGGTGGCCTCACCCATGTTCGTGATCGCATAGACCGTGGTCGGAGAGCGCGCGGATGACATAGCAGTCGCCGACGGTGTGATTACCGCAATGGGTGACGATGCGCTCCAGCTCGTGTTCCAGCTTCTGCAGCCGGGCAATCTTCTCGCGCACCTCGACGAGCTGCTCGCGGGCGATATGGTCGGCGCGCTCGCAGGGCTCGTCCGGATGGCGGCTCAGCGCCAGGAGTTCGCGGATCGCCTCGATCGGGAAGCCGAGATCGCGGGCGTGGCGGATGAAGGCCAGGCGCTCCAGTTCGGCAGGCTCGTAGCGCCGCTGGTTGCCTTCCGACCTGTCCGGCGCCGCGATCAGCCCCATTTGTTCGTAGTAGCGTATAGTCGGCACCTTGACGCCGGTGCGGCGGGAAAGTTCGCCGATGGAGTACATTTTGTGAAAAACCCTCTTGTACCTCTAGTCGCTATAGAGATTAGGTAGGACGTCGAACGAGAGCAAGACGAAAAGGAAATGACGGAATGAGCGCCAGCCACGGCCACGAGCACGCCCCCTTCGACGGCATGTCCGACACCTACAAGCGCCGGCTCTGGCTGGTGATCTTCATCAACGCGGCCATGTTCCTCGTCGAGATGACGGCGGGTCAGCTCGCCCGCTCGCAGGCGCTGCAGGCCGATGCGCTCGACTTCTTCGCTGATGCCGTGACCTACGGCATTTCGTTTGCGGTGATCGGCGCGTCGCTGAAGGTTCGCAGCACCGCGGCGGCGGCCAAGGGCATCAGCCTCTTCCTGATGGGGCTCTGGGTGTTCGGCTCGACCATCTGGCGGGTGTTCTTTGACGGCATGCCGGAGGCGCCGGTGATGGGCGTGATCGGCTTCATGGCGCTCGCCGCCAATGTCACGAGCGTGCTCCTCTTGATGAACTACAAGGACGGCGACGCCAATGTGCGCTCGGTCTGGCTGTGCTCGCGCAACGACGCGATCGGCAATGTCATCGTCATGATCGCGGCGCTCGGCGTCTGGGGTACGGCAACCGCCTGGCCCGACCTTGCCGTCGCCTTCATCATGGCTGGCCTGTTCCTCAACTCCTCGGCCCAGATCCTCTGGCAGTCCTATGGCGAATGGAAAGAGGGCGGCGCCGAGGCGCTGGCGAAGAAGGCCGGGGAAGGCTGCACCTCCTGCAGCGTCGACGCCCGCCGCGCGGCAGGCGCGCATCATCACGATCACTGACGATCGCCCGCTAGATGCGGCTGGTTTTCATGGAGTGCAAAAATGCAAAAGAGCGCCGATGGCGCTCTTGCTGATTGAGCCGGGATCGCGGGCGGGCCTCAGCCCTCCGAATCTTCCGGCAGTTCGTATTCGCGATAGAACGCCTCGACCTTCTCGGCCGACGACATGAGCGCCTCGGAACCGCCGTCGGAAGCCTGGGCGGGGGCGGGAGACGCACCCTTCCGGCCGCCTTCGATGGTCCAGAGGGCCGTTGCAAGGGAAGGGGAGAGAAGTGTGCTGCTGAAGGCGGGCGATGAGGCAGTCTGCGGCTTGGAGGAGATCGCGGTTTCTGCGGCCACATCTTCGCCATCGGTGGCGTTGTGAACGTACCGGTTCTGGTATGAATAACCGCTAAGACCGCTTTCGATCCTCATGGGAGGCTCTCTCATTCCATTCGTTAACCTTTCGTTAACTTTTGAAACTTGCGCGAAACTGGTGGTACTCGCCTCTGGCGGGCGGGGCTTTTGGGAGACTCGCGATGATACCCACGAGGCGGCGCCTGCCAGCGGGCACGATAAGTGATCGGAGCCCGCCTGTTTCAGCCTTCCATGCGTCCGGCCAGGAAGCGGTCGATCGCCGCCCGCGTCAGCCGCTGGTTGTTGCGATACCAGGTATCGTCGGAATGGAAGACCGGTTCGCCCTCGTCCCAGCCACTGCAGGAAAAGTCCGACTGGCGGGCGAAGAAGGCAACGAAGTCGGCTTCGTCGGCCCAGGCGGTGATGGGGTCGCCGGTCTGCCCGCCGCCGTCGAAGATGTCGCATAGCATGACCCGGTCGGCGCGACGTATCAGCCCGTGGCCGCAGAAGTCGCGATGAAATTCAAGGATCAGCCCTTCATCGTCCTTGACCGAGGCCAACCGCCGCCATAGCGCGGTCGCAAGGGCCGTGCCGAAGGGCTCGCGCGAAAGCCGGTCGCGCAACTCCGCCGCCCGCCGCGCCATCTCCTCCTCCGTTGCGTCGATCAGCGGATAGGGCGGCTGCCACGGCCCCTTCGGCCGGCGGATCGACCAAACCGAGGCGACGAGCACCACGATGACGGCGCCGAGCGCCAGAAGCGGAATGATTGTCGACATGCCCGGCCCTCGCTCTCGGCTATCCCTGATGCGGGATGATGCCATATCTGCACCCCGGCCGGCAGGGGGCGGGAGACAATCGCTCAAGCCCCTTCGATGGCGCCCGCGAGTTCGGCGAGCCGGGCGACGGTGTTGATGTTGCGCGAGGTGCCGGCCTTCAGGATGGGTAGCTTGAGGCGCGAGCGTCCGGACCCGATGGGGTAGTGGACGAAGATCTCGCGACCGAGGGCCACCACCTCCTCGCCGTCGGGTGCGACGAGGCCGTGAAGCGCATCGTCGGGAACAGCTTCCGCGAAGAAGCTGACCAATACCCGGTTGGGCTCCATGGAAGCGAAGGGATTGGCGTCGAGGATCGCGGCCAGCTCGTCGGGCCGGCGCAGGAAAACGCCGGGCGGCTTGCCCAGCCGTTCGGCCAACGCCGCGTCGAGGCGGGCTGTGATATCGGCCGCATCGCCGCCGTCGCGGAAGATGACGTTGCCGCTCTGGATGAAGGTCGAGACATTGGTAAAGCCGAGGCCTTCGCAAAGCGCCTTCAGCTCCGCCATCGGCAGTTTTCCGGCGTCGCCGACATTGACGGCGCGGATCAGGGCGACATGTACGTTCATTCGGCCTGGCCTCGGTTATCAGAGGTTTCCAACGCAGTATGCACAAAAAGGTGAACAGCAAAACTGCGTGAATGTTCCCCTGTCGATCTGGCGGGAGCCATGCTGGCCTGCTACTCAATGGCAATCCGAAGTCGGGAGATACACGCATGCTGAAACTCTATGTCGCGCCGGGATCCTGCTCGCTTGCCTCGCATATCGCGCTGGAGGAGGCAGGTGCCCCCTATGCCGCCGAACGCGTCGACCTCTCCAGGGGTGCGCAGCATCAGCCGGAATTCCTGGCGATCAATCCGAAATCCCGCGTCCCGGCGCTCGCTACCGACCGCGGCATCCTGACGGAAACACCGTCGATCCTGGCCTATATCGCCCATGCCTTTCCGGAGGCGGATCTGGCGCCGATGGACGACGCCTTCGAATTTGCGCGGCTCCAGTCCTTCAACAGCTATCTTTGCTCCACCGTCCATGTCGCGCATGCGCATCGGCCGCGCGGCAGCCGCTGGTCGGACGACCCGGAGGCAATCGAATCCATGAAGCTGAAGGTGCCGAAGAACATGGGTGATTGCTTCGCGCTGATCGAGACGAAGATGCTCGCCGGCCCTTGGGTCATGGGCGACCGGTATACGATCGCCGATCCCTATCTTTTCACCATTGCCGGCTGGCTGGAATCGGATGGCGTCGATCCCGCCCGTTTCCCCAAGGTGCTGGACCACCGCAACCGCATGGCCGAGCGGCCGGCGGTGAAGAGGGTCATGGAGTGGCTGAGGGCCGGCTGACCGCCGCCCCGCGCTCGATGTCGGCGTGACGGAGAGCCTGAGTTACCCCCTCACATCTTCCCCGCCACCTTCACGGCGAAGGCGTATTCGAAGGCGATTTCCTCCAGCCGCTGGAAGCGCCCGGACTTGCCGCCATGGCCGGCGGCCATGTTGGTCTTGAGCAGGATCGGCGCCGTGCTGGTCGTGTTCTCCCGCAGCTTCGCCACCCATTTGGTCGGCTCCCAATAGGTCACGCGCGGATCGGTGAGGCCTGACAGCGCCAGGATCGGCGGATAGGGTTTTTGCCCGACATTGTCATAGGGGCTGTAGGCGGCGATCCAGCGGTATTCCTCCGCCGATTCGATCGGGTTGCCCCATTCGGGCCACTCCGGCGGGGTGAGCGGCAGGGTGTCATCCAGCATGGTGTTCAGCACGTCGACGAAGGGCACGGCGGCGATGATGCCGGCGAATTTCTCCGGCGCCATGTTGGCGACCGCCCCCATCAGCATGCCGCCGGCCGATCCGCCTTCGGCGATGATCCGGTCGTAAGACGTGAAGCCCTCCTTCACCAGATGGTCGGCGGCGGCGATGAAGTCCTTGAAGGTGTTGACCTTCTTTTCCATCTTGCCGTCTTCGTACCATTGGAAGCCCTTGTCCTTGCCGCCGCGGATATGGGCGATGGCGTAGACGAAGCCGCGGTCGGCGAGCGACAGGCAATTGGTGTTGAAGCCGGCGGCAATCGAGATGCCGTAGGCGCCGTAGCCGTAGAGCAGGCAGGGCGCGGAGCCATCGAGTTTCGTATCCTTGCGGTAGAGCAGCGTGACCGGCACCTTTGCGCCGTCATGGGCCGTGGCAAAGACGCGGCGGGTGACATAGTCCTCCGCATTGTGGCCGGAGGGCACTTCCTGGGTCTTCAGCAGCACGCGTTCGCGGGTCGCCATGTCGTAGTCGAAGAGCTGGGAGGGCGTCGTCATCGACGAATAGGAGAAGCGGATGACGTCGGTGTCGTATTCGGCAGCGCCCTGGAGGCCGAGCGCATAGGCCTCCTCGGCGAAGGCGATGGCGTGCTCCTCGCCGGTCTTGCGGTCGCGGATCATGATTTCCGGCAGGCCGTTGCGGCGTTGCAGCCAGACCAGGTGGCGGGCAAAAGCCATGTGGTTGAGGATGAGGCGCCCCGGCTCATGGGAAACCACTTGCCTCCAGTTTTCCTTACCCGGCGCTGTGACCGGCGCCTCCATGATCTTGAAGTCCTTGGCGCCGCCGTCATTGGTGAGGATGAAGAAGACGTCGCCGCCCTCTGCCATCGAATACTCCACGCCCTCAACCCGTTCGGCCACCAGCTTCGGCTCGGCGGAAAGATCCTTCGTGGAGAGAATGCGGTATTCGCAGGTCTCATGGTCGTGAATGTCGATATAGATGAAGTCGTCGAGCAGCGAGCCGCCGACGCCCATGAAGAAGCCGTGGTCCTTCTCCTCGTAGACCAGCCGGTCTTCCGATTGCAGCGAGCCGATCACATGGTGGAACACCTTGGAAGGACGATGATTGTCGTCCTGGAGCGTGTAGAAGAAGCTCTTGCCGTCGGGCGCCCAGGCGCCACCGCCGCCGGTGTTCTCGATCACGTCGGGCAAATCCTCGCCGGTTGCAAGGTCGCGCACCCGGAGCGTGAAATATTCCGACCCCTTGTCGTCATAGCCCCAGATGCCGAAGGCATGGTCGGTCGTGTGGTCGAGCCCTGCCAGGCGGAAATAATCCTTGCCCTTGGCTTCCTTGTCGCCGTCGAGCAAAAGCTGGCGGTGCTTCTCGTCCTTGTGGTCGCCGTCCCGCGGGATTCGGAAATAGCGCGGCTGCTCGCCGCCGGTGACGAAGGCGGTACCATAGGCGAAGGGTCCGTCCTTCATCGGCACGGATGAATCGTCTTCCTTGATGCGGCCCTTCATCTCGGCGAAGAGCGTCTCCTGCAGCTCTTTCGTGTCTGCCATCGCCGCTTCCATATAGGCGTTCTCGGCCTCCAGATGCTTGCGAAGCTCCGGATCGAGCAGGCTCGGATCCTTGAACATCGCCTGCCAGTTCTCGGCCCGGATCCAGGCATAGTCGTCGGTACGGGTGATGCCGTGGCGGGTGTCGGAGACGGGCTTCTTCTCGGCGGCGGGCGGCTTTGGCAGATTGGAAAAGACGGGCAAGGGCAGGGCCTTCTCTGTTCGGGAGAAATCGGGCGTTCCTTCGAGAGATAGAGGGGCGGGACGGACCTATCAAGGCGGAAATTTCCCATGCGCCCCGATGCCAGGAGGATTGTGTGGCTGAAGCCGTCCTGCCACGCAAGCGGTAAGGTGACTTGCAGGCGTTGGCCCCTCAGATCAACCTGACCGCATAGACCTCGCCGCCGGGAAGCGGCAGCAGGCGATAGGCCATTTCGGCCTTCAGTTCCTCGAGCCGGACGATCTCGTCGGGGGTCTTGTCGGGCTTGGCGCCGAGCGTGATGAATTCCTCCTTCACATGTCCGGGCTTGATCACGGCTTCAGCCGTCTTGCCGCGATAGCTGAAGCGGAAGACGTAAGGGCCGGGCGGATCGTTGATCACGTGGGTTCCGCCGATCGACTTGTCGATGGTGAGCCGCCCGTCGGTCAGCGCTCGGGTGACCATTTCCAGCGCATCGCGCCCGCCATGGCCGGAAAAGGCGGTGACGATCTCGACCTCGCGCCGCTCCAGCGGCGTGGGCGACAGAAGCGGAAAGGCCGCCTGCATGGCTTTCAGCGCATGCGCGACGCCGCCCGGAAAGCCGCCGCCGTGATAGGCGTTGATGTTGTCGAAGGTGAAGCTGATCGGCTGACCGTCATCGAGGACGGTGATTGAATTAGACATGGGCATAGGCCTTCAGGTTGGGAACGAACCGGTCGAGGAAGCGCGTCGTCGCCGGCATGAAATGCGAACCGTGGTGGAACATCGGATCGAGCGAGGAGAGGATCATGGTGCCGGGCGTCGACGCCTTGTCCTCGTAGAGGATCGGCCGGCCTTCGCCGTCGCGGGCAAGAACGGTGGCACCCTGCGGCGGAACGAACCAGCCGTGCAGGTGCCAGGTCGCTTCCTTGTCGCCGATGCCCTGCATCAACGGATGGGCGGCGGCCGCCTCGGTCACGCGCACGCCGAGATCAGCCGAGGGGTCGAGCCACCACCACCAGTTCGTCGGCGTCTCGGTGAACTGGACGGCCGGCAGCCAGAGATCGGAGCGGCTCTCGCCGAGCGCGACGACGGTTCCGCCGGCGTCCAGATGGCTGGCGACGATGTCTTTCTGGGCGATCATCCGCTGCGCCGGCGTGCGGCACGGGACCCAGAGAATGTCATCCGGCCGCAGCACATCGCCAAGCTGTTCCGGCGTGCAGATCACGTCGAAGACGGCGGTATAGCGCGGGCCTTCGAGGCTGCGGATATTGTAGTAGGTGCCGGAGGAAGGGGCGACAATCCGCCGGCCGGAGCGGCTGGAGGTGCGAAGCCCGCGATAGTCCTCCGGCTCCGCCAGCGGCAGCGTGTCGGCCGGACGCGCCGGACTCTTTGGCCAGGGATCGAAGCACGGCCCGCCATTCGTCCAGGCGAGGATGCGCGCCGAAAGCTCCGGCGCCAGTCCCCATTCGAGCCCCATGCCGGCGAGGTCGTTGCCGGCATGCGAGAAGATCCGCCCGCCCTTCGGCCTCGCCCAGACCCAGTCGACCGGCACCTTCGCAGAACCCAGGCCGTTGACGGCCACGGCGCCTTCGGGCAGCGGATTGCAGCCGCGGCCGTAGAAGCCGGCGACGCCCTTATTGGTCTCCAGCTTCTTCAGCTCGATACCGCCATAGATCGGATGCGGGTTGATAGCGGCAAGGTCGAAGTCGGCCCGCTTGGGCTCTGCGATCGGCCGGTACTGCGCCATGCCGTCGACGAGCGGGCGCACCATATGGCCGTTGAAGAACCAGCGCCCGCCGCGGTCGAGAAAGGCCTCCAGCGCCGGCTTCAGCTTGAGCATGGCGTCCTGGTCGAGCTGCTGGCCGGTGATCAGGCCGGTATGCGCCGACAGGATTTCCGGCGAGAGCTCGGCCTGCTCGACGATGACGGCCTCGCCGCGCGCGGCGGCCTCGATGATGCCCGGCGACGGTTTGCCATAGGCGGATTTCAGATAGATCGTGCTCATGCTGCCTCAATTCCGGCGAAGGCGGGCAGGATCGCCCGTCTGGTCTCGCCCGTGGGTCCGTTGACGTCTACCCAGCGCATCGGCACGCCATAGAGCTCGGAGAGCTTGTCCGGCTCGATCATGTCCGAAACCGGGCCGTGGATCTCGCCGCCGCCCGGCATCATCAGCAGGACGTCGTCGGCCGCCGCCAGCGCGTGGTTGGGGTCGTGGGTGGTGAAGATGATGGCGAAGTCGCGCCGGAGCCGCAGCGTATCGAGCAGCTCCAGCGTCTTCGCCTGGTTGCCGAGATCGAGCGCCGAGGTCGGCTCGTCGAACACCAGCACAGGAGAGCCGGTGGCGAGCGCCCGGGCGATCAGCACCATCTGCCGCTGGCCGCCCGACATTCGGTCGTAGCGCAGGTTGGCGAGCGAGCAGGCGCCGACCTGGACGAGCGCTGCTTCCGCCGCCTCGCGGTCGGCGGCCGACGGCTGGCCGAACAGGCCGAGCTGCACGGCGCGGCCCATGACGACGACGTCGAGGCCGGAAAGCTTCGCCTGCGAGGCGCCGTGCTGCGGCACATAGCCGGCGACCTTCGGTGCATGGCGCGTGCCCGATGCCAGCGGCTGGAAGCCGAGTAGCGCGCGCAGAAGCGTGGTCTTGCCACGGCCGTTAGGCCCGAGGATCGCCATGGAGCGGCCGACCGGAACTGAAAAGCTGATATCCTTGAACAGCGTGCGCTGACCGAAGGCGACGGATGCCTGTTTGAGGCCGATCATGGGCGGTTCGCCTCCTTGAAATGCTTGCGCAAGAGCACCGCAAAGACCGGCGCGCCGATCAGGGCGGTGAGCACACCGAGCGGGATTTCAGCCGAGGTGAGCGTGCGCGACAGCG
>JBAYTX010000007.1:0-125488 GCA_041675415.1 Rhizobium sp. | reverse complement strand
CAGCAGCGCGGCGATCGCGGTCAGGATCATATCCTTCGGCGTTGCCAGCAGGTTCACGCGGACCCAGTGGGCGATGCCGTGCTGGTTCGTCGGCGCCTGCTTCGCCGTAAGCATTTCGGTGCGCACGAAGGCGTGTGACGTTGCGGCCATGTCTTAGCGCTCCACCAGTGCCATCTTGGCGTTGAACCAGTTCATGAAGATCGAAGTGGCGATTGACAGCGTCAGATAGACGATCATCCAGATCAGCACCACCTCGATGGACTGGCCGGTCTGGTTGAGGATCGTGCCGCCGACGGCGACGAGATCGGCGAAGCCGATCGCGACGGCGAGCGACGAGTTCTTCGTCAAATTGAGATATTGGCTGGTGAGCGGCGGAATGATGATGCGCATCGCCTGCGGTACGACGACGAGCCGGGTGATCTTGCCAGGCTGCAGGCCGAGCGCCGCCGCCGCTTCTGTCTGCCCTTTGGCGACGCCGCGGATACCGGCGCGCACCACCTCAGCGATGAAGGAAGCCGTATAGAAGGAGAGCGCGAGATAGAGCGAAATGAATTCGGGACCGACCACGGAACCGCCGGAAAGGTTGAACTTGCCCGCGACCGGATAGTCGAACGATAGCGGCATGCCGGTAAAGAGGAAGACGAGGAGCGGCAGGCCAAACAGAATCGCGATCGACGGCCATAGTCGCGGGAAAGACTGGCCCGTCGCCATCTGGCGCTTCAGTGCCCAGCGGTTAGTCATGACGACAGCGATGATGGCGATGATGATCGCTATGAGCGTAAGCCAGAACAGGTCGCCTGCGATGGGCTTGGGGAAGGCCAGCCCGCGGTTGTTGAGAAAAGAGCCGAAGGGCAGCGCAATCGAATCCCGCGGCTGCGGCAAGACCGAAAGTACGCCGGAATACCAAAAGAAGATCACGAGCAGCGGCGGGATGTTGCGGAACACCTCAACATAGACGGTGCACAGCTTGGCAATCAGCCAGTTGTGCGACAGTCGCCCGATCCCGACCAGGAAACCGATGATCGTGGCCGTGATGATGCCCGCGATAGCCACCTGCAGGGTATTGAGAAGCCCGACTACGAGCGCGCGGCCGTAGGTCGAATCACTGGAATAGTCGATGAGCGACTGGCCGAGATCGAAGCCGGCGCGCCCCTTCAGAAAACCGAATCCCGAAGCCGTATTCGACCGTGCAAGGTTTTCCGCGGTATTGGACGCGATCCACCAGACAGCGGCCGCAAAAAGCGCAAGCGTAATCGCCTGGAAGAATATGCCGCGGGCTTTCGGATTGTAGATCAATGACCGAAAGGATCGGTCCCCACCTGACGGATTGATAGCGTCAACTGCCATGCTAGCCCTGTCCCCTGTTCCCCTTTTCGGGGTATTTCTTCTTTGTTTGTGAGAAAGGCGGCGTGTGCGCCGCCTTCCCAAACTCTTGAACGCGATGCTTACCGGATCGGCATTGCGTATTGAAGGCCGCCCTTGGTCCACAACGCATTGAGACCACGTTCGATCTTCAGCGGCGTATTTGCGCCGATGTTGCGCTCGAAGACCTCGCCGTAATTGCCCACGCCCTTGATGATGTTGTAGGCCCAGTCGTTGGTCAACCCGAGGTCGGTTCCGATCTTGGAGTCGGCCTCGGCGCCGAGGAAGCGCTTGATGTCAGGGTTGGTGGTTGTCGACTTGATTTCGTCGACATTTGCCTGAGTGATGCCGAATTCCTCGGCCTGTACCAGCGCGTAGTGTGTCCACGAAACGATGTCGAACCACTGGTCGTCACCCTGACGCACGGCCGGTCCCAGAGGCTCCTTGGAGATGATTTCCGGCAACACCATGTGGTCGTCGGGGTTCGATAGCGTCAGGCGGATCGAATAGAGGCCAGACTGGTCGGTCGTATAGACATCACAACGGCCCGAGTTGTAGGCCGCGTTGACCTCTTCAAGCTTCTCGAAAACCACCGGCTTGAACTCGAGGTTGTTGGCCTTGAAGTAGTCGGCGAGGTTCAGTTCGGTAGTCGTGCCGGTCTGTACGCAGACGGCGGCGCCGGAGAGTTCGAGCGCGGATTTCACGTTCAGTTTCTTTGGAACCATGAAGCCCTGGCCGTCGAAGTAGTTGACTGTACGGAAGTTGAAGCCGAGCGCGGTGTCGCGGTTGATCGTCCAAGTGGTGTTGCGGGCGAGCACGTCAACTTCCCCAGACTGCAGCGCCGGGAAGCGCTCCTTGGCACTGGTCGGCGTATATTTCACCTTGGTCGCGTCGCCGAAGACTGCGGCGGCGATCGCCTTGCAATAGTCGACGTCGAAGCCGGTCCAGTTACCCTGGGCGTCAGGCGAAGCGAAACCGGCGAGGCCTGAGTTCACGCCGCACTGGACGAACCCTTTGGCCTTTACGTCATCGAGAGTGCCAGCAAGAGCGGCCGGTGCGCCAAATCCCAGAACCGCAGCGCCCACAGCGGCTGACAAGAGCTTCTTGTTCATATTTCCCAACCTTTATCTTTTGTCTCTTGAACGCGACGGCGGCGCCGAAAAACGATCGCATCCATCCGTCGGCCCGCGTCCCTCCCGGTGCGAGCGTGGCTATCACAGTCTTAAATGGCCGCATGGTCAAGTGTTCACGCCAAGATTTGAGGCGAAAAGCGGCAAAATGCCAATTGCGCTTCAAAAACAGGCATAAAATCCTGCGCCCCCCCCGTTTTTAATGAAAAAAGAACCTGCCCAAATCGGTTTGACTGGCAAGCCGGCACGGCAAGGACATGCGAATTCGTGACTTGACCTTGTCCCGTCGCGGCTTCAAAAATTCACGTTTCGAACTCCGCCATGAAAGGCCTCACAACTCATGAGAGACAGGAAAGAGATGCTGGCCGCCGCCGGCACAGACACACGGTTGTGCCATATCGGCCATGACCCCTCGAGCTTCCACGGGTTCGTCAATCCGCCGGTTGTTCATGCATCGACGGTCCTGTTTCCGGACGTACACACGATGGAGACCCGCGCCCAGAAATACACCTACGGAACTCGCGGCACGCCGACGACCGACGCGCTTTGCGAAGCGATAGACGAGCTTGAAGGTTCCGCCGGCACGATTCTGGTGCCGTCGGGACTGGCGGCCATCACCGTGCCCTTTCTGGCTTTTCTGTCGGCGGGGGATCACGCGCTGATTGTCGATTCGGTTTACGGTCCTTGCCGTCACTTCTGCGATACCATGCTGGCAAGGCTGGGCGTGACTGTTGAATATTACGATCCGGCGGTCGGCGCAGGGATCGAGGCTCTGATCCGGCCGAACACCAGACTGGTGCATACCGAGGCGCCGGGCTCCAACACCTTCGAGATGCAGGATATTCGGGCAATTGCCGATGCCGCGCATCAGCATGGTTGCGTTGTGACCATGGATAATACCTGGGCCACCCCGCTCTATTTTCGGCCGCTGGACTTCGGCGTCGACATCTCAATCCACGCCGCCACGAAATATCCCTCCGGCCATTCCGACATCCTGATGGGCACGGTTTCCGCCAACGCTGCCCATTGGGAGCGGTTGAAAGAAGCCAACATCACGCTCGGCATCTGCGGGTCGCCGGACGATTCCTATATGATCCTGCGCGGCCTGCGCACGATGAACCTTCGTCTTGAACATCACAACAGGAGCGCCCTTGCGGTCGCCCGGTGGCTCGAGGGCCGCGAGGACGTCGCCAGGGTTTTGCATCCTGCACTGCCGAGCTTCCCCGGTCACGATCTGTGGAAACGGGACTTCAAGGGCGCGAGCGGCATTTTCTCTTTCGTCCTTGCGGCGCATGGCGCTGAAACATTCAAGCCGAAGGCACGGGCCTTCCTTGACGCGCTGTCTCTATTTGGTCTCGGCTATTCCTGGGGCGGTTATGAAAGCCTTGCGGTGATGGTCAATCTCGATGACCGCAAGATCCGCAAGGCGCCCGCAGAGGGGCCGGTCATCCGGCTGCAGATTGGGCTGGAAAGCATTGAGGATATCGTCAGCGACCTCGAGCGCGGATTTGCGGCTGCAACGGCGGCTTGAGGTCAGCCCTTTGCGCGATAGCCGTAGAGCCAGTCGAGATCTGAAGCGAGGCTCTGCGGCGAGCGCAGCGCGAGCACGATATCGCGTCCGAGGCGGACCGGGCCACGGGCATGATAGGCAAACTTGTTGAAGGCACCCCGGTCTCGGACACGGCCCGCGCGTTCCTTCCGCTGCGTTTCATAGGCGCCGAGTGCCTGGGGCAGGGGATAGGTGGCTACCAGTCCTGCAAGCTCGAAGGCGTCCTCGATCGCCATGGCCGCGCCTTGGGCGGCGAAGGGCATCATCGCGTGGGCGGCGTCGCCGATCAGCACCGTGTCGCGGCCATTCTGCCAGCGTCCCGACCCGGCCTGATAGAGCGGCCAGTAGTTTGCTTTTGTAGCGGAGCGAAGCACGTGGAGTATCGCCTCGTTCCAATCGTGAAACTGCCGCAGGAGCAATGCCTTCTGAGCTTCGCTTCCCTCGGTGTACCAGCTTTCGCCTGGGCTGATCCCCGTCGCAATGGCAACGATGTTGAAGCCATCGATCTCTTTCAGCGGGTAGCAGACCATGTGGGTCCTGGGCCCGAGGAAGGCTGTCACGTTTCTCGGGTCGAGGAAGGTCGGGGCGTCTTTCCGGGGAATCGTGAACCGCCAGGCAACATTGCCGGAAAAGGCGACCTTCGGGCTGCCCTCGATCTCGGACCGCGTATTGGACCACGCGCCATCGGCCCCGATGATGAGGTCGGGGCAGGTTCCTGTGAGACGTTCGGCAGTCGCCGGGTCCGCCGTCTCTACACGGCAACCAAGATGGAGCCGGCACAGTGGGTTGTGAAGCACCGCTGCCAGAAGAGCCTGCTGCAGGGTCGAGCGGTGAAGGACTCCATATGGCGCGCCCCAGCGTTCGCGCGCAAAGGTTCCCGCAGGCACGGCCGCTAGCCGTTTCAGCGAAGTTCCGGAGACGAGCCGTATTTCCTCCGGCTCAAGCCAGTGGGATTCGATTTCGGCCAGTACACCGAGTTCGTCGAGGATGCGCGATGCGTTGGGGGAAATCTGCAGGCCGGCGCCGACTTCGCCAAGCTGAGGCGCCTGTTCGAGAATGTCGCAACGGATACCATGGCGGGCGAGCGAAAGGCCGGCCGTCAGACCCGCCATCCCGGCTCCGATGATGGCGGCGGTCTTGATGGACATGGCTTCGCCGATCGTTGAGAGTTCGCCGCTCAGGCCGCCTTGACGTGGAAGACGCAGCCCGGCGGGTTCGTCTGCTCTGCCTTGAGAGAGGGGTTGTAGCGGTAAAGCGTCGAGCAGTAGGAGCAGACCTTATCGTCGTCGTGCCCCATGTCGATGAAGATATGCGGATGGTCGAAGGGAACCGACGCGCCCGTGCACATGAACTCCTTCACGCCGATCTCGATGACGCGGTGTCCGCCGTCGTTCTGGAAGTGTGGAATGGTGTGCCCGGCCATGTGTCTCTCCGAATGCCTTTGTCGTCGCGGCGGACATTATCCGCCTTCACCGGAAATGTGTAGAGACAAACGTCGCCCGGACCCACAGAAAATCGATGTCCGCGGCTTTGAACGCGCTCACCCTTTCAAATAAGGTGCGGGGAATCTGTAAACGATACGGACAGTAGCAATGAACCTCAATGCGCCGGCTTTCTCCTTCTTCTACCACGACGGGCTACAGCTGGCTTATTTCGACGCGGGCGATCCCTCCGGCGCGCCGATTCTTCTCATTCACGGCTTCGCTTCGACGGCGAGCGTCAATTGGGTGCATCCAGGTTGGCTGAAAACCCTGGGCGAGGCGGGCTACAGGGTCATCGCCATCGACAATCGTGGCCATGGTGCCAGCGACCGCCCGCATGAGCCGGAAGCCTACCACCCCTCGCGCATGGCTGCCGATGCTGCCGCGCTTCTGACCCACCTGCGCATCGACCAGGCCGATGTCATGGGCTATTCGATGGGCGCGCGCATATCCGCGTTTCTCGCGCTGGAGCACCCCCACCGCGTTCGCTCGCTGGTCTTCGGCGGTCTGGGAATTGGCCTTTGCGACGGCGTCGGCGACTGGGATCCGATCGCAGACGCCCTGCTGGCGCCTTCGCTCTCCGATGTCACTCATGAGCGCGGCCGGATGTTTCGGGCTTTTGCCGACCAGACCCGCAGCGACCGTTTCGCCCTTGCGGCCTGTATTCAGGCATCCCGCGTTCTAGTCGATCGTGCCGATATCGCCCGCGTCGATGCACCCACCCTGATCGCGGTCGGGACCAAGGATGATATCGCGGGCTCGCCCCAGGAACTTGCGGCCCTGATGCCGGATGCTCGGGCGGTTGACATCCCGAACCGGGATCACATGCTCGCCGTCGGCGATAAGGTGTTCAAGAACGCGGTATTGGCCTTCTATCGCGAGATCGGGCGCCACTGAGCGCGCTCTTCTGATCACTGCCCGGTGAACACGGGTCTGCGCTTCTCGGCGAAGGCTGCTCGGCCCTCGGCATAGTCGGCGCTGTCGAAGGTCGAGGCGCCGATCACCTCGGCCTCGCGCAGGAGATCGTCGTCGTTCTGCGCCGTGGCCCGAAACGCGAGTTTCGAGGCCTGGACGGAAAGCGGTGCATTGGCGGCGATGGTTTCGGCAAGCGAGAGTGCCGTCGCGTCGAGCGCTTCGGGATCGGTAGTCTCGATCAGGAATCCGCTTCCGGCAAGTTCGGCGGCACGAATCGGTGCCCCCGTATAGAGCGCCTTGCGGGCCAGCTGCTCCCCGAGTGACAGGGCGAAGTCCTGTATGGCATCGGCCGGATAGGCAAGGCCGAGCCGGGCCGCCGGAACCGCGAATGCCGCGCTCTCGTCGGCAATCCTGAGATCGCAGGCTGCTGCCAGTCCGAATCCTCCACCATAGCAAATGCCCCGGATTGCTGCGATCACCGGTACGCGTGCATTGCGGACGGCGGCGAATGCGGCGCTGTTTTCTGCCTCGTACTGGCGTGCGGTCGCGGTGTCTTTGCGCACGCGGGGAAATTCAGAGATGTCGGCACCGGCGCTGAAATCGCGGTTTCCTGATCCGGTCAGGATAATGGCGCGGGTTTGCGCCTCGCCGCAGAGCCAATGGATGGCCTCCGGTATCGCCCTCCACATGGCCGCCGTGATCGCGTTCTTGCGTGCCGGATTGTCGAGGATCAGGAGCCCGATACCGGCCTGGCTGGCGGCGCGGATTCCTCCGTCGGCGAATTCACATGTGCGTTTCATCCTGTCCGGCCCATTTAGTTTGAATCAAGGATAGACTATATAATGTCATCCCGAAGGAAACGAGGAGACCGGCGATGGCCGCAAAGACAGAAATCCTCCATGGCGAGCACATAAAATCGATGGACCCGATCTGGGATAGCCTTCGACAGGAAGCGCGCGCGGCGGCCGAGCACGACCCGTTGCTTGCGGCGTTTCTGTACTCGACGGTTCTGAATCATCGTTCGCTGGAAGATTGCGTCATCTATCGCATCTGTGAGCGTCTCGATCATCCGGATTTGCAGGCCATCCTGTTGCGCCAGACATTTGATGAAATGCTGCGCGACTGGCCGGAATGGGGCTCTGTCCTGAGGGTCGATATACAGGCCGTATATGACCGCGATCCCGCCTGCACGCGCTTCATGGAGCCGGTGCTCTATTTCAAGGGCTTCCACGCAATCCAGACCCATCGTTTGGCTCATTGGCTCTGGAACCGGGGGCGCTACGACTTCGCGCTCTACCTGCAGAGCCGCTCGTCCAGCGTCTTCCAGACGGATATCAATCCGGCCGCGCGCATCGGCAAGGGCATTTTCCTGGACCATGCCACGGGTCTTGTCGTCGGTGAAACGGCACGGATCGGTGACAATGTATCGATCCTTCACGGGGTCACCCTTGGCGGCACCGGCAAGGAGGGCAGCGACCGTCACCCGAAGATCGGCGATGGTGTGATGATCGGCGCCGGCTCCAAGGTGCTCGGCAATATTGAGGTCGGCTGCTGCTCGCGCATCGCCGCCGGTTCAGTTGTGTTGAAGCCCGTGCCGAGCGGCTCGACCGTTGCCGGCGTTCCGGCGCGCGTGGTCGGCGAGGCGGGTTGCGCCGAGCCGTCACGTTCGATGGATCAGATGCTCACTGCCGACGACTGAGAAAGCGAGACTGGGTGATCGTGGAGCCGGTTGGGGCTTGCGCTGCAAGAACGTTCGCCCGCATTCGACCATCGGGATTGGCCGAAAGACGGCAAGATTGTTCTTGGCGTCTTTACATTGTCCGAGTGCCCATGCGACAAGCGGCCCGAATTTGAATCGCCGATGGAGAATTGCTGTGAAGCCTGATGAGATCAAGAAACTCGACGCCTATTTCAAGCGCATGTTCAATCCGTCCATGGTCGTGAAGGCGCGTCCGCGCAAGGACGACTCCGCGGAAGTCTATCTGGGCGACGAATTTCTGGGCGTGGTGTTCCGTGATGATGAGGACGGCGACCTCTCCTACAACTTTTCCATGGCGATCCTGGACGTGGATCTCTAATCTGCTGGTTGTGCGGTAGCTGATATATATTCATTCTTTCAGTGCGGGACGGTCGGCCAGGTTATGGCCGGCTTTATTTATATCGTGAAATACAACTATAACGCGATTGTGCGATGCGCAAATCAATTGACAAAAATTGTGCGCATGCTATGTAAACTCGCATCGAAATCGAACTGAAGGAGCGCCGGCATGATCAATTTCGAGGAAGCAAACCAGAAGGGCAAGGAAGCCATGGACGCCGTGCTGAAGAACTATTCGGAGATCGCAAAGGGCTACCAGGCGATCGCCACCGAAGCTACCGAGTTTTCCAAGAAGTCGTTTCAGGATGCTGCCGCCTTCATGGAGAGCCTCGCAGGCGCAAAGAGCATCGAAAAGGCGCTCGAATTGCAGTCGGGCTTCATGAAGTCTTCCTATGAGGGCTTCGTATCGGAAGCGACCAAGATGACCGAAATGTATGCCGACCTCGCCAAGACCGTGTACAAGCCCTACGAGGCTCCGATGGCCAAAGGCGCCAAACCGACCAGCGCGCCGGTCTCTTCCGCTGCCTGAACCGGGCTTGCGGCATCTGATTCAGTCTGGCAGTATTCTCGAGACCGGTCGTATTCCATACGGCCGGTTTTGCGATTCCGTGATCGTGATATAGACTGTCCCCTCTTTTGTAGCTCCTTCCGGCGCCGATGCTGCAATTCTGTTTGCACTCGTCGACGGGGGGCTTAAAATCACCAAAATAAGAACTACCTTACTGTGCTGAGTGTTCGTCCGGTGCCAAGTGTCATCGGCAAATCGGCCGGACAACTGGAGAATGAACTGAAATGATCGCCAAGCCGGTCTTCATGCAGCAGCAGCGTGACGGGGGAAATGCCAATCGGGGCACCTCGGTGATCACGCGCACAAAGCCGAAGACGAGGCAGCCCAACCTCTACCGGGTACTGTTGCTCAACGATGACTATACGCCCATGGAATTCGTGATCCACATTCTGGAGCGTTTCTTCCAGAAAGACAGGGAGGCCGCCACCCGGATCATGTTGCATGTGCACAATCATGGGGTCGGGGAGTGCGGTGTCTTCACCTATGAAGTCGCCGAAACCAAGGTAAGCCAAGTTATGGATTTCGCCCGGCAGCATGAGCACCCGCTGCAATGTGTGATGGAAAAGAAGTGAGGATCTGACGTGCCAACATTTTCTCCAAGCCTCGAGAAGGCGCTGCATCAGGCACTGACTTACGCTAACGAGCGGCATCACGAATATGCGACGCTCGAGCATCTGCTGCTCGCCCTCATCGACGATGCCGACGCGGCGGCGGTCATGGGCGCCTGCAATGTCAATCTCGACGTGCTGCGCAAGACGGTCACCGACTATGTCGACAACGACCTTGCCAATCTCGTGACTGGCTATGACGAGGATTCCAAGCCCACTTCGGGATTCCAGCGCGTGATCCAGCGCGCGGTCATCCATGTCCAGTCGTCGGGCCGCGAGGAGGTGACCGGCGCCAATGTGCTCGTCGCAATCTTTGCCGAACGTGAAAGTCATGCCGCCTTTTTCCTGCAGGAACAGGAAATGACCCGCTATGATGCGGTGAACTACATCTCTCATGGTATCGGCAAGCGACCCGGCGCCTCCCAGGTGCGCAGCCCCCGCGGCGCCGAGGAAGGCGACGGCGAGGCAAAGCAGGCCCGAGAGCAGGAGGAAGGCCCCGGCAAGACTAAGCAGGAAGCACTCAAGGCCTATTGCGTCAACCTCAACGAGAAGGCGAAGAGCGGCCGTATCGATCCCCTGATCGGCCGCGATAGCGAGGTCAACCGCACGATCCAGGTCCTCTGCCGACGTTCCAAGAACAATCCGCTCTATGTTGGCGATCCCGGCGTCGGCAAGACCGCAATTGCCGAAGGCCTGGCCAAGCGCATCGTCGAAGGCAAGGTGCCGGACGCGTTGAAGGACGCCACCATCTTCTCGCTCGACATGGGCACGCTGCTAGCGGGAACCCGTTATCGTGGAGATTTCGAGGAGCGCCTGAAACAGGTCGTCAAGGAACTCGAGGACTATCCGGGGGCAGTGCTCTTCATCGACGAGATCCACACGGTGATAGGCGCCGGGGCCACTTCGGGCGGCGCAATGGATGCGTCGAACCTGTTGAAACCGGCGCTGTCTTCCGGCGCGATCCGCTGCATCGGCTCGACCACCTACAAGGAGTACCGTCAATTCTTCGAAAAGGACCGGGCGCTCGTTCGCCGTTTCCAGAAGATCGATGTCAACGAGCCGTCGATCGAGGATGCGATCGAGATCATGAAGGGTCTGAAGCCCTATTTCGAGGATTACCACAAACTTCGCTATACCAACGAGGCGATCAAGTCGGCGGTAGAACTGTCGGCGCGCTATATCTCCGACCGCAAGCTTCCGGACAAGGCCATTGACGTAATCGACGAGACCGGCGCCGCGCAGATGCTGCTTCCGGCTTCCAAGCGCCGAAAGCTGATTACCGAGCGTGAGATCGAGGCAACTATCGCAACCATGGCCCGGATCCCGGCCAAGACCGTTTCCAAGGACGACGAGATGGTGCTGGCCAATCTCGAAAAGGAACTGCGTTCGGTGGTCTACGGCCAGGACAAGGCCATCGAAGCATTGTCGACCGCAATCAAGCTTGCCCGTGCGGGCCTGCGCGAGCCCAATAAGCCGATCGGTTGCTACGTCTTTTCCGGTCCGACTGGCGTCGGCAAGACCGAGGTCGCCAAGCAGCTTGCCGCCTCGCTCGGGGTTGAACTCCTGCGCTTCGACATGTCGGAATACATGGAACGCCATACCGTCTCCAGACTGCTCGGCGCACCTCCCGGCTATGTCGGCTTCGACCAGGGCGGTCTGCTGACCGACGGCGTCGACCAGCATCCGCACAGCGTCGTGCTGCTGGACGAGATCGAGAAAGCCCATCCGGACATCTACAACATCCTGCTGCAGGTGATGGACCACGGCTCGCTGACGGATCACAACGGCAAGAAGATCGACTTCCGCAACGTCATCCTGATCATGACCACCAATGCCGGTGCGAGCGAGGGGGCGAAGGCGGCAATCGGCTTCGGCTCGTCGAAGCGGTCGGGAGAGGAAGAGGAGGCACTCAATCGTCTCTTCACTCCGGAATTCCGCAACCGCCTCGATGCGACGATCCAATTCGCGCCGCTGCCGACCGAGGTCATCCATCAGGTCGTGCAGAAGTTCGTCATGCAGCTTGAGGCACAGCTGTCGGAACGCAATGTCACCTTCGATCTTTCGCAGGAGGCCGTCGCATGGCTGGCCACGCGTGGTTACGACGAGAAGATGGGCGCCCGCCCGCTGGCGCGCGTCATTCAGGAGCATATCAAGAAGCCGCTGGCCAATGAGATCCTGTTTGGCAAGTTGAAGAAGGGTGGCGTGGTGAAGGTTGGCGTCAAGAAGGATGAGAGCGGCGCGGAGGTGCTTGATCTCGAGGCGCTCTCCGATACAGCCCCGGTCAAGCCGAAGCCCGAGACCGAGCTTCTTGCGGAGGAGGGGGCCGCGAAAAGCCCGCGGAAGACAAAGGCGAGGGCCAAGTCTGCCGCCGAGACCAAGGTCGCCGCCGAACCGGTGAAGGAGGATGCGCCTGCTCGCAAGCGCGGTTCCGTTCCCAAGGTGCCGAAGAAGAAATAGGCCTGAAAAGGCCGCGTTGGAACGGTGCCGGGTAATGCCCGGCACCTCCATTCCTTTCCTTCCTATTGTCCTCTTTTCCGGAATTTCCGATGCTTCGAGAGAACGAAGAGCTGGGGCCGTCCCGCTGGTTTCTTCGCGGCGCGCGCGGCATCTTCTCTCTGCCGGCCCTGATTCTCATGACGTCCTTCGTCGGCTTTGCCGCCTTTGCGCTGGAGGCGGGGATTTCCCGCGGCGAGGCGATGTTCATGACCGTGATGGTCTGGGCGCTGCCGGCCAAGATGATCCTGACCGGCATGCTTGCGAGCGGCGCCCATGTCGCAGCCATCGCTCTCGCCGTTTCGCTTTCGTCCATACGGATGATGCCGATGGTCGCGTCGCTCGTGCCGGAGATAAGATCTGCACGCACTCCGGTGTGGTTGCTGCTGTTTCTGTCTCATTTCATCGCTATCACAGCCTGGGTTTTCACCACCCAGAACATCGGCAAGGTGCCGCGTCAGCACCGCACCGCCTATTTCGCCGGCTTCGGCATGACGCTGACCCTGACCAATACGGCGCTGGTCGGTGTCTGCTACGGCCTGGTCGAGACATTTCCCCCGCTGGTAGCCGGCGTACTCTTCTTCCTGACGCCGATCTATTTTTTCGCCTCGATCTGGGCGACGTCGCGTCAGCCGGTGCTTCGTCTGGCTTTTGTAATCGGTGTGGTGACTGGGCCGCTGCTCGCCCTGATCGTCCCCGGTTTCGACGTGCTGATCGCGGGTATCGGCGGGGGGACGCTGGCCTATCTCATCGACCGCTTCTTCGTTTCCCGGCGCGGTCAAACGGGTCAACATGGGGCGGCAAGCTGATGGCGGGCGAATACTGGGTCTACGGGGTCATTTTGGTCGCGGGCTGGCTCGCGACCGATATCTGGCGCTGGCTGGGCGTACTCGCAGGCAACCGGCTCGACGAGAACTCCGAGGCGCTGAAATGGGTGAGGGCGGTTGCGACCGCGCTGGTCATGGCCGTAACGGCGAAACTGATCGTGTTCCCGACCGGAAGTCTTGAAGCGTCGCCGCTATGGCTGCGCCTCTGCGCTGCCGGCATCGGCTTCATCGTGTTCCTCGTTTCGGGGCAGAAGGTGATCGTCGCCGTGGCGACTTCACTGATCCTCCTGGCCTCGGGCTTGTATTTTCTCGATCCCTAGAGTGCCGCCTTGATCTTCTCGGCGTTGGCCTTGAGCACTTCGATGTCTTCCATCTTACCGGAATGCGGCTTGAGCGGCGCGCCCTCGTGGCGCGGTATGATGTGAAAATGCAGATGAAAGATGGTCTGCCCGGCAGCTAGCTCGTTGAACTGGGCGACGGAGACACCGTCAGCATCGAAGGCTTCCTTGGCGGCGATGGCCAGTTTCTGCACGATGGGGATCGTTCTCGCGAGCACCTGCGGATCGGCATCGAGAATATTGCGCGAAGCGGCCTTCGGAATCACCAGCAGGTGGCCGGTCGCCTGGGGCATGACGTCCATGAAGGCGAGCGTATCGTTGTCCTCGTAAACTTTCACAGAAGGGATATCGCCTTTCAGGATCTTGGCGAAGATGTTGCTCGGATCGTAAGCGTGGCTGGTCATCGGTGGTCTCCTGATTTTCGCCCGTACTTAATGCCATGCGCGGGTGGTGATCAAGCGCATGCTAGTCGTCGTCGCGCTGCTGCCTCTCGCCCTTGCGGAATGGCGTATGTTCGCTCAGATACTCGCCAGTACGCTCGATCTCGCGCCGTTCGTGTTCGAGATAATCGGAGACAGCGCGGCGCAGTCCCGGGTGGGAGATGAAATGTGCCGAATGGGTCGTGACCGGCTGATAGCCGCGCGCCAGCTTGTGCTCGCCCTGTGCCCCCGCCTCGACTCGCTTCAATCCTCTGGACAGTGCGAAATCGATCGCCTGGTGATAGCAGACTTCGAAATGCAGGAAGGGATGATCTTCGATGCAGCCCCAATGGCGGCCGAAGAGCGCGTCCGAGCCGATGAAGTTGATGGCGCCGGCGACATAGCGCCCGTCACGCTTTGCCATCACCAGCAGAATGTCCTCCGCCATGCGCTCGCCGATCAGCGAGTAGAATTCCCGGGTCAGATAGGGACGGCCCCATTTGCGGCTGCCGGTATCCATGTAGAATGCGAAAAATTGATCCCAAATACCTTCGGTCAGGTCGGCTCCGGTCAGCCACTCGATCGAGATGCCGTTTTCGAGCGCCGCACGACGCTCTTTCTTCAACGCCTTGCGCTTGCGCGACGCCAGCGTCTCCAGAAATTCGTCGTGGCTGGCATAGCCGGCGTTGAGGAAGTGGAATTGCTGGTCGGTACGATGCAGAAAGCCATTGGCCTCGAAAGCCGCAAGCTCCTCTTCCTCCAGGAATGTCACGTGCGCCGATGAGACGCCGAGCTCGCCGGTTACCTGACGAAGCCCGGCGGCGAGCAGGTCCCGCGTTCGCTGCGTGTCGCTGCCCCCGGCGACCATCAGCCTCGGACCGGTTGCGGGCGTAAATGGAATGGCCGCCTGCAGTTTCGGGTAGTAGTGCCCGCCGGCGCGCTCGTAGGCATCGGCCCAGCCATGGTCGAAGACATATTCGCCACGGCTGTGGCTCTTCAGGTAGCAGGGAATGGCGCCGATCAGCTGCCCGGCGGCATCCTCCATCAGCAGGTGATGGCCGAGCCAGCCGGTCTCGGCGGTTGCCGATCCCGACTCCTCAAGCGCGGAGAGATAAGCATGGGAATTGAAGGGATTGTAGCCTTCGTTTCCGTTGCGCCGGGCAGCGCCTCCAAGCTCCGCCCAGCGCGCCGGGGCGATAGCGGCAAAGGACCGTTCGATCCGGATGGTGACCGCTCCTGTCATGCGTCTCCAATCACGCGTTGGCGACCTCGCGGGGATCGAAGCCCTCGAAGGTCATCTGGTCCGCATGAGTATAGGTATGCGCGCGCATGGTTTCATCCCTGACCGTCCAGGTAATGATCGGAATGCCCCGTTCCTTGAGCCCCGAGATGAAGCTGTTCGGCAAGTGGACGACGCAATAAGAGATGAAGTCAAGGCCGAGTTGCATCGCCTCTTCATGGGCGAAGAAGGTCTCGGGCTTTGCGCCTTCGGCCGTGAGCCCCACGGGATAGGGGCAGCCCGCTTTCTTCAGGTCCCTCAGCAGGTGATGATCGAAACTCATCAGCGCTACCGGCCCCTCGTAGTCGGCAAGGATTTCCAGAACAGTCTCGGCAAAGCCTTCATCGTCGCCCTCGCGCCCCTTGAGTTCTATGACGAGTGGCACGCGGCCCTTCACCAGCGCCAGCAATTGCCTGAGGGTTGGAATGCGGTCGCCTGTGCCACCGATCGTCAGAAGGCCGAGTTCGCCGGACGTGCGTGCCCGCACGTCGCCCTTGATCCCGCAAAGCCGTTCGAGGTCGTGATCGTGGAAAACGACGGGAACGCTGTCGGCGACGAACTGCAGGTCGCACTCGATCGCAAAACCTGCCTCGATGGCCCGGGAGAAGGCGGACAGCGTGTTTTCCCAGACTGCCTTGTTCATGTCGTGGAAGCCGCGATGGGCGATCGGTTGAGCCGTGAGCCAGGACAGGTCGGTCATCGGGCGATTTCCAGGATGGCGTCGATTTCAACGGCCGCGTTCAAGGGAAGGGAAGCCATGCCGACGGCGGCGCGGGCATGCTTGCCCGCCTCGCCAAGCACGCCTGCAATCAGGTTTGACGCGCCGTTGATGACGAGGTGCTGTTCAGTGAAGCCGGGCGCCGAGGCGACGAAGCCGTTGAGCTTGATCACCCGCACGATCCGTCCGAGGTCGCCGTTGAGCGCCGATTTCGCCTGTGCGAGGATGTTGATTGCGCAGAGTTCGGCGGCGTGCTGGGCGCTGGCGAGATCGACGTCCGCCCCGACAATTCCGGTCACCGCCACCTTGCCGTTTTCCATCGGAAGCTGGCCGGACAGATAGAGCAGATTGCCGCTGATGACATAAGCGACATAGTTTGCGGCTGGCGCCGCCGCCTGCGGAAGATGGATGCCCATGGCTTCCAGGCGATTATCAATGGTATCGGTCATTCTAGTTTCCCGGATTTGTTGTAAAGTGGAAAAAGAATCTGGCATTTGGGAAGGCGTGCCTCGCTTTCGCCGAGAGTGTTCTTATAACATCGCGGGCCAGTCCAACAGGAGGTAATGAATGTTTCGCTCGAGGTTTGCGGTTGCCATTGTCGCCAGCGCCGGCGCGACCGGCCTGATGGCGAGCAGCGCCGATGCGGCGGCCACCGGAGGGCTGATGCCGCACCGGGCCGTTTATGACATCGAGCTGAAAGAGGCATCGGAACGCGCCGGTATCGAGGGGATGCGCGGCCGGATGGTCTATGAATTCGCGGGCTCCGAATGCGCCGGCTACACCACCAGTTTCCGGTTCGTGACGCGCGTCGATACCGGCGAGCAGGTCCGCGTCACCGACCAGCAGAGCCTCACTTTTGAGGACCTTGCAGCGGGCAAGTTCCGATTCGCGACCAAATCCTTTACCGATGACCAGCTCGACAAGGATGTGAGCGGGGCGGCGGCCGAAGAGAACGGCAAGGTGAAGATCACACTGGACGGTCCTTCCGGGCGCGCGGTCGAGCTGGCCGACAGCCGATTTCCCGCCGAGCACATGCTGGAAGTCATCGAGAAAGCCCGAAAAGGTCCGACCTTCTTCGAATCGCGGATATTCGACGGGTCCGAGGATGGGGACCGGAGCTATCTGACGACGACGATCGTCGGCCGTCCGTCCATGCCCGACAGGAATGACCCCGACGCGCTGAAAGCGGGCGGCATGGCAGGTACCGCCTATTGGCCGGTGTCGATCGCCTACTATGACGAGAAGTCCGTAGGCGATGTGTTGCCCGTGTATACCCAGTCGTTCAAGCTCTATGAGAACGGGGTGAGCCGTGACTTGACGCTCGATTATGGCGACTTTGTTTTGAGCGGACACCTGACCGAGCTGCAAATGCTGGACGCCGGCGACTGCAAGTAACCGCGAACGCCGGGCCCGTTCCGCAAATGCAGACAAAACACCTTGATTTCCTGCCCAAGTCACTATATGGGCAGCTTCATTCCACACGCGAAGCTTGGGATTGACCGGGAGAAATCCGGTCGGTTCCGCCGGTGGCGTCCGGTCCGGACGCTGTTTGCTTCGCGGGGGTTAAACCGGAAACAGGAGAATAAAGGCATGTCTCTGCCAGACTTCAGCATGCGTCAGCTTTTGGAAGCGGGCGTTCACTTCGGCCACCAGACGCACCGTTGGAACCCGAAGATGAAGCCGTACATCTTCGGCGATCGCAGCAATATTCACATCATCGACCTTGCCCAGACCGTGCCTATGCTGTCGCGCGCCCTTCAGGTCGTGTCGGACACCGTCGCTCGTGGCGGCCGCGTTCTCTTTGTCGGCACCAAGCGTCAGGCATCGGAACTGATCGCCGACAGCGCCAAGCGTTCGGCCCAGTACTACGTCAACTCTCGTTGGCTCGGCGGCATGATGACCAACTGGAAGACGATCTCGAACTCGATCGCTCGCCTGCGCAAGCTCGATGAGATCCTGAGTGCGGAAGCTTCCGGCTTCACGAAGAAGGAGCGCCTGAATCTCGAGCGCGAACGCGAGAAGCTTGAAAAGGCCCTCGGCGGTATCCGCGACATGGGCGGTACCCCGGACCTGATGTTCATCATCGACACCAACAAGGAGAAGATCGCGATCGACGAAGCCAAGCGTCTTGGCATTCCGGTCGTTGCGATCATCGACTCGAACTGCGATCCGGACCTGATCGACTACCCGATTCCGGGCAACGACGACGCCTCGCGCGCCATCGCTCTTTACTGCGACCTGATCGCGCGCGCTGCCATTGACGGCATTGCCCGCCAGCAGGGTTCGGCTGGCCGCGATATCGGCGCTTCGGCAGAGGTTCCGGTCGAACCGGCTCTCGAAGAAGAAGCCGGCGCCTGATTCAAGTCGAGCGGCGGAGCCTTCGTGGGTACCGCCGCCTTTTCCCCGAAACGGGATGGGGCCGCCTGTCAGCGTTGCTGTTGGCGGCCCGATACTTTGCGGCGACAGGCCGTTTCGACGGCCCCCCGCGGCAAAGCCTACAGTTTATTTCCGTGATGGCCGTGCTTCATCACGTTGTCATATTTCCGGGTACATTTCGTGCCCCAAACAGGGCCCTGCCGGCAATCTTCAAGGCAGGTGCACCGCTTGAACCGACAAGAGGCAAACAATGACCGAGATCACTGCTGCATTGGTGAAGGAACTGCGCGAAAAGACCGGCGCAGGCATGATGGATTGCAAGAAGGCTTTGGCTGAAACCGGCGGCGAAATGGAAGCCGCGATCGACTGGCTGCGCGCCAAGGGTATCGCCAAGGCCGACAAGAAGTCCGGTCGCACCGCTGCCGAAGGCCTGATCGGCATTGCCAGCGCCGGCCACAAGGCCGTCGTTGTTGAAGTCAACTCCGAAACCGACTTCGTTGCCCGTAACGACGCCTTCCAGGACATCGTTCGCGGCGTTGCCAGCGTTGCGCTGGCCACCGACGGTACCGTTGCGGCGATTTCGGAAGCGACCTACCCGGCCACCGGCAAGACCGTTGCCGACACCATCAAGGATGCGATCGCCACGATCGGCGAGAACATGGCCCTGCGCCGTTCCGCCCTGCTGGAGGTCGAGCATGGTGTTGTCGCGACCTACGTCCACAACGCTGCCGGCGACGGCATCGGCAAGCTTGGGGTATTGGTTGCTTTGAAGTCTGTCGGCGACAAGGAAGTGCTGACCTCGATCGGCAAGCAGGTCGCCATGCACATCGCTGCGACCAATCCGCTCGCCATCCGCGCTGAGGAAGTGGACGCAGCGGTTGCCGAGCGCGAACGCAACGTCTTCATCGAGCAGTCGCGCGCTTCGGGCAAGCCGGACAACATCATCGAAAAGATGGTCGAAGGCCGCATGCGCAAGTTCTTCGAGGAAGTGGCTCTGCTGTCGCAGGCATTCGTCATGAACCCCGAAATCACGGTCGGCCAGGCCATCAAGGACGCTGAAAAGCTCGCTGGCGCCTCGATCGAAGTGACCGGCATGGCCCGGCTGCTGCTCGGCGAAGGTATTGAGAAGGAAGAGAGCGACTTCGCTGCTGAAGTCGCGGCCGTCGCCAAGGGCTGATAGGTCTCTGGTCCTCGGACCAACTTAGGGAAAAAATCGGGCATCGCGTGACAACGCGATGCCCTTCGTGTATCCGGCATCTAATTCATTCAAGGAGCCATCATGTCTTCTGAGACACTCTACAAACGCGTTCTTCTGAAAGCCTCCGGTGAAGCCCTTATGGGCAGCCAGGGCTTCGGTATCGATGTCGCGGTCGCCGACCGCATTGCATCCGATATCGCCGAGGCGCGGGCGATGGGCGTCGAGGTCGGCGTGGTCGTTGGCGGCGGAAACATTTTCCGCGGCGTCGCGGTTGCCTCCAAGGGCGGCGACCGGGTCACGGGTGACCACATGGGCATGCTCGGAACGGTGATCAACGCATTGGCGCTGGCGACCTCCCTGCGTAAGCTGAACATCGACACCGTGGTACTTTCGGCAATCGCCATGCCGGAGATCTGCGAGAGCTTCTCGCAGCGGGCGGCCCTCCACCACCTGTCCCAGGGGCGCGTGGTGATTTTTGCCGGCGGCACGGGCAATCCGTTCTTTACCACCGATTCGGCGGCAGCCCTGCGCGCGGCCGAAATCGGCGCCGAGGCGATCTTCAAGGGCACCCAGGTCGATGGGATCTACTCCGCCGACCCGAAGAAGGAACCGTCGGCCACCCGTTTCGATCGACTGACCCACAGCGAAATGCTCGAAAAAGGTCTCGCGGTCATGGACGTGGCGGCGGTTGCGCTCGCGCGCGAGAATTCCATACCGATCATCGTCTTCTCGATCCACGAGAAGGGCGGATTCGGTGAAATCTTGACCGGCGGTGGTCACATGACCATCGTCAGCGACAATTGATGAAAGGCTCAGAGGCGGTATGTCCGCCAGCCGGGAATACGGGAGAACAATCATGAGTGAAGGTATCGATCTCAACGATATCAAGCGCCGCATGGACGGTGCCATTGCAGCGTTCAAGAATGATATTGCGTCGCTTCGGACCGGTCGCGCGTCCGCCAATATTCTCGATCCGGTGACGGTTGAGGCCTATGGTTCGCGGATGCCGCTCAATCAGGTTGCCAATATCACGGTCCCTGAGCCTCGCATGCTCTCGGTCTCGGTCTGGGACAAGTCGATGGTCAACGCGGTCGATCGTGCGATCCGCGAGTCCAATCTTGGTCTCAATCCGATCCTTGATGGCCAGAACCTGCGCATTCCTCTGCCGGAACTGAACGAGGAGCGCCGCCGCTCGCTGGTCAAGGTTGCCCATGACTATGCGGAAAAAAGCAAGGTAGCGATCCGCAATGTGCGCCGTGACGGCATGGACGGCCTTAAAAAGGCCGAGAAGGACGGCGTTATCGGCCAAGATGAAAGCCGTGCCCAATCCGAGAGAGTGCAAAAGATGACCGACGAAGCGATTTCTGAGGTCGACCGCTTGCTCGCGGAAAAGGAAAAGGAAATCATGCACGTCTAGGAGGCGTGCTGCCTTTCGATATCCACCAATAGTCTGAACCGGATCGAATATGTCCACAGTTGAAAACCGCGCCGCGCCGCAGCATGTTGCGATCATCATGGATGGCAACGGACGTTGGGCGAATGCGCGCGGTCTTCCCCGCGCCGTCGGGCATCGCAAGGGCGTCGAGGCGGTCAGGGAGACTGTTCAGGCGGCCGCCGAAGCCGGCATCAAATATCTGACACTGTTTGCGTTCTCCTCCGAGAACTGGCGGCGCCCGCAGGCCGAGGTCAATGACCTGTTCGGATTGCTGAAAACGTTTGTCCAGCGTGACCTTGCCGAATTGCACCGCAAGGGCGTGCGCATCCGGGTGATCGGCGACCGTGTGCACCTGCGGGAAGATATAAGGCTCCTGCTCGTGGAGGCCGAGGAAACGACGCGCAACAACGACGTTCTGACTCTGGTCATCGCCTTCAATTACGGTTCGCGCGACGAAATTGCGCGTGCTTGCGCACGCCTTGCTGCGGATGTAGAGGCCGGGCGGCTCAAGGCCTCCGATATCGACGCCGAGATGGTCAACAATCGGCTCGATACCGCCGGCATACCTGATCCGGACCTCATCATCCGCACGAGCGGGGAGGAACGTCTTTCCAACTTTCTGCTGTGGCAGGCCGCCTATTCCGAACTGATGTTCGTCCCGGAATTCTGGCCTGATTTTAGCCGCGACGTCTTCTTCGCCACATTGGAGCGATATGCGGCCCGCGAACGCCGGTTCGGCGCGCTGTCGGGCAAGCCGGTCGCTCTAAGGTCGTAGTATCGCCAATGTCCCGGGAATTGCAGCTTCGCATTTACTCCGCCGTCGTCCTGGTTTTCATCGTGCTGGCGGCGACCTGGATTGGAGGATTCGCGTTTCGAACCGTCGCGGCTGTCATTGGCGTGCTGATCTACTATGAGTGGTCGACGATGACCCGGCTTGCCGAGAAGAGCGTGCGTGGCAATGCCTGGGGGTGGCTGTCGATTGCCGCCGTCAGCGCGATGCTTCTTTTCAACGACGGCGACATGACTATTCCGCTCTTTGGCGGGCTGGTGGTGACGGCGAGCCTGCCGGCGCTCCTGAAAAATTGGAGTTGGTGGCAGCCCGCCGGAATTTTTTACGCCGGCCTGAGCGCCATCTCGCTTTCGGTTATCCGCGGCGAGGATTCGCTCGGATTCGCGGCCATGCTGTTCGTGTTCGCCGTTGTATGGGGCACGGACATTCTGGCCTATTTCGTCGGTCGGGCGGTCGGCGGGCCGAAACTCGCACCGCGGATTTCGCCCGGCAAAACCTGGTCGGGCGCGCTCGGAGGAACTGTGGCCGGTGTCACGGGCGGCGTGGCGGTTGCGCTTTGTTACTTCCAGTCCATCGCGTGGTGGATTCCCGCAATCGCCTTCATCTTGTCGGTGTCCAGCCAGATTGGCGACCTTTTCGAGTCCTTCATCAAGCGCCGCTTTGGCGTGAAGGATTCCGGCAAGCTGATTCCCGGTCACGGTGGCGTCATGGATCGGGTGGACGGACTTGTTTTCGCCTGCTTTGCGGCCTTCTTTCTTGCTGTAGGCTTTTCCGCCGTCACCGGCGCGGAAATTGCATCGCTTGGTGGTTTCTTGTTCGGTCTTTGAACCGCGCATTTAATGAACGGAACAGACAATGGATCAATTGACGACAGTTTTCGGATTTCTGGTAGGATATATCCTGCCCTATGTGGTGATCCTGTCGCTATTGGTCTTCGTTCACGAGCTTGGACATTATCTCGCCGCGCGCTGGTCCGGCATTCGCATCCTCGCCTTTTCCGTAGGATTTGGCCCCGAGCTTGTCGGTTACACCGACAGCCATGGCACACGCTGGAAGATTTCAGCCATTCCGCTTGGCGGATATGTCCGTTTCTATGGCGATGCCGATGCGTCGAGCAAGCCTGATGACAGTGAACTTTCTGACCTCAGCCCGGCCGAGCGTGCGCAGACGCTTGCGGGCGCCAAGCTCTGGAAAAGAGCGTTGACCGTCGCAGCCGGACCGATTGCCAACTTCCTGCTGGCTATTGTCATATTCGCCGTGATCTTCGGGACTTATGGCAAGCCGGTCGCTGATCCAGTCGTTGCCGAAGTGAAGGCGGAAAGCGCCGCCGCGGAGGCGGGCGTGATGCCGGGCGATCTCCTCGTGGGGCTCGACGGAGTGCGTGTCGAAACCTTCGATGATATTGTCCGCTACATCAGCATGCGGCCGGAAGTGCCGGTTGTCGTGACCGTGAAGCGCGGCGGCGGCGAGCTCGACTTGCGGATGGTGCCACGCCGTGTTGAGACGACCGATCGCTTCGGCAACAAGATGGAAGTCGGTCAGATCGGCATCGTCACCAATCAGGAAAGCGGCAATTTCCGTATCGAGCCATTGACGCCGGTCCAGGCGGTCGGGGAGGGCGTGCGCCAGACATGGCATATCGTTACCGGAACGGTCGACTATATCGCGAACATGATTTCGGGACGTATGAACGCCGATCAGCTTGGTGGCCCGGTTCGGGTCGTGCAGGCCTCGGGTCAGATGGCAAGCCTCGGCATCCTCGCGCTTTTCAATCTTGCGGCGGTGCTGTCGGTTTCTCTTGGGCTCCTGAACCTGATGCCGGTTCCGGTGCTTGACGGCGGCCATCTGGTGCTCTACGCGCTTGAGGCATTGCGCGGCAAACCGGTCAGTGCCGCTGCACAGGAAATCGCCTTCCGTATCGGCTTGGCGATGATCCTTTCGCTGATGGTGTTCGCCACCTGGAACGATATCAGCAGGTTGATTGGCTGACGTCGCCTTGCCAAGGGCGATACGATTTGTTTACGATGTTTCAAACTCATAGTGGCGATTGGGCCACGGATACAAATGAAGTAAATAGAAATTAACGTCCACACTTGCTTGTAGGGTAAAACCCGTTAAAACCACTCACGGGCCGGAGTCGGGGATTGTGGCTGCGGGATAATGCTAAGAAGGTTGAAAATACACATGAAGGCTGGTTCAAGATTTTTGAACGCAGTATCGGCGGTCGCTCTGTCTGCTGGTGTTGTTTCTTCGGGCGCAGGAGTTGCCTTTCTCGCATCGGCGGTTGCTGCAGAGGCGGCCGTCATTCAGCGCATTGATGTCCGTGGGGCCCAGCGGGTCGGTGTTGACGCTGTGCGGTCCAACATCACCATCAAGCCCGGCACGAGCTTTTCAAATGCTGATATTGATGAATCTGTGAAGCGCCTTTATGCGACCGGGTTTTTCTCCGATGTTCGCATTTCGGTCTCCGGCGGCACCCTGGTCGTGACCGTTTCCGAGAACCAGCTTGTCAATCAGGTGGTTTTCAACGGCAATCGCAAGGTCAAGGACGAGAAGCTGCAGGCGGTCGTTCAGACCCAGGCACTTGGTCCCTATAGCGAGAGCCTGATCTCCGCCGATATCGAGCGAATCAAGGAAGCCTATGCCGCCATCGGCCGCAGCGATGTCGAGGTGAGCACGCAGGTCGTGACTGTTGCCGAGGGTCGAGTGAACCTCGCTTTCGTGATTAATGAGGGTGAGCGCACCAAGATCTCGCAGATCAATTTCGTCGGCAATCAGGCCTATAGCGACGGCCGTCTTGCTTCCGTGATCCAGACGAAGCGATCCAACATGCTGTCCTTCCTGACCCGGAGGGATGTGTATAATGAGGACAAGCTGCGCGCTGACGAAGAAGCGCTGCGCCAGTTCTACTACAATCACGGCTACGCCGATTTCAGGATCATTTCGTCCGATGTGTCTCTGAATGAGGCAGGCAACGAATACACGATCACGATGACGGTCGATGAGGGTGAACGCTACAAGTTCGGCGACGTGTCGGTAGAATCGACGGTCGAAGGTGTTGACGCCAATGAACTGACACGCCTTCTCGAGACCCGTACAGGTGCGACCTACAGCGCCAAGGATATCCAGAAGTCCATGGAGGCGATTTCGCGTCGCGTGTCTTCGGAAGGCTATCCCTTTGCCCGCGTCGTTCCGCGCGGCGACCGTAATTTTGAAAACAACACCATCGGCGTAACCTATCTCGTCGATCAGGGTGAGCGTGCTTATGTCGAGCGCATCGAAATCCGCGGCAACACCCGGACGCGCGACTATGTCGTGCGCCGCGAGTTCGATATCAGTGAAGGCGACGCCTTCAACCAGGAAGCCATTTCCAGCGCCAAACGCCGGCTTGAGGCTCTCGGGTATTTCTCCTCCGTCAACATCTCGACCGCGCCCGGCAGTTCGCCTGATCGCGTCGTCGTTATTGTTGATGTCGCGGATCAGCCGACCGGCTCCTTCGGCATCGGCGCCGGTTATTCGGTAGGCGGCGACGGGTTTGTCGTCGAAGCTTCGATCGAGGAAAAGAACTTCCTTGGTCGCGGTCAGTTCATCCGGCTTGCCGTCGGTGGCGGTCTTGACAATGCACGTACCTACAACTTCTCGTTCACGGAGCCCTATTTCCTCGGCTACCGTCTGGCCGCCGGCTTCGATCTGTTCAAGAGCCAGACCAGCAGCAACGATCACTATGAATACAAGGAGCAGGGCGGCACGCTTCGCGTAACCGCGCCGATCACCGAAGATCTGGCAACGACCTTCAGGTATACCTACAAGGAGCTGGACTACAGCGCGAGCGCTGCGGACTATGCGCTCCTGTCGGCACCTTACAAGGATGCGGTGGACGGCAGCCCCTGGACGCAATCGGTCATCAGCAATTCGATTATCTACAATACTGTTGATGATCGTATCCTGCCTCGCGAAGGTATTTACGCTAACGTTACGCAGGAATATGCGGGCCTCGGTGGGGATTCCGACTTTTATAAGGTTTATGGCCGCTTCCGTTATTTCCACACGCTTTCGGACGAGATGGATATCGTCGGTTCGCTTGCAGCGAGCGGCGGTCACGTGGTCTCGACCGATGGATCGCTCAACGTATTTGATCAGTTCACCATCGGCGGAAAGGATCTGCGTGGCTTCGAGAGCAGCGGTATTGGCCCGCGGATGGCGAATGGCGATCCCCTTGGAGGTTCGACGTACTTCACGGCCTCCGCCGAAACCAGCTTCCCGATGCCTGGTTTCCCGCAGGACTTCAACCTTCGCGGTTCGCTCTTTGCTGATGCCGGTACGCTTTATGGCAATGAAGTCGGCAATAGCGCCGGGGCTCTCGGCACAGACATGACCTGGCGTGCATCCGTTGGCGCGGGCCTCATCTGGATTTCGCCTTTTGGTCCTCTGCGGTTCGACTATGCGGTTCCGGTCGTCAAGGAAGACTTTGACAAGGAACAGCGCTTCCGCTTCAGCATGGCGAACCAGTTCTGAGTTTGGCGGTCCCGAACTGCTGTAAGTAAAACGTTCTGGGGCTATTGCTTATGGAGCACGAGTACTTTTATCCGCCCCATGAAGGCATAGGCCTCGCATCGTTGGCTAGCCAGATTGGAGCGGAGGTCGAGGACAGCAATGTCGCCGACAGCGTCATTCGTTCTGTTTCGCCCGTCTATCGGGCGAATCAGGGCGATATCTGCTATATCCTGTCTCGGAAGAATCGTGAGGAACTGGAAACCTGTCAGGCTTCGGCAATTCTTTGCCACAAGTCGTTGAGGTACCTGATCCCCGATCATATCCCGGTGCTTTTGACATCGTCCCCGCATACCGCATTTGCCATGGCGGGTGCCTTGTTGCATCCCAAGGCCCTTCGTCCGCTGAGTGTGTCTGTTGGGCCAGAAGGCGTGTCCCCTGCAGCCTTTGTCGATCCCTCTGCCCGATTGGAGCCGGGCGTTGTGGTCGACCCGATGGCAGTGATCAGTGCCGGCGTGGAAATCGGTAGAGGTAGTCATATCGGTGCGGGAGCGGTGGTCGGTCAGGGCGTTCGGATAGGGCGGGACTGCTCGATCTCCGCTGGTGCGACGGTTCAGGCCGCGCTGATAGGAAACAACGTCATTATTCACAACGGCGCCCGGATTGGGCAGGACGGTTTCGGCTATGCGCCGGGTCCGCGCGGCATGCTGAAGATTGTCCAGATTGGTCGCGTGATCATCCAGGACAATGTCGAGATTGGGGCCAATACCACGATCGATCGTGGCACAATGGACGACACAGTCATTGGCGAGGGCACCAAGATCGATAATCTGGTCCAGATCGGCCACAACGTGCAGATCGGCCGCCACTGCGGCATCGTCAGCCAGGTCGGCATTGCAGGCAGCACGAAAATAGGCGATGGCGTGATGATCGGTGGCGCTTGTGGCATCAATGGACACGTAACGATCGGCGACGGAGCACAGATCGCCGCGATGAGCGGCGTTCTTTCGGATGTTCCGCCGGGTGAACGCTATGGCGGCGTTCCGGCACGCCCGATGAAGGATTATCTGCGCGACGTGGCTGCGGCCTTGAGCCAGTCGGAGAGCCGCGCAAAGGAAAAGGGGGGCAAGAATGGTTGAGGACGCAAGACCGGCAATGGGTTCAGCCGATATTCTTGAAATCATGAAGTTCCTGCCGCATCGCTATCCGTTTCTGCTGGTCGACAGGATCATCGAGATCGATGGCGACAATTCCGCGATCGGCATCAAGAACGTGACGGCGAACGAGCCGCATTTCACCGGCCATTTTCCCGAAGCCCCGATCATGCCCGGCGTGCTCCTCATTGAGGGCATGGCACAGACTGCCGGCGCCATTTGCGCCCGCAACCAGGGGGAGGGCGGAAATCTCGTCTATTTCATGACCATTGACAACGCGCGCTTCCGCAAGCCGGTAGTGCCCGGCGACCGCGTGGAGTATCATGTTGTAAAGCAGAAGCAGCGCGGCAATATCTGGAAATTCCACTGCGAAGCAAAGGTTGACGGCGCGCTGGTATCCGAAGCAGATATCGGGGCCATGATCATGCGCAAGGATCAGCAATGAGCACGATCGTCCCGAGCGCCCGGATTCATCCGCTATCGGTTGTCGAAGACGGCGCCGTTATCGGCGAGAATGTAAAGATCGGGCCTTTTTGCCATGTCGGCGGCAAGGTGACGCTCGGCGATGGTTGCGAATTGCTGTCACACGTTTCCGTCGGGGGGCTGACCACGGTCGGCAGGAATGCACGGATCTTTCCGTGTGCCGTGATCGGTGGCGAACCGCAAAGCATCCATCATGCCGGTGAGGACACGACGCTTGTGATCGGTGACAACTGCACGATCCGCGAGGGCGTCACCATGAATCCCGGTACGGTCGGCGGCGGCGGCGAAACCATCGTCGGCAATGACAATCTCTTTCTTGCCAATTCGCATGTCGCTCATGACTGCAAGCTCGGGAATAATATCATCCTGTCGAACAGCGTCATGCTGGCTGGTCACGTCATTGTTGAAGACCGCGCCATCCTGGGTGGCGGCTGTGCAGTCCACCAGTTCACGCGAATCGGCCGTCAGGCCTTCATCGGCGGCCTTTCGGCTGTCAGCTACGATGTCATCCCTTACGGCATGCTGAACGGCAATCCCGGCGTGCTAAGCGGCCTGAATGTCGTTGGCATGACCAGAGCGGGGATCGAGCGTTCGGTGATCCACCGCGTTCGCCGCGCATACAAGCAGATTTTCGAGGGCGAGGGCTCGGCGCGTGCCAATGCCGCTGCCATCCGCGACGAATATCTGGATTGTCCGCCGGTTATCGAGATCCTCGATTTCATCAGCGCCGAGAGCGACCGGGCCTTGTCTTCGCCTTTCCGCGGAAAGAGCTGACGGCGATGACGACCGACGCCGGTAGGCGGGACGGCCGGCTTGCCATCGTCGCCGGCAGCGGGTTGCTTCCGCACTTCGTCGCCGAGGCCGCGCGTGAGGCGGGAGAGAACCCCTTCATTCTTCGCCTGCGCAATGAATCCGATCAGACATGGAACGGTTTCGACAATGCCGTGATCGGCGTAGGCGACATGGCTGGCCTTTCCGCGTTGCTGAAGGCCAATGCCATTGACCGCGTGGTCTTGTCGGGCGGCGTCAAGCGGCGTCCGGGCTTTGGCGAAATCCGTGTCAATTTTCGCTCGTTGATAAAGCTGCCAATGGCGTTACGCACCCTTCTTGCGGGCGGTGACGACGCCGTTCTGAAGATGGCTATCACGCTGATCGAGTCGCAAGGCTGCCGTGTCATCGGCGCCCAAGAGATTGCGCCCGATCTCCTGGCCGAGGCCGGCCCGCTTGGAAAAATCGCTCCTTCGAACGAGGACATGCGCGATATCGCCCGCGCCGCCGAAGCCGCAGAGGCGCTCGGGCGTCTGGACGTCGGTCAGGGCGCGGTCAGTATTGGCGGCCGCATCGTCGCCCTTGAGGGCGTAGAGGGTACCGATGCCATGCTGCGCAGGGTAGAACGCCTGCGTAGAGAGGGGCGGATATCGAGTTCCCGAAAAGGCGTGCTTGTGAAGCTCTGCAAACCGCAGCAGGATGTTCGCGCCGATCTGCCTGCAATCGGGCGCTCGACGATCGAGAACGCAAAAAATGCCGGTCTCGCCGGCGTTGCCGTCGAAGCAGGTCGGGCTCTTGTCATCGAGCGTGCCGAGGTGCTTCGCGCGGCCGACGAGGCGGGCATCTTCGTCTGCGGTATCGACAGAGGCTTGCCGGGAGGGATGATGTGAGCGCGCGGGGCCTCAAGATCGCGGTTATTGCCGGCGAAGTGTCGGGCGATCTCCTCGGCGGTGATCTCGTAGCGGCGCTCAAGGCGCAATATTCCGGGCCGGTGGATCTTGTCGGTGTCGGTGGCGATGCCCTCCAGAGCGAAGGTCTAAACTCCCTCTTTGACTTTTCCGAACTCTCGGTGATGGGGCTCACGCAGGTGATCGCCCGGCTGCCGAGATTCATCGGGTTGATCTCATCGACCGCAAACGCGATCATCGCGGCAAAGCCTGACCTCCTGCTGATTGTCGACAGTCCTGATTTCACCCATCGCGTCGCGAAGAAGGTTCGCAAGGCTTTGCCCGATCTGCCTGTGATAGACTACGTTTGTCCGAGTGTCTGGGCCTGGAAGGAATACCGCGCCAAGGCGATGCTCGACTATGTCGACGCCGTACTGGCCGTTCTGCCATTTGAGCCGGACGTTATGCGCCGACTGGGCGGCCCCGCGACCCATTTCGTCGGCCATCGGCTCGCGACGAACGAAAAAGTGCTTCAGACGCGGGCCGCCCGGGCAGGCAAGCAACCCAAGGGGCCAGGCGAGACAAGGACCATTCTCCTTCTTCCCGGCTCACGCGGCGCGGAAGTGACGGCTCTTCTGCCTCTCTTCGGCGAGACCATGCGGGAATTCGAGGATCGAAACGGCCCCACCCGCTTTCTGCTGCCGACCGTACCGCGCCAGGAGGCGCGCGTCAGGCAGATCACGGCCGGTTGGCAACTGAAGCCGGAGATCCTGCTTGGCGAAGAGGCGAAATGGCAAGCTTTCACCGAAGCGGATGCCGCGATTGCCGCTTCGGGCACCGTCATTCTTGAACTGGCGCTGGCCACCGTCCCGGTCGTGTCCACTTACAAGACAGATTGGCTGATGACGCTGCTCAGCCATCGCATCAAGACCTGGACTGGCGCGCTTCCCAATTTGATCGCCGACTATCCGATCGTGCCGGAATACCTGAATGACTATGTGCGGCCGGGCAATCTCCTGCGCATGGCCGAGCGCCTTGCTGCCGATACACTGGAGCGCCGTGCGATGCTTTCCGGTTTCGATCTCGTCTGGCAGAGGCTCGCCACGGATCGGCCTGCTGGCGAGGAGGGCGCGCGCATCCTGCTGGATCTTCTGCGCCGGAAGGGTGTACTGCCTTCATTCAGTTCCTGAACGATCCTTTGCGGGGTTGCAGGGCAGGCACGTCGAAATGATCCGGCGCAAGTCCGTTGCGGGCACGTTCGGCCATCGTCGTGAAGGCGATCTCGAGATGGCGGCAAAAGCGTTCGGCATCGAAAAGCGGGGCGCGCAAACGGTTCTCCGCGATCTTCTCCTTCAGCATCGCAATCCGTTCCCGGGCTGCGGCCAGTTCGCTGCAAAGCGCCACGAATTCGTCGTCGTCCGCCGCGACGAGTTCCGGAAGTCCAATGGCGTTGAGAAGGCTCTGCGAAACCCTTGATGCGAAATTCGTACCCCGGCGGGTAATGACGGGCAGGCCCGCCCAGAGCATGTCGGACGTCGTCGTATGCCCATTATAGGGAAAACTGTCGAGGCCGATATCGGCGGCGGGCACGCGCGCCATGTGGGCGGCATAGGACATCTTCGGCGCGAAGATGAACTGGTCGGATTTCACGCCCGCCCGCCGCAGGAAATCGGCGGTGGCATTGCGGGCATGGGTGCCGTCGACCATCAGCCAGAGCAGGGCGTTGGGATTGGCCGTGAGCACTTGGGCCCAGAGCGCGAGCCCCTCAGGTGAATTCTTGCGCTGGATATTGAAGGCCGAGAAAATGAATCGGTCCGTCGGCAGGCCAAAAGCGCGCCTCGAGGCCGGTCCCGGGACCGGGCGGGAGAACGGATCGTTCGGTTGGTAGCTTTCCGGCAGTCTGCAGAATTTCTCGTGGTAATGCGGTTTCGAACTGTTAGGCAACACGAAATGGTCACCAATCACATAGTCGCAGTCGACATGGACGCAACTGCCGGGAAAGCCGAGCCACTGCACATGCACCGGCGCGATTGGAGCGTTCATGAGCCGCGAGCGTGATCCGCCGGTGTGCCCCTTGAGGTCGACGAGAATATCGATCCCGTATTCGCGAATCCTTGCGATGGCCTGCTCGTCGTCGAGTGCTTCAATCCGGACGATCCTCCCCCAGGTATTACGGCTCCCACTGTCGAAGGAAATGAAGCGCTCCGGCGTATAGCAGAAAAGCGTCACTTCGAAGCGATCGGGGTCATGGGCTTTCAGCACGCCCTGAAACAGACGCATGGTCGCGTGGTCGTCCCAGAAGTCGTTGGAAAGATAGCCGATGCGAATCTTCTCCGACCAGCGATGCGGCATGCCCCGGCGAACCGCTCCGGCGTCAGTTGGAGGTGGTACCAGACCGCTCACATTGGTCGCCAATCGGTTTAGCGCTTCGTCGCCGCACCACATGAGGTTGTAGTGGGGCGTTTCGGCGGCAAGAGCGGCGGTGCTTCCCGCCGCAATTTCGCTCCGAAGGGCGGCCTCTTCGCGCTCCAGTGTCGGATAATCGCAGAACTCGCGGGCAAGGCCGATCAGGGACATCCGGATATACGGATCGTCAGGAAACCGGCTCCTGAGCCTGGTGAAGAGAGCAAGGTTCTGCTCGTTGCGCGTCTCATTGCCGATCAGCTTTACCGCAAGCAGCAGGTGATCCGGTTCGTCACTGCCGGTCAACGCTGAAATGACGCTCGGGGGCAGTGCAGGTCCAGCTGTCTCGCTTTGAATGCGGGCGAGCACATAGGCTGGCTGCGGGTCCGTCGGATTGTGCCGGTGCAATTGTTCGGCCAGCATCCGTGCCTTCTCCAGGCGTCCCGCGTCTAGATAGAGCCTGGCAGCTCGCACGAGGAGCGGATAGGGGGCCGTCGCCTGCCGAAGGGCGGAGTGTTCGAAGGCTTCCGCCGCCTCGCCGGTCATGCCGAGCATCAGCAGGGTCTCGGCGAGGAGCAGAACCGGCCGGTTGTCCGGTGCTTCGGCCATCAGTCCGTTCAGCATGGCGAGTACATCGCTGTAGCGCCCCGCCTCGTAAGCGGCATGCGCCTCCGCCAGGTTGTCTTCGAAGGGCAAGAATAACTCCCGGATTGGATCGATTTCCCGGAAGCATAGCTTCGAAGACTTGTGCCGGGCTCAACCGCCGTATCTGCGTTATCCGAGGGATGACAGGCGGGCGTGGCCGCCCGCCTGTATTGCGATCTTGTCCTGTTGGGCCCTATTTCGCGAGGCAATCCACAAATGACCTGGCGAGATTGCGCATCAGTTCGGGATAGAGGGCGGGGCCGGCCTCTAGCGCACCGCCAGCGGGGTCGAGCGTGCCGGATTTCGCGTCCGTGCCCTCGGTTACGACCGCGATCAGCTTGGGCTCGAATTGCGGCTCCGCGAAGACGCACGCCGCCTTTAACTCCTGAACCTTGGCGTGAATTTCCGCAATTCGCTCGGCCCCTGGCATGGTCTCCGGGCTGACGGTGATCGAGCCCACGATGCGCACTTTGTACCGGCTTTCGAAATACTGATAGGCGTCGTGGAAGACCACGGAAGGCCGATCGGCAACAGGCGCCACCATCCGCGCGATTTCCTTGTCGAGCGCGTCGATCTCCTGCCTCAGCGCCTGCCCATTGGCCCTGTAGCGTTCGGCATTGGCTGGATCGGCGGCAACGAGAGTCTGTTCAATCTCCGTGGCCATTGCCTTCGCGTTCATCGGATCGAGCCACAGGTGCATGTCCGTGCCGCCATGATCTTCCTCATCGTGTTCTTCTGCCGGCTTACCGCCTTCGTCATCCGCGTGATCGTGCGCATCGAAGGCGCCGCCTTCGCGAAAGGCCAGTTTCTCGAGCCCCGGCGCGTCTTCCAACGCGACCACCTTTGCCTTTCCAGCCAGTGCCTCCAGCGGTTTCTCGAGGAATGCCTCAAGACCATGGCCGACCCAGAATACGACATCAGCACCTTGCAAGGCGGAGGCGTTCGAAGGTTTCAAGCTGTAGGTGTGGGGCGAGGCCGCTCCCTCGACGATCAGTCCCGGCGCGCCGATACCATTCATGACCGCCGAGACAAGGGAATGAATCGGTTTCACGGATGCCACGACACGGATCTCTGCCGCCGCCATTGAAGGAAGGAAGAGCAGGGCGGTGGCGCAGGCCAGAAGCCGAAGTCTCGGGTTGTTCATCGATGTGTCTCCATCTTGCGTGATAATGTAATGTTATTACATATGTTGCGTAATGCTATAACGTGTGTCATAGCGTCCGGCAACAGGAAATTTGCAGGTCCCCAATGCTCCCGCCAGAAAACTTGAATGAAAGACCGCTTGTGTCCCTTTCAGATGCCGGAGTCTTCCGGAACGGCCGCTGGCTGGTGCGCGGCGTCGACTTCTCCGTTCGACGGGGGGAGATCGTGACGCTGATTGGTCCCAACGGCTCGGGCAAGTCGACCAGCGCCAAAATGGCAATTGGCGTGCTTTCGCCAGACGAGGGCAAGGTGGAGCGGCAGCCGGGCTTCCGCGTCGGCTATGTGCCGCAGAAGCTTTCGGTCGACTGGACGATGCCTTTGACCGTACGGCGGCTAATGACCTTGACGGGCTCCCTGTCCGACAATGATATTGTCGCCGCGCTTGAATCGGTGGGCATAGCCCACCTCGCCGGCGCCGAGGTGCAGCATCTGTCGGGCGGTGAGTTCCAGCGGGCGCTCCTTGCTCGCGCCATTGCGCGCAAACCTGACCTGCTGGTGCTTGATGAACCTGTCCAAGGTGTCGATTTCGCCGGAGAGATCGCGCTCTATAATCTGATCACTTCGATCCGCAATCGCACCGGCTGCGGTATCCTGTTGATTTCCCACGACCTTCACGTCGTTATGGCTGAAACCGATACCGTGATCTGCCTGAATGGCCATGTCTGCTGTCGCGGCACGCCCGCCGCCGTCAGCCAGAGCCCGGAATATATGCGCCTCTTCGGCGCCACCGCCGGACAGACCCTCGCAGTCTACAGCCACGATCACGACCACACGCACCTTCCAGATGGCCGCGTGCGCCATGCCGACGGATCGGTAACCGATCACTGTTTTCCGGGCGACGGTCATCACCATGAAGCGGAGCACGAGGGGGAGCCACATTCCCATCATGGCCACACCCATGAGCATGATCATGTGCACGACCATGGCAGAGCCGCTCCGACCCCGACCGGTGCCGACAGGAACAAGGGGCATGGTCATGCTTGACGACTTTTTCGTCCGTGCGCTTCTCGCTGGCATAGGGCTGGCGCTCACCACCGGTCCGCTCGGCTGTTTCGTGATATGGCGGCGGATGGCTTATTTTGGCGATACCATGGCCCATTCGGCGCTCCTCGGCGTGGCGTTGTCTCTGCTTCTTTCTCTCAATCTCATGGTCAGCGTCTTTGTGGTCGCAGCCACCATATCGCTGCTGCTTCTCGTCCTGCAGCGCCGCCAGGCGCTCTCGTCTGATGCACTGCTTGGCATCTTGAGCCACTCGACGCTCGCCATCGGTCTTGTCATGGTCGCCTTCATGTCCTGGGTGCGGCTCGACCTGATCGCTTTCCTGTTCGGTGACATCCTCGCCGTGACGGTTACGGATATCGCCATTGTCTGGGGCGGCGGCATCTTCGTGCTCGCGGCGCTCGCCTATCTGTGGCGTCCGCTACTGGCAGGGACCGTCAACGCGGAACTGGCCGAGGCCGAGGGATTGAAGCCCGAGCGCGCCCGACTCGTTTTCATGCTGCTGATGGCGCTGGTGATCGCAATCGCGATGAAGATCGTTGGTATCATGCTGATCACCGCGCTGCTGATTATCCCGGCCGCCGCCGCGCGTCGCTTTTCTGCCACTCCCGAGGTTATGGCGGTGCTTGCCTCCGTGATCGGGGTGGCTGCTGTTGTCGGCGGGCTTTTCGGCTCGCTCACCTATGACACGCCGTCCGGCCCGTCGATCGTGGTGGCCGCGCTGGTTCTGTTCCTCGCGAGCCTGCTGCCCTATGGCCGGCGTCGCGTCGAGCAGCCAAACCCTTGAATGACGACGGCCCATGAGGATCATGCCATGACCATGCCGCAGCTGACCCGGAACCAGTCCCTTGTTTTCGACGTTCTTGGGCGTGCCGAGGGGCCGCTCTCGGCCTATACGATCCTCGACAAGCTGCGCGAGCATGGATTCCGCGCTCCGCTGCAGGTCTATCGGGCCCTGGACAAGCTGGTCGAGCTCGGGCTCGTCCACCGGCTCGAGAGCATAAATTCCTTTGTCGCCTGCGCGCACCCCGCCGAAAACTGCGGTGGTCACGGCACGGTTGCATTCGCAATCTGCAACAGCTGCGGAAATGTCATCGAGTTCCACGATCACGCAATCGACGAACGGTTGTCCGAATGGGCGAGGGGACAGACGTTCAAGCCTGAGAAGACGACGATCGAGATTCGCGGCCTTTGCAGGGAATGCGCCTGAGATATTCCGGCCGAGATTGAATTAGTGCATTCTGGCGGTCGATCAGACCGGCTTCAGCTCGCGGGCAAATCGCTGCCAGTTGCGAACGTAGTTCTCGGCCGAGAGACGAAGTCCGGCTACTGCATTTTCATCAAGCGTGCGCACTATGCGTGCGGGCGAGCCGACGATCAGCGAATTGTCGGGAAATTCCTTGCCCTCGGTGATGAGCGCATTGGCGCCGACCAGGCAGTTATTGCCGATCTTCGCGCCGTTGAGGATCGTCGTCCCCATCCCGACCAGCGTGTTGTCGCCGATGGTGCAGCCGTGGACGATGGCGTGATGCCCGATTGTACAACCCTTGCCCACCGTCACCGGAAAGCGCGGATCTGTATGGATCATCACGCCTTCCTGAACATTGGTGCCGTCGCCGATCACGATCGGTTCATTGTCGCCGCGCAGCACCGAGCCGAACCATATGCCGACATCCAGGCCCAGATCGACCTGGCCGATCACATGTGCGTCAGGCGCGATCCAGAACCGGTCTGTTGTTGGTGTCCTGGGGACGAGATTTCCGAGTGTGTATAGCGGCATGGGGACTTCTCCGAACTACGCCGGGCGGGTACTGATCGGCGAAATTGTCAGCGCAGCCGGAGCATGACGGGAAAACGGCCGCCGTGAGACGAAACATGCAGATGAATGCTCGCCTCCGGCTGTGAATAGCGCCAGGCGCGCGCGCCGTGGCAGAGAAGCAGGCCGATCAGGTCCTTCGTCTTGGAGCGCTTGCGGGCAAGGCCCGCATCCGCCAGCCGCATTGCTGCCTCATGTAGCGGATGCAATGCGTAGCGCGGCGCGCGCCCGTGATTGTTGCCCGGTGGCGAAAAATCGAAATGATTCTCGTTTGATGCCATGTTCATTACCTCGTACACAATACAAATCGAGGCTGGATGCACAGGCCGCTATTGCATGGCGGCCCAGCACCCAAATCCTTTTTTCTTCAATGCCTTGCAAGCGTTTACGGCGGTCTTCTGATTGTCAAACCCACCGAAACGTGCGCGATAGAGCTGTTCGGTGCCGCTGTTGTAGGCAACGGTGAATGGGGTGGCGGAACGCAATACCTTTCCGCCTTTGTCCTGCGCATTTCGCAGAAGGTTCATTGCCATTTCGCGGTCCGGCGAAGCGCCGACCTGGATCACCCAGCCCGAGGCGGCAGATGCGGACGTCGAGGCGGTGATCGTATCGTCGATGGCGGCGGCTGGAGCTGCGGCAACCTGTTCGCGGGCGACTGGTTCTTGTTCCGCCCGGACTTCGGGCATGTAGGCTGGCGCCGGCGCAGGGACAGGTATGCTGGTAACCGGCTGCGCCGTTGCAGTTGCACGCAGGGCAGCTGCCGCCGGGTTCTCGGCCGCAGTCGTCGCATAGGCCGTTTCCACGCCCTCGCTATCATAGCGCACGACCGGCAGCGGGCCGCTGGACGGCAGATCCACAGCCGAGGCCACCGCTGTGACTTCAGGGGGCGCGGACGAGGTGTTGTTCTTGGCGATGACAAGGCTGGATGCACCCGAATGCGTCGCCTTCGGCAGGTAGCGGGCAACGAGCGACTTCATCGTCTCATTGCGCTTGGCGCCGGATGACGATCCCATGACCACGCCGACGATCGACCGTCCGTCGACTTCTGCGGACGTCACGAGGTTGAAGCCGGCCGCACGGGTATAGCCCGTCTTGATGCCATCGACCCCACGCACCGCGCCGAGCAGGCGGTTGTGATTGCCGATAACCTGTTTGCCGAACCTGAAACTGCGGGTGGAAAAATAGCCGTAGTATTGAGGGAAATGCTGGCGAAGGGCGATCCCGAGCCGTGCCTGATCGCGGGCGGTCGTCATCTGCGCGGTATTGGGCAGACCGTTGGCGTTGCGATAGGTCGTCTTGGTCATGCCGAGGCCGCGTGCCTTAGCGGTCATCATCTGGGCGAAGCGCTGTTCCGATCCGCCGAGAAACTCGCCGAGCGCGGTCGCGATGTCGTTGGCCGAACGGGTAACGAGCGCGAGAATGGCCTGCTCCACGGTCACGGAGCCCCCGGCGCGCACGCCGAGTTTGGATGGCGGCTCCGCGGCGGCATTCACGGAGACAGGAACACGGCTGCTCAGGCTAATTTTACCCGCTTCCAGCGCCTCGAAGACGAGGTACAGTGTCATCATTTTTGTGAGCGACGCCGGATATCGCAGGCTGTCGGCATTTTCGCTGTAGAGCACCTTGCCCGTCTTCGCATCGACTACGATACCCGCATATTTCGGCGCGGCTTGCGCTGCCATGGGAGCGGCACTCAAGGCTGTCAGGGCGATCATGGCAAAGATTGCCAGATTGCGCATGCGCGAAGCGAAGAAAGCCGACAAACTCCGGGATTCGTTGATATTTTTCACCGCAACACTCTTTACAAGCTGATCATTTCAGACAAGGGCGCTCCCATGAGAGCGTAGGTCGGAAGTCTACGGCGATAGCCTTACCAAGAAGTTTATGATGAATCATTTGTTGCCTCCGTTCGTCCAATTTTACGAAGCTGCGGGGCGACTTCGGCGCCGGGGCGAAGGGATGCCTCAATCTGGGTGCGGATGGCTTGGTCAATGCTGCTCCAGTCCCCGAGAAGCTTGCTCGAGAAGCGATAGAGAATGGTGAGGTCGCGACCGACGTGGATGTCTCGCTGGCAATCGCCACTGCTGGCCGGCGCGCTCTCGTCCGGTATGATGCAGCGCACTGCATAATCGGGCTGTCCGGGCCGGGGTGCCGTCAGCAGTACCTCCTTCCCGTAGCCGGTCTCGGATTTAAGGCGATGACGCACGAGACCGTGCGGCCCCTTGTCCGCGGGACCGTCATAGAGGTGCTGGTAGATCGGCTCCACCCTGCCGGACATGTCGCGCGACATCGTGCTTTGCGTCAGTTGCACGAAGATTAGGCCATCCAGCAGGTCGAGGTCGTCGAAGCGGGCCCGGAGGCCCGTGCTGTAGCCCGCCATTTCGGGCCACAGGAAATAGAGGTCGGCACGTTCGGCTGCGCCATTCTTGCGCTGCTCCTCGAAGCGCATAGTGTTCGCCGTGAGGCGCAGCCGATCCTGTCCGATGGTGATGGTGAATGTCTCGGAACTGTCGGTATGACCGGCAAGAGACATTTGTTCGCCCATCCATCGACCAGCGAGGCTGATTGCGCCCGAAAGGGTTGCCAGCACGGCGACGAGTGCAGTCAGGATGTAGAGGAAGCGATTGGAAATGAGTGGCAGATGATCCGCGACCTGCGCTTGAGGGGGTGGTCTGTCCATGGCTCGCCCTGTCCGCCCGGCAGTCTTTCATGCGGCCTTGCACGCGAGACAGGTCGCCATGCCCCTTGGGCCGGCAAAGCTGCACGAAGTCCTGCGAAATCGATATCCCTGAAATATGTCGGCTATGGTTAATGGCTGGTAAAGTTGCAGCCGTATTCTTGCGCGGGACTGGCGTGGGCGCGGGACGGACCGATCTGTCGAGCGGATGGACAGACGCGTGAGCCGGTCCCGCTTGAACGGGACCGGCTCGTGGCTCCGGTCGGGGGACGGGGTTTGCGGGGGACTGACCGGGCCAGGGCTTGGCGGTCGCCGCCGGCTGGCGGCGCCTAGTTCTTGTTCACGCTACCGACAGCAGTGGTGCGTCCATCCTGAAGCTTGACCCAGCGACCGGGATCGTCCGAAGACTGGCGCTTCAGGTAGGTATACTCCGTATCGGACCACAGCAGCACCTTGTTGCGCATGTTGTCGAGAATGAAGTCCCCGTGGTCGGTCCGCACGGTCAGGACGGCGTGACCCTCGCCATTCGGCTGCAGGACGACAGTCATCAGCAGGTCCGAAGGCGAAAAGCCGCGGTCGATCAGCATTTTTCGCTTCAGGAGCGCATAATCCTCGCAGTCGCCGACCGTTCGTGGATAGGCCCAACGCTCCTCGACTCCGTAGATATCCTGATCCGTAAGCGGCTGGATGGACGTATTGACCGTGTAATTGACGTCCAGGATTTCCTGCCATCCGTCTTGCGTCAGTGCAATCGGTCCAATATTCGCGTAGTGCCCGCTGCATTCTGCCGAATAGGTCTTGCAGAACTCGTAGTGGCCGATCGGCGGATTAGCCTTGCCGACAATGCTCATGTTCGAAGGCAGCGCCGATGCGGGCAGCGCCAGCGCGCCCGACACGATGGCGGTCAGTATTCCGATACCCAGATGTTTTCTTATTGTCATTGGTTATCTCCCCGTGTTGGGAAGACAATGGCACGGATATTTTTATCTCTCGCAAAACATCGAAGTAAAAAACGATGATTAGTATAGCTAAATCAGATGAAAATAAGAATAGAACAAATATAAAATACAAAACGTATTTTAGAAAAATTTGAGTAAAATTGTAGCTGTTCGCTTGTGGCAGGGTATTGGTGCGCTGCCATTCAGATGGCGCATATCGGTAAAGCATTGATAATACGCGATAAAATATCCGAGCTTTGCGGGGAGGGAGGACGGTACTTTCGTCCGTGCGGGGCCGGTCTAGTGCATCACGCAAAGAGTGTTGATCTGTCGAGGGGTAAGATGCTGGGGGAGGAGGCGTGTCTAGCTGCCAATTCAGCCAGCTGGCACCAGAAATTTTTTATGTTGCCGAATATTTTCGGTAGATGTGACTTTGCTTCGGAATGGCTCCGAGAGCGCCCCGATGCTCAAACCTGCGGTCGTTCTGGTCGCGTTTGAAGGGGGGCGGGTCAGGGCAGGATCGGGCGCCCGGTGCTTTACCGTCGGACGGTCAGAGAAACTCGGTCAGAGCTTCACGCGATTGCAGCGTCAGGAACTCGATCGCCACGCCTTCGAGGAAATGGCGCACGACGCGGCCGCGCATATTGCCAAGACGGACGGCGGTACCGATTGCGGGGCGTATGTCGATGTCGACAGCGGCGCCTGAAAGCGAAAGGTCCATGAGGCGGCAGGGGTAGCGCCGGCCGTCGTCAAGGACGAGTTCTGCGCGGGTGTTGCGTGGCGTCAGTCGGTCGTGGCGGCGGTCTTCCGGCAGGCCCAGTTCGTGCTTGTTCGCGATCCAGGTGAGCTGTGCGGCGAGCTTCTCGCGTTTGCGCCCCGTTGCGACAATGGACATCACGAAGCCGTCCTCTGTCATCTTGATGACATTGCCTTCGAGCCGTCCGAGGTGATCGATATAGGCGATCACCTTCTCGCCCGGCCGTGGGCGCCCGGCGCATGCGAAGCGTACGTCGCCCGGCGACATGTCCACGACCATGCAGACATACTCGTCGTAGTTGGCGAGCATCAACCGCCCCTGCAGGCTGACGGCGACGCGCTGAAACGCCCTCCGACCTGCGGGAGAGGCTGCAATGCCGGTCTGCGATGCCTGAGAGGAAAACATGGCAACATTTCTGGACGATTTCGCTATGGTTAAATCCTTACGCCCAAGCCGTTAACAGAAGGTTTTGCAGATCCTGGCGAAAAGCGGCATATGGGGACTCCCGCTTGCGGTTAAGGATGTTTTCCGGTCTCCGTTGCGCAGTGGGTAGGTTTGTGGCAAACGCAGGTCAATGCGAATTGAAGGCTCTCCTTCAGCACTGACTGTCGGGCGCGGGTGTAACCCGCGGGGCTCGAACGGCCGTCCGGCTTTCCCCGGACGGCTTTTTTTTGACCTCTCCCTGCTGTATGCCTCTGGAAATATTTCGCGAAAGGTATGCAGAGACATGGATGAGATGCCCACCCGCCCCCCGGGTGACGATCCGCGCGGAGAAGATCGATCCGGTCGTGAGGCCGAGCGCGTTCCGGTCTTCAACCTCCCGTCAGGCATCCTCTATGCGCTTGGCTTCCTGGCCTTGGTCTATTTTGTGCAGTCGGTGATATTGTCGCCGGCTTCGGCCGAGTGGCTCGCTGTCGAGTTCGGCTTCTCGCCGCTGCGCTACGTCTACGGCTTTTCCGATCAGGGTCTCGAATGGCTGTGGACGCCGGTTACCTATTCCTTCCTCCATGGCAGCCTGGAACATCTCGGCTTCAACGGCCTTTGGCTGGCCGCGTTCGGGACGCCAGTTCTGCGGCGGATAGGCGTCGCCCGCTTTGTTGCTCTATGGATCGTCTCTGCGGCGGGGGGCGCACTCCTCCATGCCCTCGTGAATTGGGGTCAGCCGACCCTGATGATTGGTGCTTCCGGGGTCATCTCGGCGCTGATGGGTGCCGCGTGCCGCTTCGCATTTGGCGGCAGGGGTCGTATCGTGGGGCGGCATGCCGGCGTTGCGGTACCGCGGCTGACAGTCCTCGAATCTCTGCAGCAGCGTACAGTGGTGGTGTTTATCGCCTTCTGGCTGTTCGGCAATCTTCTATTCGCCCTTGGCCTGCCGCTTCTGGGTGAATATTCCGGGGCAATCGCCTGGGATGCGCACATCGGTGGTTTTCTGGTCGGATTCCTCGGATTCACGCTGTTCGACCGGCCTCGGCGCGCCTCCTGACGGCGCACAAGCGCATTCTGCGCGCGGCAACGTCAATGGAATTTTGGCACATGGTTCTGGCGTCCGCCGCCCGGTCGCAGATGTTGCAATCTCCACCGAATAGGGGCACCATTTTACGCGTTCGGCTGCCGTAGCAGGGAGGCGCGGCGGGTACATGCATTGAATGCGGAGATATCCGCAGAGGAGGAGCATATGTCTGCGACTGCCAGGAGCATACTTGAGGAAAAGGGCCGCAACGTCGTCACCATTGGCCCCGATGCCACCCTTGCCGAAGCTGTGCGCGTATTGGAGGAGAACCGCATCGGCTCGGTCGTCGTCGTCGACAAGGAAAGGCGCGTCGTCGGTATCCTGACGGAGCGCGATGTGGTCCGGGCCATCGGGCGAACCGGCTCGACCAGTCTTGGCCAGGCGGTTGCGTCCTTGATGACGGTTGATGTCTATCGCTGTGATGAGAGCGCCACCGCCAACGAATTGATGGAAGTAATGACTGGTCGTCGTTTCCGTCACGTTCCGGTCGAGGAAGGTGGCAAGCTGTGCGGCATCATCTCGATCGGTGACGTTGTCAAATCACGCATCCGCGAGATCGAGATCGAAACCGAGCAGATCAAGGCCTATATCGCCGGCTGATCAGATCAGACGCGTGTAGGCGGGACGCGTCTGTTTCCTGCCCGTCTCAGCGCGCATAGGCGTCCTGCATCCGCTTAAGTTCACCAAGTCGTGCCTTGGCCTCATCGTAGCCACGATCGATAGCCTCCCCGGCGCGGTGAAACTCTGAAAGCCCGATGTCGTTGACACGTGGCTGTAGCGCCAGGTCCGGCGGATCGCCCGCGAGCCGGGCGCGTGAGATGCGGTCCTGGATGATGTTGAAGGCCTGGACCATGACGCCCGTCATGCCGATCCGATTGCCGCCTCTGGGCGCCTCGGATGCGTCGGGATCGAGGGCGGAGGCTTTGTGCTTGACGACTGCCGAGCGGCCGAAGAGGTCGTAGTGAAGGTTCACAGCCATCACCAGCGGCTGTTCATAGGCGCGGCAGACCGAAACCGGCACCGGATTGACGAGCGCGCCGTCGATCAGTGTACGGTTGTTGCATTGAACCGGCTCGAAAATGCCCGGAAGCGCGTAAGAAGCACGAAGCGCCGTGATCAGGTGCCCTCCGTCGATCCAGACTTCATGCCCGCTGTTCAGCTCGGAGGCCACGGCCACGAAGGGTTTCGGCAGGTCCTCGATCATCAGTCCCTGCAAGTGTTCCTGCATCCGCTTGGTCAGCCGCATCCCGCCAAGCAATCCGCCGCCGCCGATCGTCAGGTCGAGGAGCGAGGCGATCCGGCGCATCGTCAGCGAGCGCGCGAAAAGTTCGAGCTCGTCGAGTTTGCCGGCCAGATAGCAGCCGCCGACCAAGGCTCCGATCGATGTGCCGGCGATCATACCGACTTCGATGCCTGCTTCGTCCAGCGCTCTCAATACGCCGATATGCGCCCATCCGCGCGCCGCGCCGCCGCCCAGCGCGAGTGCGATTTTTGTCTTCTTCGGTGGTTCGGGCGCGGTCATTGGTCCGGCGACCACGGGGGGCTGGCCGCCCGGCTGGACCGGTCGCGCACTGACGGCATTGCCCTTCAGACTCCAGTTCAGCATCTACGCACACCCTTTTGGCTGAACACTCCCAGCACCTCATTAAGACACCGGATGCTTACCATTTCGTTTAGTGGCGGTTCACGGATGTTCTGTACGGGTTCTGTTCTTAGCCCTTGTCAGTGCTGCCGTAGACCGTTTTCGGATCGAAGTGTCGCTCATTATCGGTTATTTCAAGGCGCGCTTCGCCGTTCACGGCCGCAATAGTGCGATAGAAGCAGGACCGCCGGCCGGTATGGCAGGTGGCGTCATGTCCCGCGACCTCGACCTTCAGCCAGACGGCATCCTGGTCGCAATCGGTACGCATTTCCTTGACCGTTTGCAGGTTGCCGGATGTTTCACCCTTCTTCCAAATCATATCTCGTGACCGGCTGTAATAGTGGGCGATCCCGGTCTCGATGGTCAGCGCCAGCGCTTCGGCGTTCATATGCGCGACCATCAGCAACTCGCCGTCGCGGCTGTCGGTGACGACGGCGGTCAAAAGACCGTTGGCATCAAATTTCGGCGTGAAATCGCCATCAGCCTCGAGCGATTCCTTATCCGCTGGAGGCGATTTGAAGGCAGTGACCATTGTTTTGTTCCGAGAAGGAGAGGGTGCCGTTACCGGCCGCGCACCATCGACATGAAGCGGGCCTGTTCGGAAGCGTTGTCCTTGAAGACTCCGGTAAACGTCGTCGTCAAAGTCGTCGATCCGGATTTCTGCACGCCACGCATCGCCATGCACATATGCTCGGCCTCAACAAAGACGGCGACACCGTGAGGGTTGAGGCTACTGTTGATGGCGGTGGCGATCTGGGCGGTCATGGCTTCCTGGGTCTGAAGCCGGCGGGCGAAAACCTCAACGACACGGGCGATCTTGGACAGACCGAGCACGCGCCCTGCCGGTAGATAGGCGACATGCGCCTTGCCGATAACGGGGAGCATGTGATGTTCGCAATGGGAGAAAAAGGGGATGTCCCGGACGAGCACGATATCGTCGTATCCCGCAACCTCTTCGAAGGTCGTACCGAGAACCTCATCGATATCGGCATCATAGCCCGCAAAAAGTTCGCTATAGGCTTTGACGACGCGCTTCGGCGTGTCGAGAAGTCCTTCGCGATCGGGATTGTCGCCCGCCCAGCGCAGCAGCACGCGAACGGCTTCTTCCGCTTCCTCGCGGCTCGGCCGCACTGCACCCTGCGACAGCTTCTTGACGATTGCGTCCATGCCTTTGGCCTCCCGGTCCGTCGCCTGCGGGACGGTCTGCTGTGTCTTCTCCGCCTGTAAATGCGTAACTCGGCTCATAATGGCAAGCCCATTCCTTCATGATTGTTCATTCGCTTGACGCGAAGCGCTCTTGTTTTCTTTGGACCGCAATCGCACTTCTTATATAGTAAAGCATTGCGGCATGGGAAGGAACGAAGGCGCGACACACCGTTGCCGATATGCGGACAATCCTTCCGCAATGCCGTTCTTAACATTGCCTGTCGGGAGTTCGATCGCGCATGGACGACATCTATAACAGCAAGATTCTGGAGTTTGCTGGCAATATCGAGCGCACCGGAATTCTTCCTGACGCCGATGCGAGTTCGGAAAAACACTCCAAGCTCTGCGGCTCGAAGGTCAAGGTTTATCTGAAGATGGATGGCGGCGTGGTCACCGATTTCGCCCACGAGGTGAAGGCATGCGCCCTCGGCCAGGCATCCTCGTCGATCATGGCGCGCCATGTTGTCGGCGCGAGCGCCGAGGAGCTCCGCGGGGCTCGGGAGGACATGCTGGCCATGCTGAAGACCGGCGGCGAAGGACCGACCGGTCGTTTCGAGGATATGCGCTTCCTTAAACCCGTCAAGGACTACAAGGCGCGCCACGCTTCCACAATGCTGACATTTGATGCGGTGGTCGATGCCATCGACCAGATCGAGGCCCGGCAAGCGGCCGATGCCGTGGCGGGCTGACGCGGATGTGCGACGATCACGGCTGCGGCGGCGACCACGGCGAGCCGAAGCCGAAATCACGCTCCCGCAACTATAGCGGCCCGTTTCGCAAGACGCCCGACCGGCTCCTGGGCATGGGGCTCATCCGTGTCTACCAGTTGACGCTTTCAGGCTTCATCGGCAATTCATGCCGCCACATGCCGACCTGCTCAGAATATGGCTATGAAGCGATTGCGCGCCATGGCCTTTGGGCTGGCGGATTCCTCACACTCTTCCGTGTCGGGCGCTGCGGGCCGGGTGGCACCTGGGGATTCGATCCGGTGCCGGAAAAACTCGATGAGCGCTATGTCTGGTGGGCGCCCTGGCGCTACTGGAGGATTGGTCTGCACAAATCGGATATCAACAGGTGAATTGATGCCGATGCTGGTGTTCACGGCAGGCCTGCCTCGATCGCTGGAACCGTCCGTCGTCAAAGATCTTCAACGTCACCGGCGCGGTGAGCGCGTTGCCGTGGTCGACGGGGATTTGTGGGTGGACTTCGCTGGCAAGCCGGGCGAATCGAAATTGCTCTCCGCGCTGACGACAAAACGTCTCGGTATCGATACGCTCCGCAACTGGAATACGGTGCGCGGCCTCGCTGAGTTGCGTGGTGCTTCGAACGGGCTTGGCAAGATCACTACAGATGGGTGAGGAGATGACGATTCCGAGAGAGTACCGCGGGGCGTCGAGGGATTTCGACGCATTCATGCTTGAGGTCCGCGACCGCTCCGGGCTTGCCACAACCAACCAGACCTACACGGTGGTCGAGGGCGTTCTGCGTGTTTTTCGCCGGCGGCTGACTCCCGAGGAGGCGATTGCCTTCGCCCAAGTTCTGCCTCCCGTCTTACGCGCGCTGTTTGTCTCCGACTGGAACTTGGACGAGCCGATCAAGACCTTCGGAACGAGGCAGGAAATGACCAGTGAGGTAAAGGCTCTGCGTCGGGATCATAATTTCGCAACGGATTCCGCGATTGCGGATGTCGCGACGGTCCTTCGCCGCCATGTCGACGCTGCGGCGTTCGAGCGCGTACTCGCCGGCCTGACGTCCGGGGCCCGCGATTTCTGGACACCCTGACGTCCCAACAATAACTTTACTCACGGCCTGTTTGGCATTATCACCCGGCCCGTTGATAGCCGGCCAGGCCGGCTTTTTTACCACCCGCATTGGTTGGCGGGACTGGATAAGGAGAAAACCATGTCAGAATCCGTTTCCCTCACATTTCCCGATGGTTCCGTCCGCGCTTATCCCGCTGGTACGACCGGCCGCGACGTTGCCGAGCAGATCTCCAAATCGCTGGCCAAGAAGGCCGTCGCTGTCACTCTGAATGGCGTGCTGACCGATCTTGCCGATCCGGTCACTGATGATGCTGCCATCGAGATCGTCACCCGCAGCGATCCGCGCGCGCTTGAACTGATCCGTCACGATGCCGCTCACGTCATGGCCGAAGCCGTGCAGGAACTGTGGCCCGGAACCCAGGTAACCATCGGTCCGGTGATCGAGAACGGTTTCTACTACGATTTCGCCAAGAACGAGCCCTTCACGCCCGACGATCTGCCAAAGATCGAAAAGAGGATGAAGGAGATCATCCAGCGCAACAAGCCTTTCACCAAGGAAATCTGGTCGCGCAACAAGGCAAAGGAAGTTTTTGCCGCCAAGGGTGAGGCCTACAAGGTCGAACTCGTTGATGCCATTCCGGAAGATCAGGATCTGAAGATCTACTACCAGGGCGACTGGTTCGACCTTTGCCGCGGCCCGCATATGGCCTCGACCGGCCAGATCGGCTCGGCATTCAAGCTGATGAAGGTGGCCGGCGCCTATTGGCGTGGCGACAGCAATAACCCGATGCTGACCCGCATCTACGGCACGGCCTGGGCCGAGCAGGAACAGCTCGACAGCTATCTGCACATTCTGGCGGAAGCCGAAAAGCGCGACCACCGCAAGCTCGGTCGCGAAATGGATCTCTTCCATTTCCAGGAAGAGGGGCCCGGCGTCGTCTTCTGGCATGGCAAGGGCTGGCGTATGTTCCAGACGCTGGTTTCCTACATGCGTCGGCGTCTCGCCGGCACGTATCAGGAGGTCAACGCACCGCAGGTGCTCGACAAGTCGCTCTGGGAAACCTCAGGCCACTGGGGCTGGTACCGCGACAACATGTTCAAGGTGACGGTCGCCGGCGAGGAGCACGAGGATGAACGCGTCTTCGCGCTGAAGCCGATGAACTGCCCGGGCCACGTGCAGATCTTCAAGCATGGCTTGAAGTCCTATCGCGAACTTCCCGTGCGTCTTGCCGAATTCGGCAATGTCCACCGCTACGAGCCCTCTGGCGCACTGCACGGACTGATGCGTGTGCGTGGCTTTACCCAGGACGACGCACACGTCTTCTGCACCGACGAGCAGATGGCCGCCGAATGCCTCAGGATCAATGACCTGATCCTGTCGGTCTATGAGGATTTCGGCTTCCAGGAAATCGTGGTCAAGCTCTCCACGCGTCCAGACAAGCGTGTTGGTTCCGATGATTTGTGGGACCGCGCTGAATCCGTGATGATGGAAGTACTGAAAACCATCGAGGAGCAATCCGGCGGCCGCATCAAGACCGGCATTCTTCCGGGCGAGGGCGCTTTTTACGGCCCGAAGTTCGAATATACGCTGAAGGACGCCATTGGCCGCGAATGGCAGTGCGGAACGACGCAGGTCGATTTCAACCTGCCTGAACGGTTTGGCGCCTTCTACATCGACCAGAACTCGGAAAAGAAGCAGCCGGTCATGATCCATCGCGCCATCTGCGGTTCGATGGAGCGGTTCCTCGGCATCCTGATCGAGAACTTCGCCGGCCTAATGCCGCTCTGGATTGCCCCGATGCAGGTCGTCGTCGCAACGATCACATCGGAGGCGGACGGCTACGGCAATGAAGTTGCCGAGGCCTTGCGTGAGGCGGGCATGACGGTCGAGACCGACTTCCGTAACGAGAAGATCAACTACAAGGTCCGTGAACATTCGGTCACGAAAGTTCCGGTGATCATCGTCTGCGGCAAGCGCGAGGCGGAAGAGCGCACGGTCAATATCCGTCGCCTCGGTTCGCAGGAGCAGGTATCCATGTCTCTCGAAGATGCGGTCGCTTCCTTGTCCTGGGAGGCGACGCCCCCCGATCTGAAACGCAGGGCAGACGCGAAGAGAGCCCGCGGCTGAGCTCTTTAAACATCCGGCAGGCCACGCATGGACGAGACCTGCCGGATTTCGGTCATGATGGTGTTGTGGCGCGCGTCTGAACAGTCGCGGACTGTGGGCACGGCATGTGCCGCATCGGCTGCTGGATGTACTTCACAGTTTCCGGGAGTGCGGGGACCTGCTGCGCTCACTCCGTCAGCAAAAGCTCGACATCGGTGTTCTGGCCGGCCGAGACGGCGAATTCCTTCTGGTAGATCTTGTCCTTGTTGCGGGCGATCGCGGTATATTGGCCCTCTGCCAGCACCATCACGGGAAAGGCGCTGACGCTTTCGGCGACAACGTCGCCCGCAGCCGTCAGGATCGACCAGGCGGTGTCGGCGATCGCTTCTCCGCCTTCTTCCGATACCAGCTTGAAATTGATTTGCGAGGCGCGGTGCTGGATCGTCGCTTCGGTCAGTTTGCCGGCTTCCACCTTTATGTCGGCGCGGACCGCGGCATTCACCGAGCCATATTCGGAAACGATGTGATAGGTTCCGGCATTCAGTCGAACGATGGTGTTCGGCTTCACGTCCGCCAGCACGAGGCCGCGTTCGCCATCGGCTTGCACCTCGGCGGAATACACGTTGAACCTCAGGTCTTTCGCCGGGATGCTCGTGTCCGAGCCGGAAACGGCGTTAAGAAGGACACCGCCGGCGTCGAGCACCAGCACCTGCTTCTCGACGTCTCCATCGCGCGGTATCGTCAGCTTCTTCGTGACGGCTGCGCGACCGAACGAAACGTTCACGAAATAGTCTCCGGGTGAAAGCTCGAATTTGGCCGATCCACCGACGGAACTGGCCAGAAGCGGCAGCTTGCCGTCGTCCCCCGGTATCGGGCTGAACACACGCCAGGAAAGACCCTGCTTCACCGCTTCGCCGTCGCTTGTGAGCTTGGCCTCGCAGGTCACGTTCTTGGCGGTCTGGGAGACAATCGCATTGCCGAGGTCCGGCGAAAAGGCCTTCAGCTTCGGCATCTTTGCCGTGCTGTCGAGTTGCTTGAAGGACTCGAATGCGTCCTGCGCCCGCACCGTTGGCGTGGCCAGCAGGATCATCGCAATGGCGGTCGCCAGGCGGGCAGCGTAAGAATGGACTGTCATTGATTGCACAATCGGTTGACTTCCTCAGCAATGGAAGCAACTTCAATCCGAATGCGATGGCAATTTCAAGACGTGTCTGCCATCAGACCAGCTGTGAAAGTGTGTGAATATGAAAAATATCAATAGTCTTGCCGATTATCTCGCGACGCGCCGGTCGGTACCGGCGTTCCAGATGTGCGAGCCGGGTCCCTCGAAAGATGAGATCGAGGCCATGCTGACGCTCGCCGTCCGCGTACCCGATCACGGAAAGCTCGCCCCCTGGCGATTCATCGTCTACAGGGGCGCCGAACGGCAGCGGATCGGCGAGGCACTGCTTGCCATGGCTCTGGAGAAGAATCCCGAACTCGGCGACGAGATGATCGCGGTGGAACGCAGCCGGTTCACCCGCGCCCCAGTCGTCGTCGCGGTGGTGAGCCGCGCCGCGCCGCATGCGAAGATCCCCGAATGGGAGCAAGTGATGTCGGCGGGCGCCGTCTGTCTCAATCTCCTGATGGCGGCCAATGCCCACGGCTATGTCTCCAACTGGTTGACCGAGTGGTTCGCCTATGACGAGCGCGCCTATCCGCTTCTTGGCATCGCTCCCGGCGAAAAGGTTGCCGGCTTCATCCATATCGGTTCGACGACATTTCCCGTCACCGAGCGCCCGCGTCCGGCGCTTGCCGATGTCGTGACCTGGGTAGGCGGCGAGGAGGGCTGATGTTCTATGCGACCGACACCAACCGCCACGGCCTGTCGCACGATCCGTTCAAGGCTATTGTGACGCCGCGGCCGATCGGCTGGATCGGAACGAAGGGGAGGGATGGCTCGATCAATCTATCTCCCTATTCCTTCTTCAACGCGGTCAGCGATAGGCCCAAGATCGTGATGTTTTCCTCGAGCGGACGCAAGGATTCGCTAAAAAACGCCGAGGAGACAGGTGTGTTCACGACAAATTTCGTCAGTCGCGACCTCGTGGAGAAGATGAATGCGTCATCCGTTGCTGTCCCCTACGGTATTGACGAGTTCGCCATCGCGGGGCTGACGCCGGTCATGGGTGAGATCGTGGACGCACCCTTTGTAAAGGAGGCTGTTGCCGCGCTAGAGTGCCGGGTGACCGAGATCCATCGGTTGAAGACCCTGTCCGGCGCGCCGTCTGACAGCTACTCGGTCTTCGGGCAGGTGGTTGGCATCCATATCGACGAGCGCGTGCTGCGCGATGGCCGTTTCGACGTTTCACTTGCGCGGCCGATGGCACGCATGGGCTATATGGATTACAGCGAGGCTTCGACGGTCTTCGAAATGCTCCGCCCGGAACCTCCCGGAAAGAAGGGCTAGCCGGCCGCCTCCGCCCCCAGCACGGCAAAGGCGTGGTCGATAACCGCGACCTGTTCCGGTCGTGTGGTGATAATGGCGCGGAACCCATCCCGGAATGCGGCTTCGCACATCCGGGCGGCGGCATCGCCCGGCAATTGCGGCTCGAGCCAGTCCACTGCGGCAATGCCTGCCGCTGCCGCGCCGAGGCTTGTCAGACTACGTGCGATGCCGAGCGTTCCTGAAAATTGCTCGGCTTGCGGATTGGCCGGAAATGTCCCTAACGTCGCGCCCAGGGCGACGGGACTCCACCCGAAGCCTTTCAGCCGGGCTGATTTTGCGGCAAAACTTGCGGCGGCGAGGAGCCCCGCGGCATTGTCGCCGCCGAGGGCGATGATCGCGGTCGTTCCGACGTCGTGACCGGCAATTGCTTCCTCGACCGACAGCATGACATCGAGCTTTTGCACATCCGCCCCGGATGTTGCCCCGGGCAGGATTATCCCGTCCAGTTTGGCGGCGACGATTGCCGCGAGATCGGCGCTCAATGCATTGGCATGTTCAAACGGATGGACAAGCGCGAGCAGGGCAGGCGGCGACGGATCCTCTTGCCGCAGCCGTCCTATGATGTTCGTCACTTCATGCCGTTCATCCTCGATATCTGCCGGAGACAGCGGTCTGAGGTCGATAGCGAGCGCATCAGGCCGAACGTCGCGAGGCACCGGGCCATGGTGTGGCACGACGAGGATCGAGCCTATGAAGCGCTCCCCAATCGCAAGTCTCGTGCAAATTGCCAATGCCGCCTCGTCGTTAATAAACATGGTGAACCAATCTTAAACACTTTGCCGCTAGCGTGAAACCGTGGCCGCCAGGCCATGGGGGACTTATTCGCATCCGCTGGGGCTGGAATTGATCGTACAGACTTTTCTTCGTTGGGTTGAGACCGCTAAGTCGGGGGATCGGGCGCGGGCAGCGAATGCGCTCGCCAGAGCCTATCTGCGCTCCTCCATGGCCGAGAACGAGCGTCGCGCCGCCAAGGTGGCGATGACCTATCTGCTTGACGATCCGTCGCCGCATGTCCGCCTTGGTCTTGCCGAGGCTCTGGCTGATTCGGCGGACGCACCGCGCGCGATTATGGTGTCGCTTGCCGAGGACCAGCCGGAGATTGCCTCGCTGGCGATCCTGCGCTCACCGGTCCTGACGGATTCGGACCTTGTCGATCTTGCTGGGCGCGGATCGAACATAACGCGAATGCTCATCGCCGCGCGCCGGCAACTTAGACGCAGCGTGGCAGCCGCACTGGTGGAAATTGGCGACGTAGACGAAGTGCTGGTGCTGCTGGAAAACTCGTCAGCAGAGATATCCCGACTGACGCTGAAGCGCGTCGCCGAACGGCATGGCCGCGAAGACAGGATTCGTGCCCTGCTTCTGGATCGCGACGACCTTCCCGCCGATGCCCGCCAGCTTCTTGTGCAGTTCGTGACAGAGGTGCTGACTGGTTTTGATCTCGTTCAGGCGACGATCGGCGGTCGCCGGATCGAGCACGTCGTCCGCGAAGCCGGCGCGACCGCTACAATTATGATCGCCGGAAACGTCTCTCCGGAGGACTTGCCGGCGCTCGTTGACCATCTGCGCACGAGCGGAAGGTTGACGCCGGCCTTCCTGATGCATTCGCTCTGCTCCGGGCGCACAGATTTTTTTGCCGCGAGCGTAGTCGCCCTCTCGGGGCTCGATGAGAGGCGAGTGCGCTCGATCCTGGCGACCGGGCGCTTCCATTCTGTCAGGGCGCTTCTGGAAACGACCGGACTCAAGCGGGAAATCAGCCCGATTTTCGTCGAGGCGATCATGTTGTGGCGCAATGCCATGCAGTCGGCTGCCGGTAGCGAAATGGAAAACATTTCCACGCGCCTTCTGGATCGCTACCGCAAGACGCCTCCTGCCAGTGAGGCTGCGTGGAAACTGCTGGACATGGTGGAAAAGCTCTCGATCATGGAGAGCCGCCGCCAGGCACGCGACTACGCCAGTGGTCTGGCTCTTGCGGCCGCCTGAACGCAGTTTTCAGTCCGTCAGTTTCTTCGCTACCCAAGAATAGCTGTCTGCGACCACATGCAGCGGCTTTTCGAATACCATGCGGATATCCGCCGTCCCCGGCAGCACACCGCGGATCTTGGAAATTGCACGTGCGGCCAGCGATTGCTGCCTGGCCTCGGGCGGTGGCGTGCTGGTCACCGGCGGCAATTGCGCGTTCGCCGGCGGTGCCTGCAGTTCGGCACTGTTGCTTTCAGGCGGCTGGCAGACGGCGATCACCATCGGATAGTTTACGCCCGAATAGCCTTCCAGGACCTGTTCTGAAGAGGCGTGGCAAAGCTCGATCGAGACCCATTTCCGTTCCGCGGTGGCGATGTAGTGGCATTGGCTCACGCTGTCGTCGCAACCGAGAATGGTCATCATGATGAGGGCGGTTTGCATTTTCGGTCACCTGTCGTCCGGTGTGTACAAAGCGGCGAACCGCTTTGAAGCAGTTCAAGCAAAGGATTGCAGCAGAAGCAAGACTCGGTCTCAATCAATTGGACGCGCCCTTGACGCCCGGGGGTTTTTCTCGTTGTAGATCGGCACTGCCGAGACATTAGAGGATAAGTGCGCTTGCCCGTAACCATTGCCCGTGAACCGGTTCGCCAGCCGGAGGTCCTCCGCCTGCTGGAAATGTCGGATGCCTATATGGCGGACCTTTATCCTGCCGAGAGCAACCATTTGCTCGACGTCTCTTCGCTGGAGAAGCCCGGCGTCGAATTCTTCGTTGCGCGCAACGACGGCCGCATTGTCGGCTGTTGCGCCTTGGTCGATGCCGGCGATGGCACCGCGGAGATCAAGCGCATGTTCGTGGATCCTGAGTCCCGTGGTCTTTCTATCGGCCGCAGGCTGATGGAGATGCTTGATTCGGCAGGACGCGAGATGGGTCTTGTGGCGATCCGTCTCGAGACAGGTATCAGCCAACCAGAAGCACTGGGGCTCTACCGGCGTTTCGGCTATGTCGAGATAGGCCCGTTCGGCACCTACAAGGCGGACCCATTGAGCCTCTTCATGGAAAAACAGCTTCTACCAGAATGAGGTCCGGCGGCGCGTGAGCGCCGCCGGCTCTTGGTTGCCATGGAAGCCTGGTGGTCTCAGATGTCCAGGTTTTCCGCGAATGCAGCGCGATCCTGGATGAATCGGAAGCGCGCCTCCGGCTTCGTTCCCATCAGTGCGTCGACGGCATCACGGGTGCCTTCGAAATCGATCTCGTCGATCGCGACGCGCAGCAGCGTGCGCTTGGCCGGATCCATGGTGGTTTCCTTGAGCTGCGCTGGCATCATCTCGCCGAGCCCTTTGAAGCGCCCGATCTCGACCTTCTTGCCCTTGAACACGGTCTCCATCAGTTCGGCACGATGGGCATCGTCACGGGCATAGACGGTTTTCGCCCCCTGACGGATGACATAGAGCGGCGGCACCGCGAGATAGAGGTGATTGCCGCGGATGAGTTCCGGCATTTCCTGATAGAAGAAGGTGATCAGCAGCGAGGCGATGTGGGCCCCGTCGACGTCGGCATCGGTCATAACGATGATCCGCTCATAGCGCAGGTCCTCGTCGCGGTATTTCGAACGCGTGCCGCAGCCGAGCGCCTGAATGAGGTCGCCGATCTGCTGGTTCGCGGTCAGCTTGTCGCGTCCGGCGCTGGCGACATTCAGGATCTTGCCGCGAAGCGGCAGGATCGCCTGGTTGGCGCGGTTGCGTGCCTGTTTGGCCGAGCCTCCGGCCGAATCGCCCTCGACGATGAAGAGTTCGGCGCCTTCCGCCGTGTTCTGGGAGCAATCGGCGAGCTTGCCCGGCAGGCGCAGCTTGCGCACCGCGGTCTTGCGGTTGACTTCCTTTTCCTTGCGGCGCCTCAGTCGTTCCTCGGCGCGCTCGATCACCCAGTCGAGCAGTTTTGCCGCTTCGTTCGGATTGTCGGCGAGATAATGGTCGAACGGATCGCGCAGCGCATTTTCGACGATGCGCTGGGCCTCGACCGTCGCCAGCTTGTCCTTGGTCTGGCCGACGAATTCCGGTTCGCGGATGAAGACCGAGAGCATGCCGACTGCGGAGATCATGACGTCGTCAGTGCTGATTTGCTGGGCGCGCTTGTTCTGCGTCAGTTCGGCATAGTTCTTCAGGCCCTTGGTAAGTGCGATCCTGAGACCGGCCTCATGCGTGCCGCCTTCCGGGGTCGGAATGGTGTTGCAATAGGAATGCAACTGCGGATCGCCGCCATACCACGTGATCGCCCATTCCATCGCGCCGTGGCCGCCGGTCTTGTCCGTCCTGCCGGCGAAGATCTCGCGGGTAACGGTGAATTCCTTGCCGAGCGTGGCCGCAAGGTAATCCTTCAATCCGCCGGGAAAGTGGAAGACGGCCTTCTCCGGGATATCGCCGCCCTCGGGAACCATACCCGGATCGCAGCTCCAGCGGATCTCAACGCCACCGAAAAGATAAGCCTTGGATCTCGCCATGCGGAAAATGCGGGCCGGATCGAATTTCGCCTTGTCGCCGAAGATCTGCGGGTCTGGATGGAAGCGCGTCCGCGTGCCGCGCCGGTTATGCACCTCGCCGAGCTCCTCCAGGCCCCCCAGCGGCACGCCGCGCGAAAACCGTTGCCGGTAGAGCTTCCGATTGCGGGCGACTTCCACTTCGAGGCTGTCGGAGAGCGCGTTGACGACGGAGACGCCGACACCGTGGAGACCGCCCGAGGTCTCATAGGCCTTGCCGTCGAACTTGCCGCCGGCGTGCAGCTTCGTCATGATGACTTCGAGCGTCGATTTGCCAGGCACCTGCGGATGGAGTTCCACAGGAATGCCTCGGCCGTTGTCGGTAACCGTAAGATAGCCTTCTGCGTCTAAATGGACGTCGATGAAATCGGCGTGACCCGCCACAGCCTCGTCCATAGAGTTGTCGATGACTTCGGCGAACAGATGGTGCAGCGCCTTCTCGTCGGTTCCGCCGATATACATGCCTGGCCGCATACGCACGGGTTCCAGCCCTTCGAGCACGCGAATGGAGGAGGCGTCGTAGGTATCGGCGCCCGAGGCGGCGTTGGCCGGTGCGGCACGCGGCTTCGCGCTCGCTGCCGAAGGCGCGGAAGGTTCGGTCGGGGCAGGGGCCGTCTCCGGCTTGGGTGCAAGCGGCAGACCGGCAAAGAGATCGCTGTTATCGTCCATGGCGTCGTTCAATAATCCATTCCGTCTCGCGGGACCAGCGCGGCCGATGCCCTAAGCGCAATATCACCGCATTTCCGATTCATGCTTGCGAATCAGCTGGATTTTGCCAGAAAGACGGCACGGGCGCGACTTTGCCGGCAGGCGCCGCGTATTATCGTCAAAGCTTTGCTGTTCCCGCTGGGGGAAGGCAAGGCGGATGCCCGGTGGAGACGCCCCTGTCATGGAGATGTCCACAGCTCATTTCCGCATTGCGGCCGGCTTTGCCGCGCTCCTGGTCCTCGCCGGGGTTTCTGGTGCCCAGGCCGAGGCCCTGAAGCCCTACAAGGACGACCTGTTTTCCCGTCAGACCGTGCTCGAAAGCCGTGACGGCGGGGACTTCAAGGTTGTCGATTATCAGGAGCTCCGCGACATCAACGGCCGCGACCAGATCCCCGAGCGACGCGTGAAATCGAACTATGTCGTCCTCGGCGTCCGGCGCCAGCAGGTTGATGAGACGCTCGATCTCGGACCCCGCAAACTTGACGTGACGCGAGCTGGCCCAGCGGACGGCGGTCGATTTACAGTCATATTCATCCATGGGCGCGGCGGCGACCGACGGCTCGGGGCAAATGACTTTACCTTCGGCGGGAATTTCAATCGCCTGAAGAACCTGGCGGTGCAGAATGGCGGCACCTACTACGCCCCGAGCGTAACCTCTTTCGATAGCGACGGTGTGCGCGCGATCGCGGATCTGATTGCCTTCAGCGCCGCCCATGCGCCAGGAAAGCCGATTATTCTCTCCTGTGCCTCAATGGGCAGTTTCATCTGCTGGGGTATCTCGCGCGACGAAAGAGCCGCCAAGTCCTTGGCCGGCATGGCGATTATGGGCGGCGCGACCGATCCGGATTTTGCAAAGAGCGTAGCCTATGGGCGCAGACTGCCGATCTTCTTCACCCATGGCAGCAGCGACAGCGTTTATGCGGCCGAGGACCAGATCGCCCTCTACGACCGTCTGCACAAGTCCGGCTATCCCACCCGTTTCACCCTCTTTCAGACCGGCTCCCACGGAACGCCCGTGCGCATGAGCGACTGGCGGGAAATCCTCAACTGGATCATCGACTGACGGGAAAGCGTCATGGGCTTCCGGCCTGATGCCAAATTTGTGTCCGGATTTTCACCATAAGAGCCGCTTTTGACCGCAAAATCGGCACGCGCGCTTTCCTTTCCCGATCGCATTTGCTAGTGCCGCAGGAGCCAAAGCAGGGGTTGGATTTGTCATGACACCGAATGTTCGTCCGCTTGTCGCGGGAAACTGGAAAATGAACGGCACGCGCGCCTCGCTCGATCAGATCAAGGCGATGGCCGAAGGGGTGAAGTTACCGCTGTCGGAAAAGGTCGAGACGCTGATCTGCCCGCCCGCGACGCTGCTTTATGTGGCCACGGCCCTTTGCGACGACAGTCCGCTGATGATCGGCGCGCAGGATTGCCACCAGAATGCCTCTGGCGCCCACACCGGCGATGTCTCCGCCGAAATGATCGCTGATTGCTTCGGTACCCATGTCATTGTCGGTCATTCCGAACGCCGCACCGATCACGCCGAAACCGACCATCTGGTGCGGGCCAAGGCGGAGGCCGCCTATGGCGCCGAGCTCACCGCGATCATCTGCATCGGCGAGACGGCGGGCGAACGCAAGGCCGGGCAGACACTCGACATTCTGAAGCGCCAACTTGCGGGCTCGGTACCCGACGGCGCCACCGCGGAGAACACCGTGATTGCCTATGAACCCGTTTGGGCAATCGGCACCGGACTGACGCCGACGGTCGACGACGTGGCCGAAGCGCACGCTTTCATGCGCGCCGAACTCGTCAAACGTTTCGCCGGCGAGGGCGCCAAGATGCGCATCCTCTATGGCGGTTCGGTCAAGCCCTCCAACGCCCGGGAACTGATGGCGGTGGCCAATGTCGACGGCGCACTGATTGGCGGCGCGAGCTTGAAAGCTGCCGACTTCCTTGCCATATACGGCGTCTATCAGGATCTCGTCGCCTGAATTGGTGATGAGGGGCTTTCTTTGAGGCGGGCACTCATGTAAAGAGCCGCCAACCCTTATTGTGATTTTGCCCGAACCGGGCAGGATGGATATTCCATGCAGACCGTATTGATTGTCATTCATCTCATGATCGTGCTGGCGCTTGTCGGCGTCGTGCTCATCCAGCGCTCCGAAGGCGGCGGACTGGGCATCGGCGGCGGCTCGGGCTTCATGTCGGCACGGGGCACGGCCAACGCACTGACCCGCACGACGGCGATCCTCGCCACACTCTTTTTTATCACGTCGCTCGGGCTCGGCATTCTCGCCCGCTACGAATCGAAGCCGACCGATATTCTCGACCGTATCCCGGCGGGAACCTCGAACGGCACCAACGTTCTCGATCAGCTCGGCGGCGCCCCGGCCACGGCCCCGGCAGGGACGCCCGCTCCCGCGGCAAATGACGCAGCACCGGCCCCGCAGAAGCCGGCAGCCGATCCGAACGCGGTTCCCACGGGCAACTGATCGGCACTTCCACAATCGCTCCGGCGGGCTTTCGGGTCCGCCGGTTTTCTTTTGTCAATATTCCGCCCTGCTTAAGAAAAAAGTAGGGACAGCCTCTTTTTGTGCTGGCGGAATCAAACTCGAAACGGTATCCGGTGAAGCCCATGGCGCGATATGTATTCATCACTGGCGGCGTGGTTTCCTCTCTTGGAAAAGGAATTGCGGCCGCGGCACTCGGAGCATTGTTGCAGGCCCGCGGTTACCGCGTCCGTCTGCGCAAGCTGGACCCCTATCTCAACGTTGATCCCGGCACGATGAGCCCGACCCAGCACGGGGAAGTCTTCGTGACCGACGATGGAGCCGAAACGGACCTCGACCTCGGCCACTACGAACGCTTCACGGGGCGCTCGGCAACCAAAACCGACAACATCACCACTGGTCGGATCTACAAGAACATCATCGACAAGGAGCGGCGCGGCGACTATCTCGGCGCAACCGTCCAGGTGATCCCGCATGTCACCAACGAGATCAAGGACTTCGTCGTCGAAGGCAATGACGACTACGATTTCGTTATCTGCGAGATCGGCGGCACGGTCGGCGACATTGAGGCGATGCCCTTCATGGAGGCCATCCGCCAGCTCGGAAACGACCTGCCGCGCGGTACCGCCGTCTACGTCCATCTGACGTTGATGCCCTATATCCCGGCTGCCGGCGAGCTGAAGACGAAGCCGACACAGCATTCGGTCAAGGAACTTCAGGCGCTCGGCATTCATCCCGATATCCTGCTTGTCCGTGCTGACCGCGAAATCCCCGAAGCCGAGCGCCGCAAGCTCTCGCTCTTCTGCAATGTGCGCCCCTCGGCCGTCATCCAGGCGCTCGACGTTGCCAATATCTACGACGTTCCGATGGCCTACCACAAGGAAGGCCTCGACAACGAGGTCCTGGCCGCCTTCGGCATCGAGCCGGCGCCGAAGCCGCGCCTCGACGCCTGGGAAGAGGTCTGCAACCGCATCCGCAATCCGGAAGGTGAGGTGACCATCGCCATTGTCGGCAAATATACCGGCCTCAAGGATGCCTACAAGTCGCTGATCGAGGCGCTCCATCACGGCGGCATCGCCAATCGCGTCAAGGTCAAGCTCGAGTGGATCGAGTCGGAAGTCTTCGAAAAGGAAGACCCAGCTCCGTATCTTGAGAAGGTCAATGGCATCCTCGTACCCGGCGGTTTCGGCGAGCGTGGATCGGAAGGCAAGATCCACGCTGCGCAGTTCGCCCGCGAGCATAAGGTACCTTATTTCGGTATCTGCTTCGGCATGCAGATGGCGGTGGTCGAGGCCGCCCGGCATCTGGCTGGTATAGAGAGGGCCTCCTCGACGGAATTCGGCACGACCTCCGAACCTGTCGTCGGCCTGATGACCGAATGGATGAAGGGCAACCAGCTCGAAAAGCGCGCGGCGGCCGGCGATCTCGGCGGCACCATGCGGCTCGGCGCCTATAAGGCGGAGCTCAAGACGGGCACCAAGATCGCCGAAATCTACGGCTCGACCGAGATTTCCGAGCGCCATCGCCACCGCTACGAGGTCAATGTCGACTATAGGGACCGGCTTGAGGCCTGCGGCCTCGTCTTCTCCGGCATGTCGCCCGACGGCCTGCTTCCGGAAACGGTGGAATATCCTGACCACCCGTGGTTCATCGGCGTCCAGTACCACCCGGAATTGAAGTCCCGTCCGCTCGACCCGCATCCGCTGTTCGCAAGCTTCATCGAAGCGGCCGTGGAGCAGAGCCGGCTGGTTTGAGGCTCGGTTTCTCGATGTTTGTGGGAACGTGAAACCCGGTCGAAAGGCCGGGTCTTTTGCCCTTTGCAGCGCAACGCACGCAGTCCGGCAAAGTCAGACGCCAAGGCTCGCTCGGCCTATCACTCTGTGAACGCCCCGAACCGTCAGCCGATGGCAGACAGGACTGGCGCCAGCAGGAGGGCGCCGGCGGCGACCAATACGACGGACAGGATGTTCATGTAGAGGCCGGCCTTCATCATGTCGGCGACGCGCAGTTCGCCGGTGGAAAACACGATGGCATTGGGCGGGGTGGCGACCGGCAGCATGAAGGCGCAGCTTGCCGCGAGTGCCACGGCTGACGCCAGAACGACGAGGTCGATGCCAGTAGCAGCCGCCATGGTGGCGACGACGGGCAGGAGGGCGGCGACCGTTGCCGTATTGCTGGCAAGCTCGGTCAAGAGCACGACGGTCAGCGTCAGCATTAGCAGGAAGGCGAAGGGCGAAAGGTTGTCGAACGACGCGAGTGCCGTCCCGATCCATTGGGCAAGCCCGCTCTCGTCCATCGCGGAGGCGAGAGACAGGCCTCCGCCGAACAGCAGCAGTACACTCCAGGGGATCTGCTGCGCATCCTGCCACCGCAACAGAAACTGGCCCCGACCCGCGAGGCCATTCGGGATCAGGAAGAGGGCGAATGCGCAAGCGAGTGCGATGCCAGGATCGCTGAGGTTGTCCAGACCCTGCACACCGTTTAGCAGCGGCCGGGTGATCCACAAGGTGGCCGCCAGGAGAAACACGATGGCGACGCGCCATTCGGCCGGGCTTGCCGGCTCACCGCTCGATAGCTTCGAGACGACATCGTCGGCCTTCATCGAGGCGGAGAATTCGGCGCTCACCGGAAAGGCGACGCGCGTCAGCACCAGCCAGCCAAGCGGCAGGAAGACGACCACGAGCGGAATGCCGACGGCCGCCCAGGCGGCGAAGGACAGGTCAATCCCGTGGCTCTCGGCGAGATAACCGGCGAGCAGCGCATTGGGCGGTGTGCCGATCAGCGTGCCCATGCCGCCGATGCTCGCGCCATAGGCGAGACCGAGCAGCAAGGCCCGAGAAAAGCGATGGACATCGGCGCTCGCGTCGCCATGGGCCTCCGTGAGCACGGCGATTACCGAAGTGGCCACCGGCAGCATCAGCACGACTGCCGCCGTATTGCTGATCCACATCGAGATCGTGCCGGTGGCAACCATGAAGCCCAGCACCAGCCGGCGCGGCTCGGTGCCGATCGCTTGCACTACGGAATAGGCGAGGCGGCGGTGGAGGCCCCAGCGCTTCACACCGGCGGAGAGCAGAAAGCCGCCGAGGAAGAGGAAGACCAGGGGATTTGCATAGGGCGTGGCAGCGGTATTGATGTCCCCCTGTCCGATCAATGGGAACAGGATGAGCGGCAGAAGCGCCGTGACGCCGATCGGAATGGGCTCCGTCGACCACCAGACAGCCATCAGAAGCGCCAGCCCGAGCGTATGCCAGCCCTGCACCGACAATCCGGCGGGCGGCTCGATGAGCAGCGTGGCCAGCAGCACCGCAGCACCGGCGAGGAGCCCAATCAGGGCGGACGGAGCAAGCGGGCTGACGTCAGGACGATTGACTAGCGCGCTGGGTGGATCGCCCATCTGGCGCCTCAACGTTCGATCATGCGAAGCAGGAGCACGGGTGTTTCAGCTCCGACCGACAGTTCCGGCGCGTGCGGCGGGCGGATGATCAAGCAGTCGGAATTGGCGAAGATCTTCATCATCGATGAATCCTGCTTGCCGAAGCTTTCCGCGAAGAGATTGCCGTCCCCGTCGCGCATGAGCCGGGCGCGAAGGTAGTCCTGGCGCTTGTCGTTGGGGGCCAGAACAGTTGCCGTGCGCGCCATGATTTCGCGCGACAGCGGCGGCCGCCGGTTGAGTTTGCGCAGCAGCGGTTCCAGGAAGAGGAGCCCGCAGACCATGCTCGAGATCGGGTTGCCGGGCAGGCCGAGCACCCGCATGTCGCCAAGATCGCCCACCATCAGGGGCTTACCGGGGCGCATGGCGATCTTCCAGAAATCGAGCCGCATCCCGGCGGCAAGCAGCGTCGACTGCACGAGATCATGATCGCCGACAGAGGCGCCGCCAAGTGTCACGAGGATGTCGGCATGCGAATCCTGGGCTCTCCGGACAGCTGCTCCAATTGCATCCCGGTCGTCGCCAACGATGCCGAGGTCGAGTATTTCCGCGCCGTTCTCGCGCGCAAGTGCTGCGATGCCGAAGGTATTGGAGCCGATGATCTGGTCGGCTCCCGGCGTCTCTCCCGGGGACACAAGCTCGTCGCCGGTAGCCAGAATTGCCACCAGCGGGCGTCGATAGACAGTCACCTCGCGGTGGTTCATGGCAGCGACAAGAGTAAGGCGCGCAAAATCAAGCGTGGTGCCGGCTGTCAGAACGGTCTCGCCCTCGGCGAAATCCTGGCCGCGCGACCGGATATGCCGCCCGGCAACCACTGCAAATGTTGTCCGGATGCGGTTATTCTCGAGCTTTTCCGCGTCTTCCTGGATCAGAACCGCATCTGCTCCGTTGGGAACCGGCGCGCCGGTGAAGATGCGTACAGTTTGGCCTTCGCCGACGGTTCCATCAAATCCGTGGCCGGCAGCGGATTCTCCGATCACACGCAGAATCGCGCCGGGCTGCAGCGCATCGACGGCGCGGAGCGCATAGCCGTCCATGGCCGAGGCGTTGAAGGGCGGTTGTGTGAGTTTCGCCGCTAGGTCTTCTGCGAGCACGCGCCCATCGACGTGATGAAGACCGAGCGTTTCCGTCTGGCTGATCGGCGCGACCGTATCCAGAAGTCTGGCCTGTGCCTCTGCGACGGGGAGGAGGGACATCTAGCGCGCCTCCGGATGACGGAAGGCGCCGGACTTTCCTCCGGTCTTTTCCAGAAGCCGGATTCCGCCGATCTCCATGGTCTTGTCGACGGCCTTGGCCATGTCGTAGATCGTCAGGCACGTGACGGAAACGGCCGTCAACGCCTCCATTTCGACCCCGGTCTGACCGGTGAGCTTGACGGTCGCCGTCACCTTCAGGCCCGGCAAATCCCGTTCCTCTTCGATGTCGACGGTAACCTTGGACAGCATCAGCGGATGGCAGAGCGGTATCAGACTTGCGGTCTGCTTGGCCGCCATGATCCCGGCAATGCGCGCGGTCGCGATGACATCGCCTTTCTTGGCATTGCCTTCGCGGATGATCGTCAGCGTCTCCAGGTTCATCCGAATGTGGCCCTCGGCTACGGCGACCCGCACGGTCTCGGCCTTGTGACCGACATCGACCATATGGGCCTCACCGGAGGCGCCGATATGAGTGAGCGCGCCGTCGCCGCTCATTCTGCCGCCATGATGCCGGCGGTACCGGTCAGAAGCACATGTGTTGCAGCCGCAACATCGTCCTTGCGCATCAGGCTTTCGCCGACGAGGAAGGTGGTGATTCCGCAGGCCTTGAGGCGGAGGCAGTCGTCATGCGTGAAGATGCCGCTTTCGCCGACAAGCAGGCGATCGTCGGGGACCATCGGCGCCAGCCGTTCGCTGACGGCGAGGTCGACCTCGAAGGTTCTGAGATTGCGATTGTTGATGCCGATCATCGGCGAGGAGAGTCTGACCGCCCTTTCCAGCTCGGCCTCGTCATGCACCTCGATCAGCACGTCCATTTCGAGTGCCAGCGCTTCCTGTTCCAGCCGCGCAGCATCCTCGTCGGAAAGCGAGGCCATGATCAGAAGAATGCAATCCGCGCCCCAGGCGCGCGCCTCGTACACCTGGTAAGGATCGAACATAAAATCCTTGCGCAACGCCGGAAGCGAGCAGGCGCCTCTTGCGGCGGAGAGGAATTCCAGTCTGCCCTGAAAGCTCGGCGTATCCGTCAGTACGGAGAGGCACGCAGCCCCGCCCGCCTCGTAGGCGGCGGCCAGCGCTGGCGGGTCGAAATCCGGACGGATCAGGCCCTTCGACGGGCTCGCCTTCTTGATTTCCGCTATCAGGCCGAATTTGCCGGCATCGCGTTTTCCGGCCAGTGCCCGGTAGAACCCGCGTGGGCGCTCCTGCTCCGAGGCCATTGCCTTGAGTTCGGCAAGGGGCACCACGGACTTCGCGGCGGCGATCTCTTCCCTCTTGTAGATTTCTATGCGCTTCAGAATGTCGGCCATGATGAAAGTCTAGCCCTGATCGGCCGCGTTGGAAACAGCAATCAGTTTCGCAAGGCAGGCCGCCGCTGCACCGCCATCGAGCGATTTTGCGGCGAGCGTCATCCCGTCGCGCACATTGTCGGCCTTGCCGGCAACCACCAGCGATGCGGCCGCGTTACAGAGCGCCACGTCGCGATAGGCGTTCTTCGCGCCCTCGAGCACGTCTTTGAGCGCCGCTGCATTGAACACGCTGTCGCCACCCTTGATCGCCTCGAGAGGAACCGTTGGCACGCCGAAATCCGCCGGCGTCAGCTCGAAGCTGGTGATCTCGCCGTTCTTCAGCGCCGCCACCTGCGTCGGGCCTGTGGTCGTGACTTCATCCAGACCACTGCCATGGACCACCCAGGCGCCTTCGAGACCCAGATCACGCAGCGCTTCCGCGCCCGGCAGTAGCCATTCGGGCGAGTATACGCCGAACAATTGACGCTTCACATTCGCCGGGCTGGAGAGCGGGCCGACGATGTTAAAGATCGTGCGGGTGCCGAGTTCGACACGCGCCGGAGCGACGTGACGCATCGCGGGATGATGGATCTGGGCGAACATGAATCCGATACCGGCCTCGCGAATGCAGCGGGAAATGGTTTCCGGATCGATGTCGAGCCTGACGCCGAGTGCCGAGAGGCTGTCGGCCGCCCCCGATTTGGAACTCAGCGCGCGGTTGCCATGCTTGGCGACCGGTACGCCGGCGCCGGCGACAATGAGAGCCGCGAGCGTCGAGATATTGTAGGTGTTGGTCCCGTCGCCCCCGGTGCCGACAATGTCAATGGCATTCTTCGGGGCTTCTACGCAGACCATCTTGGCACGCATGATGGAGACCGCGCCAGCGATCTCGTCCACGGTCTCGCCACGCACCCGCAGCGCCATGAGGAACCCGCCGATCTGGGCCATGCTGGCCTCGCCGGACATGAGAACCTCGAAGGCCTCGCTCGCTTCCTGGCGCGTCAGCGGCTGCCGATTGGCGACCTTGGCGATATATGGCTTCAGCCCTGTCATTTGGCCAGTTCTCCTTGTGCCCCGTCAGCGAACCATGACCTGTTCGGCGAGCGTCCGGTTGATGGTAACGCCGTATTCTGCCTGCAGGCGGTTGACCATCTGATCGAGGATGTCGTCGCCCGAAGCCCTGGCAAGCGCCGTGATCTGGGCATCGTCATTGCCGAGAACATTGGTTGTCGGCTGGTCGTTGACCTCGGTGACCTTCAGGAGGATCTGGCTTTGCGGATCGGCGCCCGGCGCCGCACCGACGGTGCCCAGCGGTCCGCCGAATGCGGCTGCCACGGCCGCCGGCCCCAGAACGGGATCGTCGGTTGACCGTCGGATGCCGGACTTGTTCTCCACTGCAATGCCGAGTTCCGCGGCGATCGCGGCAAGCGTCTCGCCGTTTGTGACGCGTTCCTTCAGGCTTTCGGCCTTGACGCCAAGGGCGATCTTCTGCTGTTCGGCGGTCCAGTCCGCAACGGCCTTCTCGCGAACCTCGTCGAGTGTGCGGTCGCGCTCCGGCGTTATACCGTTGACCTCGAACCAGATATAACCGTCGCTGCCGATATTGATGGGAAGCGCTTCGACGCCGACGTCGGTCTGGAAGACTTCCGCAACTAGTTGGTCACGGCTGGGGACCGATACTTCCGTCTCGGACATGTCCTGTCCTCGCCGGTCGACGGACTTCACCGCGACCGCAGTGAGCTTCAATTCCTTCGCCACTTCCTCGAGGGACGAGCCGGAGGCGCGAAGATCCTCGAACTGGTCATGCACACTCGTGATGTCTTCCTGCGCGGCAGCCTCTGCAAGCGCTTTGCGGATCTCTTCCTTGACCTCATCGAAAGTCCGGGTGCGGCCTTCCTTGATATTCGTGATACGCAGGATGACGGGGCCGAAAGTCCCGTCGACCACCGGCGTCGTGCCGCCCTCTTTCGTGACGGCGAAGGCTGCATCGGCCAAAACCGGATCAGGCATCCGTTCACGAGTGAAGTCGCCGAGCAAAACGTCGGTCGCGGTCTTCCCCTGGTCGGCCACCAGCTGGTCAAAGGGGGTTCCCGAATCCAGTTCGGCGGCGGCTGCCTCGGCCATCTCCCGGGTCTCGAAAGTCAACTGCTCGATCGTGCGGGAGCTGGGAATCTCGTAGCTCTTCTTGCGGCTCTCATAGTCCGCGCGCATCGCCTCTTCGGAAATGGATGCCGCGTCGGCGATATCGGACGTTTCCAGTTTGACATAGGTGAAATCGCGGTACTCGGGCGCGCGGTACCGACTCTTGACCGTTTCAAACCAGGAACTGAGGGCCGCCTCTTCCGGCGCCTTGATCGGTTCGATGTTGGCATTGGTAAGCAACAGGTAGTCCACCGTGCGGCTCTGGTCGCCATAGGCCTTGAGGGCATCGACCAGCGTTTTCGGCGGCTCGAATCCGTCCGATGTCGCCTCGACGATCTGGCTGCGGACTGCCACTTTCGAGCGTTCGAGAATGTAGTCGTCCTCGCGAAGTCCGGCATTTCGCAAGCGCGCCGTGAACAGCTGGCGGTCGAATTGTCCCGTTTCGGTCTTGAAGGCCGGATCGTCGGCGATCAGGCTCGCCAGCCGATCTTTCGAAAGGCCGAGGTTCATGTCTTCGGAAAGCTGATCGAGTGCGGCGCCTGCGGCAAGCTGGGCGAAAACCTGGTTCTCCACACCGAGCGCGCGCGCCTGTTCCGTTGTCAGCTTCATGCCGAAGCTGCGGCTCAGATCCGCTATCTGGCGCTGATAGGCAAAACTGAACTCGTTGGCCGAAACCTTTTGATCGCCGACTGTCACCACTGTCTGGGATGTTCCCGACATCAGCGAGGAAGAAACGCCCCAGATGCCGAAAGAAACGGCCAGAATGAGCAGTAGGAATTTCGCGACCCAGGTATGGGCGGCTTTTCTCAGAATCACGAGCATCGGGACGCAAACCTCATGTCAGTTCTCCGCCATTCAGCGAAGCAGATGACGTTCCTTAGAACAAACTGCCAAGGAAATGAAGGGATGTTCGGCGAAAAGCAACCGGGATGGCGCCAGCGGACGGCAGGCGCGGCTGGTTGTTGAACTACGGGGGAAGGGGTCAATGCAGCAACACCGCTTCATGCATGACAAATATCAATGTCCATGCGGCTCCATGCTCAATATAGTGCGTCGCAACCATGCGGTGGCCAATTTGAGGACAGACTGTGACAAACAGCGATGACAAGGCAGCAATTCCCCTTATGGCGGGTCTGACCTCCACTGAAGCTAAGGCAGCGCTATCGACCTTTGGGCCGAACCGGCTGCCCGTTGCCAGGCCGCCATCCTTCGTACGTGTGCTCCTCGCGCAGTTCTTGAGCCCACTGATTTACATTCTCATGGCATCGGCCGTGCTTTCCGCGTTCCTGAGCGAGGTCACCGATGCACTGTTCATCGCCGTCGTACTGGTTATCAACGGACTGATAGGTGCAGTGCAGGAGTACTCGGCCGGAAAATCGGCGGATGCGCTGCGAGCGCTCGAGGAGCCGAGGGCGACGGTGATCCGGGATGGGAGCCGAGCCGTCATCGATGCGACCGGACTAGTGCCGGGTGATCTGGTGCTGCTGGAATCGGGTGAGCGTATTCCGGCTGATATCCGTCTCGGGCCAGTCGAGGGGCTGCAATGTGACGAGGCCTCCCATACCGGCGAGTCGCAGGCGGTTTCAAAAACGATAGGCGACATGGCGTTCGCGGGAACGATTGTCATCCGTGGCAGGGGACGCGGTGTCGTGGTGACGACGGGTGTCAACACCGAACTCGGCAAGATCGCCGACGCGATCCAGCAGCGCTCTACTTCCAAGCCGCCCTTGATGATTCGCATGGAGGAGTTCACCCAGCGGATTGCGATCGCAGTGGGAATTGCCATCGTCTTCCTCGTGACGGTTGGTTGGTTGCGCCAGATGCCGATTGGCAGCCTGTTCACCATGTCGATCGGCCTCGCGGTCAGCGCCATACCAGAAGCGCTTCCGATCGCTATTTCTGTTGCCCTTGCGATCGGCATGCGTCGCATGGCCCACGCCAACGTTATTGTCCGCAATCTGCCGGCGGTGGAATCACTCGGTTCTTGCACGATGATCGCCACCGACAAGACCGGCACGCTGACGCTCAATGAATTGACCGTTACGGATATTAGGCTTCCCGACAACACCCATTGGCTTCTTGACGCGCATTCCGACCCGATGGCCGGCGGGATCCGCAACCACGACGGCTCGGAAGATGGCCCCAGTCCGGCCGTGCGCCGCCTGCTGGGCGTTGCCAGTCTTCCCAATGAGGGCGAAATCGCGCTCGAGGCGGAAAAGTGGAAGCCCATGGGCGACACCGTCGACGTGGCACTGCTCGCAGCCGCTCACAAAGCTGGGATCAGCCGGGCGCGGCTCATGGAGAAGTACCCGCTCGAGCGCCGTATCCCCTATGAACCGGAGCAGAAATATGCGGCCTCGTTCCATCAGAGCGAGAAGAGCATGCATGCGTTCGTCAAGGGTGCGCCGGAGCTGCTGCTGTCGATGTGCGACACCATGCAGACCAGTGATGGCCCTGTTCCCATCGATCGCGACTTTCTGCTTGGCCAGATGGATGTCATGGCTGGCCAGGGATTGCGGGTGCTGGCCTTCGCCGAAGGCGAGATTGGGATTGCGGGCGACGGGGACTATGGCGATCACCTCCTGATCGACCTCAATTTCGTCGGCCTGGCCGGAATGCAGGATCCGATCCGGTCGGAGGCGCCGGCCGCACTCGCCGCCTGCCGGGCGGCGGGAATCGGCGTCACGGTCATCACCGGCGACGACCCCAGGACTGCGAGCGTGATCTCCCGGCAAGCCGGTCTCCAGTTCTCCGACGCGGATGTGGCAAGCGGCGAGCAGGTGACCGACGCCATCGCCAAGGGGGAGGCCGCGCTCGACGAACTGACGCGACATGTGCGGGTCTTTGCTCGCGTAAAGCCGGACCACAAGCTTGCAATCGTCCGTTCGCTTGCACGCAACGGCCACTATGTCGCCGTGACAGGCGATGGCGTCAACGACGCTCCCGCGCTGAAGCACGCCCATGTGGGCGTCGCAATGGGGCAGACCGGGACCGATGTAGCCAAGGAGAGCGCGGACATTATCCTGACTGACGACAATTTCGCCTCGATCGTCGCCGGTATCCGGGAGGGCCGGGTGGCCTATAACAACATCCGCAAGGTCATCTTCATGCAAGTCTCTACCGGTGCCGCGGAGGTGCTGATCTTCCTGCTGGCAATGGTAGTGGGTACGCCGATGCCGCTGACCGCCGTGCAACTGCTGTGGCTCAATCTGGTCACGAACGGCGTCCAAGATATCGCGCTTGTCACCGAACCGGCCGAAGGCGACGAGTTGAGTCAGCCGATGCGCCGTCCCGGTGAACCAATCTTCGACCGGCTGATGCTGCGTCGGATCCTGACCGCAACCGTGGTCATGGGCGGTGGAGGGTTCGCTCTCTTCTATTGGCTGCTGGCCAACGGAATGTCGGAAATTGCCGCCAGCAATCTGCTGCTCCTGCTCCTAGTGCTCTTCGAGAACTTCCAGTGCTTCAACAGCCGTTCGGAGCGTAGGTCTGTGTTCCGGCAGGCGCTGACCTCAAATCCCTACCTTCTTCTCGGCGTTATCGGTACCCAGGCTCTGCACATCGGAGCGATGTATGTCCCGGGACTGAACGGGCTCTTGGGGATTGCGCCGATACGTCTCGAGGAATGGCTGCTTCTGCTGCTTGCCGCCTCGTCGGTGCTCGTCGTGAGCGAGGTCGACAAGTGGCTGTATCGCCGTCGCCAAAAGGCAGATGCCGCAGCTGGAGAGCGCACATGAAAACACCCGGCAAATCATCAGATTTGCCGGGTGTCTTGCATTCAGACCGTTTCCGGATGCGCGGTAGCGATTACCGCTTGGAAACCGGGACGTAATCGCGCTGCGGAGCGCCGGTGTAGAGCTGGCGCGGGCGGCCGATGCGCTGCTGCGGATCCTCGATCATTTCGTTCCACTGGGCGATCCAGCCCACAGTGCGGGCCAGTGCGAAGAGAACGGTGAACATCGTGGTCGGGAATCCGAGGGCGCGCAGCGTGATGCCCGAATAGAAGTCGACGTTCGGATAGAGCTTCTTCTCGATGAAGTAGGAGTCGCTAAGCGCGATCTTCTCGAGCTCAAGCGCCACCTGCATCAGCGGATCGTCCGAGTGGCCGGTCGCTTCGAGCACTTCGTACATCGTCTTCTGCATGATCTTGGCGCGCGGGTCGTAGTTCTTGTAGACCCGGTGGCCGAAGCCCATCAGACGGAACGGATCGTTCTTGTCCTTGGCGCGAGCGATGTATTCCGGAATCCGGTCGACTGTGCCGATCTCCGTCAGCATGTTCAGTGCCGCTTCGTTGGCGCCGCCATGGGCAGGGCCCCAGAGGCAGGCGATGCCGGCCGCGATGCAGGCGAACGGATTAGCGCCGGACGAACCGGCAAGACGCACGGTCGAGGTCGAGGCGTTCTGTTCGTGATCGGCATGGAGGATGAAGATGCGGTCCATGGCGCGCGCCAGGACCGGATTGACCTTGTATTCCTCGCAAGGCACGGCAAAGCACATGTGCAGGAAGTTGGCCGCATAGTCGAGATCGTTCTTCGGATAAACGAACGGCTGCCCGACATGGTACTTGTAGGCCATGGCCGCAATCGTCGGCATCTTGGCGATCATTCGCAGGGAAGCCACCATGCGCTGGTGCGGATCGGTGATATCGGTCGAGTCGTGGTAGAAAGCCGACAGCGCGCCGACGGTTCCGACCATGACGGCCATCGGGTGAGCGTCGCGACGGAAGCCCGAGAAGAACTTGCTCATCTGTTCGTGCACCATGGTGTGGTGCGTGACGCGATAATCGAAGTCCTTCTTCTGCGCGGCGGTCGGCAGTTCGCCGTAAAGCAGAAGGTAGCAGACTTCGAGGAAGTCGCCCTTCTCGGCCAGTTGCTCGATCGGATAGCCACGGTGCAGCAGAACGCCGTCGTCGCCGTCGATATAGGTGATCTTGGATTCGCAGGAAGCCGTCGACGTAAAGCCAGGGTCGTAGGTGAAGGAGCCGGTGTTCTTGTAAAGGGCTCCGATGTCAATGACGCTCGGTCCGATGGTGCCTTCCTTGACAGGAAGGTCTGCCTTGTTGTCACCGAGTGTCAATGCAGCGCTTTTTTCCGTCATGCTAATCCTCCGAAATTGGCGGGTTGGCGCCAAAAAAGCGCCGTAGATTTAAGCGTCCCGAGTTTAGCTATATGATCCTGACGCTAATGCCAAGTTATCCAAAGGGCAAATTGTGCGCCGCGAAATCACTGCGACAAGATTTGATTGCCTCAATTGTATCGGGTGCGCGTGTGAGGCGGCAAAGCCTTTCGCTTGCACGCAAAACTTGTTACTTTGGGTGCCCGGATTGGCTCATGCGGGGTGATGGAGCCATGCCGGCTTAACCTGCGGCTTGGTGGGGGTCTCGTTGGGTGAAATAGCCGAAAGCCTTGCCGACGCGAGGAGCGCCAATGGCGCGCCCAGCCCCCCCTCTGCCGTCGCCGGGCGAGCGCCTGCGAACTCGCGCCACACCCGCCGACCGCCGACGATCCAAACCTGGTTGTACCACCGGTCCTATCATCTGACCGCGCGTCTTGCCGGGGAGACACGCAGAGCCTTCGCAAGCGAGGCCTCCCATGGTCACGTGTTCCTGTTCGTGCCTGTCTGTCTCGGCGCTGGGGCCGTGACATGGTTTTCATTCGAAGCAAACCCATCGACGGTCGCATTGGCCGTTGTCCTTTCGCTCCTTGCTATCTCTGCGTTTGCAGCGCGTCACGGCATCCCGCTGCTTCGCCACGGGCTGATGGCGGTGTCACTCTTCGTTTGTGGCATGCTGCTTGCCGATCTCGAAACATGGCGTCGACAGACGGTGATACTCGATACGCCCGTGACCACCGTGGTGAGCGGTGTCATTGAGCGGCGCGAGGCGGGCGCACGTGGGGAGTGGCGCTATATCATGCGAGTGACGGGCACGGCGGAACCGCGCCTCAAGCGCCCGCCGGAACGCGTCTCGCTGCTGGCAAGGCCACGAGACGAACCGCCAGGACTCGGAGAAGCGATAACGGGCCGCGCCCGTCTTTCGCCGCCCTCCGGTCCGGCTCTTCCGGGCCTCAATGATTTCGCTTTCTCGAGCTATTTCGACGGAATCGGTGCTGTTGGCTATTTTCTCGGATCGCCGCGCCGACTGGTGGGCGAGGTGACACCCGGTGCAGCCGGTTGGCTCGCGACCGCCGATCGGGCGCTTTTTTCGCTTCGCGACCGGATAACGTCCAGGATCCGCGCCGTGATACCGGGAGATGCCGGTGGCTTCGCCGCATCGATCATCACCGGCGATCGCCGGTCGATGTCGAAGGAAATGACGGAGGCCTTGCGACTTTCCGGACTTGCGCACATCACTGCCATTTCCGGCCTCAACATGGCGCTCGCCGCTGGCATCTTTTTCGTCGGCCTGCGCATGGTGCTCAGCCTTTTCCCGGCCTTGGTGCAGTCCTTTCCGATCAAGAAGATCGCCGCATCCGGGGCTTTGGTCGCGGCCTTCCTTTATCTACTGATATCGGGCTACCAGGTCTCCGCCGTCCGCGCCTTTCTGATGACGGCAATCATGCTGATCGCCGTCCTGTTCGACCGGCCGGCCATCAGCCTGCGCAACCTCGCGCTCGCGGCGATCACCATCATCGCTCTCACTCCATCAGAGGTCATGGGGCCGAGTTTCCAGATGTCCTTTGCCGCGACGGCAGCGCTCATTGCCGGATATGGCGCATGGCGCAGCAAGCCCGCCGTGCCGCCGCTACGGCTGCCGATCCCGGGCTCAGAGACGGTGCGGGTGGTTTGGCGCTTTTTCGCCGGCACCTTCATGACGTCGCTGATCGGCGGAATGTCGACTGCAATCTTCGCGATTGCGCATTTCAACCGCCTGGCGCCTTACAGCCTTCAGGCCAATCTGGCGGCGATGCCAGTGATTTCCTTGCTGGTCATGCCTGCCGGACTCGTCGCGATGCTGTTGATGCCCTTTGGTCTCGACGGTCCATTCCTGCGCGCGATGGGTATTGGTCTTGAAATCGTAATGGTGATTGCAAAGGCCATCGCCGGCTGGGGAGAGGGCTTCGTATTCCCGCGCCTCGAACCTTGGTTTCTTCCGATAGCGGCATCAGGATTGCTGTTCATGACCCTGTTGCATACCTGGCTGAGGCACACAGGAATACTGGTTCTGGCTGCCGCCGTCATCCTTTCTGCCGTTCTACCGCCGGAACGCTCGGCCGATGTCCTTGTATCGGAGGACGGGCAGCTGGTCGGCCTGCCGGCACCTGGGACGGGAACCATGGCGACGAACAAAAAGAAGGCGCCATCCTTTATTTTCTCGCAGTGGCAACGGGCTACGGGATTGAAAGAACCCATCGCTCCGCTGGAAGCGGAGACCGGGACGGAGAGGCTGGCCACGAAAACAGATATCGGCGTCCGTCTGTCCAACGATCAGATCGAGGAGGCCCGCAAGGCGATGCGCCAGCAGATCGGCATGGGGGAGGTCGGGCGTTTTTCCTGCACGAAGAAGGCGTGGTGTTTGGCCCGGCTTGCAAACGGATGGAAGGTCGCTGCGGTCGAGAATCCCACCTATGTCGGCGCCGCTTGTGATATTGCCGATATTGTGGTCGCGGCACGCAGGATGCCGTTTTCCGCCTGCAAGTCAGGCGCACGGCTTATCACCGCAGAAACCTTGCGTTCGACGGGATCCTTGGAACTCCACCTCGGCGATCGCGCGACGCGCGAAATCAGGCAGCAGGAGGCCTTCACAAATGTTGAAAGGCCATGGCAGGTCCACCGGCTCTATGATTGGCGGAGCGACACATTCCAAGGCCTATCGGCGGCTGGTTCCGCCAGCACGATCAGTGATAACGGCGGATGAGGCCGACGAGTTTGCCCTGTATCTTGATCCGGTCGGGTCCGAAGATGCGGGTCTCGTATGCCGGATTGGCTGCCTCAAGTGCTATCGAGGCGCCGCGACGCCGGAAACGCTTCAGCGTGGCTTCCTCGTCGTCGACGAGCGCCACGACGATGTCACCGGGGTTGGCGCTGTTGGCATTGCGAATGATCACCGTATCGCCATCGAGAATGCCTGCCTCGATCATCGAGTCGCCCTTGACCTCGAGCGCGTAGTGTTCTCCCGAGCCGAGCATTTCGCTCGGCACAGTAATATCATGGGTGTTGTTCTGGATCGCCGAGATCGGCACACCGGCGGCGATACGGCCCATCACCGGAACAGACATGGAGTTGCTCTGACCGTCGGCAGCAGGCTTCACCGCGGTAACCGGCTGCGTTTTGCCCAGACTGCCCTCGATGACGCTGGGCGAGAAGCCGCGGCGCGGCTGGAAGCTCGGCGTATAGGCCTCCGGCAGCTTGATCACCTCCAATGCACGGGCCCGATTGGGCAGGCGTCGGATGAACCCGCGCTCCTCAAGCGCCGTGATCAGGCGGTGGATACCGGACTTTGATGCGAGATCCAACGCATCCTTCATTTCGTCGAATGACGGCGGCACGCCCGATTCTTTCATTCGCTCGTGAATGAAGAGAAGCAGTTCCTGTTGCTTGCGCGTTAGCATGATGCGGGGCCCCGTTCATGTGAAACAAATACAGAACATACACTATCTGTTCCATTTGTGTTCCGCAAGTGCATAATTTTCCGTGAATTTCTCGGAGGCTTATCATCAGATTCTCCGATTGTTTGCTGCGAAGGTGGGGCGCCTCGGCGATCCCACCTCGTTCACGCGACTACGGTGGCCGCCGAAGCAATCTCTGATCCCGATCTGAGGGGCAGGCGAAGGCTGCGAATCTTCGATTTGCCGGGATTGGCTATTTGGATCGCGGGAGAGTTGGCGTGACCTGCCAGTGTTCGCGGTCGCCGCTGATTGCTTGCAAAGCCTCTCCAAATCGCGCAAACCAGCCGCATTCCTTTGGAAAGGTCCAGATATGTCCAGCCACCACGAATTGCCTCGTGCACTTGATCACCTCGTTTTGCCGGTCCATGCGCTGGACGAGGCGAGAGCGAGGCTGACCCGTCTTGGCTTTACGGTTGCCGCAGATGCCCGCCATCCCTTCGGGACCGAGAACGCCTGTGTCTTCTTCGCCGACAATACCTATCTCGAGCCGCTCGGTGTCGCGAGCCGGGAGGAGTGCGAGGCGGCGGCTATCGCGGGAAACGTTTTCGTCGGCCGCGATCAAGCCTTCCGCTTCCGTTCCGGCGGTGAGGGGTTGTCGGCGATTGTTGTCGCCTCCGGCGATGCGGCTGCCGACCACGCGCGGTTCTGCAAGCTCGGCATATCCGGTGGCGATATGGTGATTTTCGAGCGGCCGGTACGGCTTTTGGACGGTCGGGAGACAACTGCGGCGTTTCGGCTGGCCTTCGCCGCTGATCTCCGTTCCCCTGATTTCTTCCTGTTCGCCTGCGAGCGCGCCAATCCATTGCCCGCAGATCGCGGCGCGTTGGAGCGTCACGACAACGCCGTGACCGGTATAGCCGCCGTTGTGCTTTCGGAGGAAAATCCGTCTGATTTCCAGTATCTCCTTGAAGAAGTAGTCGATCAGCGCGAGATCGAGGCGCATTCCTTCGGGATCACCGTCCCCTCGGCCAATGCCAAAGTCGAGGTGCTGACGCCCGCCGGTCTCGCCGGTTATTTCGGCCTTGATGTGCGGAATGTCGGGCGGGGTCTCGTCGGCGCGGCGATCGTTTTGCGAACTGCCGATCTCGGGGTGACAGAGAAACTGCTAGCTGCTAATGGCGTCGGCTACACCCGCAGGGGTGACCGCCTGATCGTTCCGCACGAGCAGGGGCAGGGGGTGCACTTCGTCTTTCAGGAGAACTCATGAGCAATCCTACGAATTCGGTCGTCACCGTCGGCGAGGGCGCCGGCGCGGTCACTTTCTCCAATACCGCCCGTTTTTCGCTGATCGCCGGCCCCTGCCAGATGGAGAGCCGCGACCATGCCTTCATGGTGGCGGGCAGGTTGTCCGAACTATGCCGCGAGCTGGGCCTCGGCCTCGTCTACAAGTCGTCCTTCGACAAGGCCAACCGCACCTCGCTGTCGGCCGAGCGCGGCATGGGTCTGGAAAAGGCTTTGGAGGTCTTCGCCGACCTGAAGAAGGAGTTCGGCTTCCCTGTTATCACCGACATCCATACCGAGGAGCAATGCGCCCTCGTGGCTCCGGTGGTCGACGTTTTGCAGATTCCGGCCTTCCTGTGCCGCCAGACCGACCTTCTTGTCGCTGCCGCCAGGACCGGCCGTGCGATCAATGTCAAGAAGGGCCAGTTTCTTGCCCCATGGGACATGAAGAACGTGCTGAACAAGATCAATGCCAGCGGCAATCCGAATGTCCTGCTGTGCGAGCGCGGCGTTTCTTTCGGCTACAACACGCTCGTGTCCGACATGCGCGCGCTGCCGATCATGGCGGAAACCGGCGCGCCGGTCATCTTCGACGCCACCCATTCGGTGCAGCAGCCAGGTGGGCAGGGCGGCTCGTCCGGCGGCGAGCGCAAATTCGTCGAGACGTTGGCGCGCGCGGCGGCCGCCGTCGGTGTGGCGGGCCTGTTCATCGAAACCCATGAAGATCCCGACAATGCGCCCTCGGACGGACCGAACATGGTTTCGCTGAAGGATATGGCGCGGCTTCTGGAGACGCTCCTGGCATTCGACGCGGTCGCCAAAGGCAATTGATTTTCCGTCGTCCGTTTCGAGATGCGCCAGTCCTTGGGGCCGGCGCTTTTCTTTTGCATACGGAACGGTTGCGTTTTGGTAGAATGCATGTGCTTCAGACTATCGGACATGCCGCCTGTCACACGGTTGCCATTGTATTTTTCGAGCCTTCGATTATGAGAGGGCCATCCTTTTAGTCTCGTCCCAGCCAGCAGGAAGCGATCATGACTGCAATCACCGACATTATCGGCCGCGAAATTCTCGATAGCCGCGGTAATCCGACCGTAGAGGTCGACGTCTATCTTGAGGACGGCAGCATGGGCCGTGCCGCGGTCCCCTCGGGAGCCTCTACGGGCGCCCACGAGGCGGTCGAATTGCGCGATGGCGGCAGCCGCTACCTCGGCAAGGGTGTCGAAAAGGCCGTCGAAGCGGTCAACACCGAAATCTTCGACGCGATCGGAGGTCTCGATGCCGAAAACCAGATCCAGATCGACAACATCATGATCGAGATCGACGGCACGCCCAACAAGTCCCGTCTCGGCGCCAATGCCATTCTGGGTGTATCGTTGGCCGTCGCCAAGGCTGCGGCGGAAGCATCCGGCCTGCCGCTTTATCGCTATGTCGGCGGGCCGAACGCTCATGTTCTCCCGGTTCCGATGATGAACATCATCAACGGCGGCGCGCATGCCGACAACCCTATCGATTTCCAGGAATTCATGATCATGCCGGTCGGCGCCGAAACCATGCGCGACGCCGTCCGCATGGGCTCGGAGGTCTTCCACACGCTGAAGAAGGAACTGGCTGCCCAGGGCCACAACACCAATGTCGGCGACGAGGGCGGATTTGCTCCGGGGCTCGAGAGCGCGCCGGCGGCTCTCGACTTCATCATGAAGTCGATTGAAAAGGCCGGCTACCGTCCGGGCGAGGACATGTATCTCGCCCTCGACTGCGCCTCGACCGAATTCTTCAAGGACGGAAAGTACGTGCTCGAAGGCGAAGGCCGCACGCTCGAGCCCGGCGCCATGGCCGAATACCTCGCCGAACTCGCAACCAGGTATCCGATCATCTCGATCGAGGACGGCATGGCCGAGGATGATTGGGATGGCTGGAAGGCGTTGACCGACAAAATCGGCAGTTCGTGCCAGCTGGTCGGCGACGATCTGTTCGTGACCAATTCTGCTCGCCTGCGCGACGGCATCAAGATGGGTGTCGCCAACTCCATCCTCGTCAAGGTCAACCAGATCGGTTCGCTCTCGGAGACCCTCGACGCCGTCGAGACGGCGCACAAGGCCGGTTACACCGCAGTCATGTCGCACCGTTCGGGTGAGACGGAGGACTCGACGATCGCCGATCTCGCCGTTGCCACCAATTGCGGTCAGATCAAGACTGGCTCGCTCGCCCGCTCCGACCGGCTTGCAAAATACAACCAGCTCATCCGTATCGAGGAAATGTTGGGCCCGCAGGCCCGCTACGCTGGCAGCTCGATCCTGCGCGGCTGAACCTGCGCCCATATCGGTCCATTGGCCCGCGTCTCCTGTCGGAGGCGCGGGCTTTTTTATTGCCGGTCGGGATCGGTCAACGAACGGTTAAGCAATCGCCGCTAATTTGATGCGATCAGTTTTGCGTATCAAGGCATTACGCCCATGTGGACCAGGCATCACAAGAACAGAAAACTCGGTCGTTTCGTTCTTCCCGTCGTCACTGTCGCCTTTCTTTCCTATTTCGGATATCATTCGATCCATGGCGATTACGGTTTGATCGCTGCGCAGGATTTCGAGAAGCTCAGATTCAAGCGCAGCGCCGAGCTTGCCGAGTTGGTTTCCCATCGCGAGAAACTGGAGAGGCAGGTTGAACTGATGAGCGACGGCTCCCTTGAGCGGGACATGATCGATGAGAAGGCGCGCTACCAGCTGAATGTGTCGCGTCCGGACGAAATCGTCATATTCAATACGGGATTCTGATTAACTGAAATCCGGTTAATTGATAATACTGCAATAAAAACAATTAGGTAATTGGAATGTGAGCCATGCATTTATAGCATTGCCCGCAAGCCCTTTCTTGCTTATTCTGCCATCAACGATGAATTTTCATAACCCACGGGAGGGACGTATGGCGCCGCGAAAATCCGCGACTGCTTCCGGTCGCAAGCCGACGGCCAAGTCTGCCAAAAAAAATCTGAGTGAGGGCGTGGTTGCTGAATTCGACCGCGAGACGGAGCTTGAAGCCTATCGCGAAATGCTCCTCATCCGTCGCTTCGAGGAAAAGGCAGGTCAGCTCTACGGCATGGGCTTCATCGGTGGCTTCTGTCATCTCTATATCGGCCAGGAAGCTGTCGTTGTCGGCGTGCAGATGGCGCTGATCGAGGGCGACCAGGTCATCACCGGTTATCGCGACCATGGACACATGCTGGCGGCGGGCATGAGCGCGCGCGGCGTCATGGCGGAGCTCACCGGTCGTCGCGGGGGACTGTCCAAGGGTAAGGGCGGTTCCATGCACATGTTCTCCAAGGAGAAGAACTTCTACGGCGGCCACGGGATCGTCGGTGCGCAGGTGCCGCTCGGAACCGGGCTTGCTTTTGCCAATCGCTATCGTGACAACGGCCTGATTTCCGTTGCCTATTTTGGCGACGGCGCGGCCAATCAGGGCCAGGTCTACGAGAGCTTCAACATGGCTGAGCTGTGGAAGCTGCCGGTGATCTACGTGATCGAGAATAACCGCTACGCCATGGGCACGTCAGTCTCGCGCGCATCGGCGCAGACCAATTTCGCCCAGCGCGGCGTCTCCTTCAATATTCCGGGCCTTCAGGTCGACGGCATGGATGTGCGCGCGGTCAAGGCCGCGGCCGACCAGGCCGCCGAGTACTGCCGCTCTGGCAAGGGGCCGGTCATTCTCGAGATGATGACATACCGCTATCGCGGCCACTCGATGTCCGATCCGGCCAAGTATCGCTCCAAGGACGAAGTCCAGAAGATGCGCTCTGAACATGATCCGATTGAGCAGGTGCGTGCCCGTCTGCTCGAAAAGGGCTGGGCGAGCGAGGAAGAGCTGAAGGCGATCGACAAGGACGTTCGCGATATCGTCGCAGACAGCGCCGATTTCGCCCAGGCCGATCCGGAGCCGGATGCATCCGAGCTCTACACCGACATCCTGTTGTAAGTGGGGGAGGGTTAGCCCATGCCAGTTGATATTCTCATGCCCGCCCTTTCCCCGACGATGGAAGAGGGCACGCTTTCGAAATGGATGAAGAAGGAAGGCGACAAGGTCTCCTCCGGCGACGTCATTGCGGAAATCGAAACCGACAAGGCCACTATGGAAGTGGAAGCCGTGGATGAAGGCGTGATCGGCAAGCTGCTGGTTGCTGCCGGAACCGAAGGCGTCAAGGTCAATACGCCGATTGCCGTTCTTCTGCAGGAGGGCGAAAGCGCCTCGGATGTGTCCGCTCCCAAGGCGGCATCCGCCGAAGCTGCTCCGGCTCCGGCCTCAGCCGCACCTGTTGTTTCCTCCGCTTCGGTTCCGGCCGCACCCGTTGCCGCAATCGCCGCCGACCCGGATATTCCGGCGGGCACCGAAATGGTGACGATGACGGTACGCGAGGCGCTTCGCGAGGCCATGGCCGAGGAAATGCGCGCCAATCCAGACGTCTTCATCATGGGCGAGGAAGTCGCCGAATATCAGGGCGCCTACAAGATCACGCAAGGCCTGCTGCAGGAGTTCGGTGCGAAGCGCGTCGTCGACACTCCGATCACCGAGCACGGCTTTGCCGGCGTCGGCGTCGGTGCGGCCATGGCCGGCCTTCGCCCGATCGTCGAGTTCATGACCTTCAACTTCGCCATGCAGGCGATCGACCAGATCATCAACTCGGCCGCCAAGACGCTCTACATGTCGGGCGGCCAGATGGGCGCGCCGATCGTCTTCCGCGGCCCGAACGGGGCAGCCGCCCGCGTCGCCGCCCAGCACAGCCAGGACTATGCGGCCTGGTACAGCCATATCCCGGGCCTCAAGGTCATCCAGCCCTATACGGCGGCTGACGCCAAGGGGCTGCTGAAGGCGGCGATCCGCGATCCGAACCCGATCATCTTCCTTGAGAACGAAATCCTCTACGGTCATTCGTTCGAAGTGCCGAAACTGGATGATTTCGTTCTGCCGATCGGCAAGGCGCGTGTTCACAAGGTTGGCAGCGACGCCACCATCGTCTCCTTCGGTATCGGGATGACCTATGCGGTCAAGGCAGCGGAAGAGCTTGCCAAGGACGGCATCGACGTCGAAATCATCGACCTTCGCACCATCCGCCCGATGGACCTGCCGACCGTGATCGAATCGGTGAAGAAGACCGGCCGCCTGGTGACCGTCGAGGAAGGTTATCCGCAGTCGTCGGTCGGCACCGAAATCGCCACCCGCGTGATGCAGCAGGCCTTCGACTATCTCGATGCGCCGATCCTGACGATCGCCGGCAAGGACGTGCCCATGCCCTATGCCGCCAATCTCGAAAAGCTCGCTCTGCCGAATGTCGGCGAAGTGGTCGAGGCGGTCAAAACCGTCACTTATCGGAGTTAGGTGATGTCGTTCCGACGTGACTTTGTTGCCAATCTGCCGCCGAATCCCGACGACGCGCTAATTGAGCTGGCCGACAGAGCTTCAGCTTGGCTGGAAACGCCTGAAAGCCCAGAAGATAATCTGAATTTTGCTTACATTGTTCAGATATTGGAGAGATTTATCTCGAGATACCGGCCTGAAATAACGCAATTGATTACTTCGCCGAGTCCGGCGGTTAAGGACTATATTGAGGCAATTGTTCGTTTTGGTGGTGCCCGAGAGGTGGATAAGCTTCTCGATTCATACGAGAGGATGGTAGATGATGCGGAGTCATTTGGAGTTGCCTCACTAAATTCGGGCGAGAAGGAGGAGCTTCATCGACACCTGGAGAATGTACGCAAGTTGATCCAAGCGTCACCTTTGTCAGATCGAAAGAAGAATGCGCTATTCCATCGACTCGAGGCCTTGAGGGCAGAAGTCGATTCGATCGGAACCCGAACCGATAGGTTTTTTGCGTTCGCCGGGGACATTTCGTTTGTTCTGGGGGACATGGCTGAAAAAGCAAAGCCGTTCGTGGATGAGGTGAAGGACATTCTCAAGATTATCCGCGGTTCTCGGGCAAGAACAGAAAATGTACAGTTGCCCCACGAGGAGACGCTGACTCTTCCATCGCCAGAAGGCCCAAGCCAGGAGGAAAACCACTAATGCCGATCAACATTACGATGCCGGCACTCTCCCCGACCATGGAAGAGGGCAATCTCGCCAAGTGGCTCGTCAAAGAAGGCGACAAGGTCAAGTCCGGCGACGTGATCGCCGAGATCGAGACCGACAAGGCGACGATGGAAGTCGAAGCCGTCGATGAGGGCACTGTCGCCAAGCTCGTCGTGCCGGCCGGAACGGAAGCGGTCAAGGTCAATGCCCTGATCGCCATTCTCGCCGCCGAGGGGGAGGACGTCGCAGCCGCCGCGTCTGGTGGCGGTTCTGCCGTACCGGCAAAGGCCGAGGCTGCCCCGGCCAAGGCCGAAGCGGCGCCTGCCGTCTCGGCGCCGATCACCGACAAGGCACCGGCGCCATCTACGCCCGCACCGGTCGCCAAATCCGGCGAACGCGTGTTTGCCTCCCCGCTCGCCCGTCGACTTGCCAAGGAAGCCGGTGTCGATCTCTCGGCGGTCTCGGGTTCCGGTCCGCATGGCCGCGTCGTCAAGAGTGACATTGAAAAGGCCGTTTCGGGCGGCGTTGCCAAGGCAGCGCCCACTGCCGCAGCCGCCCCGGTCCTGGCCAGGGGTGCGTCGGAAGAGGCGGTCCTCAAGCTTTTCGAGGCGGGTTCCTACGAACTCGTTCCGCACGACAACATGCGCAAGACGATTGCCAAGCGCCTGGTCGAATCCAAGCAGACCATCCCGCATTTCTACGTCACCGTGGATTGTGAACTGGACGCTCTGCTGGCGCTCAGGGCCCAGTTGAACGCTGCCGCGCCGGTCAAGGACGGCGTGCCGGCCTATAAGCTTTCGGTCAACGACTTGGTCATCAAGGCGATGGCTCTGGCACTGCGCGACGTTCCGGACGCGAACGTCTCCTGGACCGAAAGCAACATGGTCAAGCACAAGCATTCCGACGTCGGTGTCGCCGTTTCCATTCCGGGCGGGTTGATTACGCCGATCATCCGCCATGCGGAGGAAAAGACCCTGTCGGCCATCTCCAACGAGATGAAGGATCTGGGCAAGCGGGCCAAGGAACGCAAGCTCAAGCCCGAGGAATACCAGGGCGGTACGACCTCGGTCTCCAACATGGGCATGATGGGCGTCAAATCCTTCTCGGCGGTCATCAACCCTCCGCACGCAACGATCCTTGCTGTAGGAGCAGGTGAAGAGCGGGTGGTGGTGAAGAACGGCGAGATGAAGATCGCCAATGTCATGAGCGTGACGCTCTCGACCGATCATCGCTGCGTCGACGGCGCGCTTGGGGCGGAACTGCTCGGCGCCTTCAAGCGCTACATCGAAAATCCGATGGGAATGCTGGTCTAACGCGGAGGGCGGCGCGTCATGAAATCCGTTCTCTGCTACGGCGACAGTCTGACCTGGGGTTACGATCCGGAATCGCTGGATCGTCATCCTCTGGAGGATCGGTGGCCGAGCGTTCTGCAAAGGGCGCTCGGGCCGGGGGTGAACGTGATCGCGGAAGGGCTCAATGGCCGCACCACGGCTTATGACGATTACCTCGCCGATTGCGAACGCAATGGCGTGAAGCTCTTGCCGAGCCTGCTCGAAAGCCATGCACCGCTCGATCTCGTGATCATCATGCTCGGTACCAACGACATGAAGCGGACGGTCGCGGGAACGGCGAACGATGCGACGATGGGCATGGAGCGGTTGGTGAAGCTCACGCGCCATCACGTGTGGCGCTACGGCTACGAGTCTCCGGATATCCTGATCGTTTCGCCGCCGGCGATCTGTGGGACTGCGAATGCGCCTTTCGCCGCCATGTTCAAAGGTGCGCTCGACGAATCGGCAATGCTTGCAAGCCTTTACCGCGATCTGGCGGACGATCTGGGTTGCGGGTTTTTCGATGCCGGGGCGGTCGCGAAAACGACTCCGCTTGATGGTATTCATCTCGATGCCGAGAACACACGCGCCATCGGCAGGGCATTGGAACCGGTCGTGCGGATGATGCTGGGGATGTGACCCGGTTTCGAAAGAGAATTGAGTAAGATCATGGAGAAGGGTTGACGAGTGTATATGGCTGGCTTTATCGACCGACCCACAACAGGAGATAAGCCATGTCGAACACCCCGCACGAAATCCACGACGAGTTTCCGGAATATGCGGAAAAGATCCACGCTCTCAAGATGAGCGACGAGCGTTTCGCCAAGTTGCTCGAGGACTACCGCGACGTGAACCGCGCCATCCACCGTTCGGAATCCGAAGTGGAGCCGGTCGGTGACGTCGAGGAAGAAACCATGCGCAAGAAGCGGATGGTTCTGAAAGATGAAATCTACGGGATGCTGACCAAGGCCTGATCTGGTCCGGCTTCATCCCCCCGGAAGGGCTCCGCCTTGAAGGTGGAGCCCTACCCGCCAAAGAGGAGATGAAGACCAGTGTCCAACGCTTATGACGTTCTCATTATCGGTTCCGGTCCCGGCGGTTACATTGCCGCCATCCGAGCGGCCCAGCTGGGCTTCAAGACCGCGATCGTCGAGCGCGAGCATCTTGCCGGCATCTGCTCAAACTGGGGCTGCATCCCCACCAAGGCGCTGCTGCGCTCGGCGGAAGTCCTGCATCTAGCCGAGCACGCCAATAATTATGGCCTGACCCTCGAAGGCAAGGTGACGCCGGACCTCAAGGCGATTATCGCCCGCTCGCGCGGCATTGCCGAGCGTATGAACGCCGGCGTCGGCTTCCTGATGAAGAAGAACAAGGTCGATGTGATCTGGGGTGAGGCGAAGCTGACCAAGCCGGGCGAAGTCGTCGTCTCGAAGACCGCCAAGAAGATCGCCCAACCGCAGGCGCCACTTCCGAAAAACACGCTGGGCGAGGGCACCTATACCGCCAAGCACGTCATCGTCGCCACCGGCGCGCGTCCGCGCGCGCTCCCAGGGCTTGAGCCGGACGGCAAGCTGATCTGGACCTATTTCGAGGCGATGAACCCGGACATCATGCCGAAGTCGCTTCTGGTGATGGGCTCCGGCGCGATCGGCATCGAATTCGCATCCTTCTATCGCACGCTCGGCGTCGAGGTCACCGTGGTCGAGGTGATGAGTCAGGTCATGCCGGTCGAGGATGCCGAAATCTCGGCCTTCGCCAAGAAGCAGTTCGACAAGCAGGGCATGAAGATCCTGCTGGACGCCAAGGTCGCCAAGGTCGAGAAGGGCGCAAATTCCATCACCGCCCATGTCGAGAAGAAGGACGGCTCTGTCGAGAAGATCACCGCCGACCGCATGATCTCGGCCGTCGGAGTGCAGGCCAATATCGAGAATATCGGGCTGGAGGCGCTTGGCGTAAAGACCGACCGTGGCTTCATCGCCATCGACGGCTACGGCAAGACGAATGTGCCCGGCATCTATGCGATCGGCGATGTGGCCGGCCCGCCGATGCTCGCCCACAAGGCCGAGCACGAGGCCGTCATCTGCATCGAGAAGATCGCCGGACTTCCGAACGTGCATCCGATGGACAAGAACAAGATTCCGGGCTGCACCTACTGCAACCCGCAGGTCGCGTCCGTCGGGCTGACCGAAGCCAAGGCGAAGGCGGAAGGCCGCGACATCCGCGTCGGACGCTTCCCCTTCGTCGCCAATGGCAAGGCGATCGCGCTCGGCGAAGACCAGGGCATGGTCAAGACCATCTTCGACAAGAAGACTGGTGAGCTGCTCGGTGCCCATCTGGTTGGCGCCGAAGTGACCGAGCTGATCCAGGGCTTCGTGGTGGCGATGAACCTCGAGACCACCGAGGAAGAACTGATGCACACGATTTTCCCGCATCCGACCATTTCCGAGACGCTGAAGGAAAGCGTTCTCGACGCCTATGGGCGTGCGCTCAATGCCTGAGTGTTGTCGTCGCGCTCGCGACGGCATATATGAATGTCGGAATTGATCAGTGAGAGGAAAATAGCGATGCAGGGCGTAGGTTGGTTGGCTGCAATCGTGATCGGTGGCATCGCGGGTTGGCTCGCGGGCAAGCTCATGGAAATGCGCTTCGGCATCTTCATGAACATCATCCTTGGAATCGTCGGCTCGGTCGTCGCCAACGCGATCCTTGCGCAATTCCACATTGCCGTAGCGGGCGGATGGCTCGGCTATCTGGTCACCGGCTTCATTGGAGCGAGTATTCTCTTGTTCCTCGTCAAGCTGGTCAGGCGCTGACGCGGCGAATCTCGCTCGACAAGGAAAGGGTAGGGCATGCTTGCAGGGATGGTCAGACGGATCGCATTGCTCGCTGCGGGCATGTTTGCACTTGCGCTTATGCCGGTCGTTGCGCTTGCAGACAGTTGCTGGGTCCACAACGGATCGCTGATGCGTCTCAAGGCCGCGGGCAACCAGCGCGCCTTCTACTATGAGTATCCGAAGCAGACGATGCGCGGCGCGGGTGTCACCCACGGCACGTTGCTGTTCAACGGTTCCAACGTCAACGGCCGCTATTCGGGCACGGCGCGGGTATTTTCTAGATATTGCCCAAGCACGCCGCTCGAATATTACGTTGAAGGCCCGGTCGATCGCAATCAGACCCGCGTGACGCTGCGCGGCAGCCGTGAGTTGATGGAGCGCTGCCGGCCGACAGGCCGCAGAGCGACCGATACGCTCGTTTTCACATACAGCCATCAATGCTAACAGCGCCCGGCAGACGCAGCGCGGAGTAACGACACGTGGTTACCATTCTCGACAAGATCAACGACCCCCAGGCCCGCGTCCGACATCCGGAGAAGGCCCACAGGCCGGACACGGAAGTTCTGCGCAAGCCGGAATGGATCCGCGTCAAGGCGCCGACGTCGAAGGGTTATGCCGAGACGCGCGAACTGGTGCGCAGCCACAAGCTGGTGACGGTCTGCGAAGAAGCTGGTTGTCCGAATATCGGCGAGTGCTGGGACAAGAAGCACGCGACCTTCATGATCATGGGCGAGATCTGCACGCGGGCCTGCGCCTTCTGCAATGTCGCGACCGGCAAGCCGAACGCGCTCGACCAGGACGAACCTGAAAACGTCGCCAAGGCCGTCAAGCAGATGGGGCTTTCCCATGTGGTCATCACCTCGGTCGACCGTGACGATCTGGAAGACGGCGGTGCCGAGCATTTCGAGAAGGTGATCTTCGCCATCCGCGCGGCTTCGCCGGATACGACGATCGAGATCCTGACGCCCGACTTTCTCAAGAAGCCGGGCGCCCTGGAGCGCGTGGTCGCCGCCAAGCCCGACGTTTTCAACCACAATCTTGAAACGGTGCCCGGCAACTATCTGACGGTACGTCCTGGCGCTCGCTACTTCCACTCGATCCGGTTGCTGCAACGGGTCAAGGAACTCGACCCGACCATGTTCACCAAGTCCGGCATCATGGTCGGCCTCGGCGAGGAACGGAACGAAGTGTTGCAGCTGATGGATGACCTGCGCGTCGCCGACGTCGACTTCCTGACGATCGGCCAGTACCTGCAGCCGACCCGCAAGCACCACAAGGTGATGAGCTTCGTCACGCCCGACGAATTCAAGTCCTACGAGACGGTCGCCTATGCCAAGGGCTTCCTGATGGTGTCGGCGAGCCCGCTGACCCGTTCCTCGCACCATGCCGGCGATGACTTCGCGCGGCTGAGGGCCAATCGCGAAAAGCTGCGGAACTCGGCGCCTAATCCGCAGCGGAACGACTAGCGCTCTGGCATGCCCCAGTTCGAAACCCGCCGTCTCGTCAAGCACTCTCCGGACCGGATGTATGATCTTGTCGCCGATGTGGAGCGCTATCCGGAATTTCTCCCGCTCTGCGAGGCGCTGGCGATCCGTTCGCGCCGTGAACGCGACGGCAAGGAGTTGCTGGTCGCCGACATGACCGTCGGTTACAAGGCGATCCGCGAGACGTTCACGACGCAAGTCCTCCTCAATCGTGCCGAACGGGCCATTGACGTGAAGTATATCGAGGGTCCATTCCGCTATCTCGACAATCGCTGGCGCTTCGAAGAGGCGGGTGATGGCGGTTGTTCGGTGCATTTCTTCATCGACTACGAATTCAAGAACCGCATTATCGGGGCCCTGATGGGCTCCATGTTCGAGCGTGCTTTTCGGATGTTCTCTGAGGCGTTCGAGAAGAGAGCCGATGAGATTTATTCGGCCTGAGCCGCTTCGAGCAGCATCTCCAGCGCAGTCCTGACAGTCGCCAGACGGATTCCGGAGCGTCCGAGGTCGCCATAGCGCATTTCCCGATGGATGACGCGGCCGTCGCGGCGTCTGGCCGCGATGTGGACGAGGCCGACGGGCTTTTCCGCCGTGCCGCCGGTCGGACCGGCGACGCCGGTTACCGCGACGGCGAGATCGGCACCGGAGCGGCGAAGAGCGCCTGCGGCCATCTGCAACGCCGTCTCGCGGGAGACCGCGCCGAACGTCTCGAGCACCTTTTCGTCGACGCCGAGCATTTCCACTTTCGCGTGGTTGGAATAGGTGACGAGACCGCGGTCGACGACGGCCGACGAGCCGGAAATCTCGGTGAGCGCCGCCGCTATCAGCCCGCCGGTGCAGGATTCGGCGGTCGCGATCGTAATATTCCGTAACGTGAAATCATTCACGATACGTGAGGCGAGGCCTTCGATCTGCGGCGGAAACAGGCTCACGGCGTTGCTCTTCCATAGACGACGGTCGCGGTGGCGATCGCGGCGATGCCTTCGCGGCGCCCGACGAAGCCGATGGTCTCGTTGGTAGTGGCCTTTACCGAACACCGGTCGAGAGAAATGTCGAGGATTTCGGCGAGCTTCTCCCGCATGGCCTGCCGATGCGGTCCGATCTTCGGTGCTTCGGCGATAAGCGAGATGTCGGCATTCATGATGGTGCCGCCGTGCTCGCGCACGATCTTTGCTGCATGCTCGAGAAAGATACGTGACGGCGCGCCTTTCCACTGCGGATCGGAGGGAGGGAAGTGATCGCCGATGTCGCCGGCGCCGCAGGTTGCGAGCAGCGCGTCGGTCAGCGCGTGGAGCGCGACATCGGCATCCGAATGTCCCTTCAGTCTCTGGTCGTGAGGAATGAATATCCCGCACAGTGTCACGCCATCGCCAGGCTCAAGCTGGTGCACGTCATAGCCGTTGCCGGTGCGCACATCGGGAAGGGCGGATGTGGAGAGTCTGGCGTCGGCCATGGCAATGTCCCGTTGAACGGTCAGCTTGATATTGTCTGGAGAGCCATCGACAAGCTGAACGGGTAGACCGGCCCATTCCGCGATCGAGGCGTCGTCGGTGAAATCGTCACGCCCCGCCGCCGCCTCCTGATGAGCGGCAAGGATGGCGGGGTAAGAGAAGCTCTGCGGGGTCTGTGCGGCAAACAGACCCGCGCGCGGCACCGTTTCGATGACGATGCCGTCCGGCGATCCGCGTTTCAGCGTGTCTGTGACCGGCGTAGCTGGCAGAACGCAGACCGCCCCGCTGTCGAGTGCCGCCTGCACACGGTCGAGGAGAGCATGGTCGAGGAAAGGCCGGACCGCGTCGTGGATCATGACATGTGCAATCCCGGAACCAGAAAGGGCTCGCAACCCGGCCTCGACCGATTGCTGCCGTGTTCTGCCGCCGAAGGCAATCGTGATCTCGGCGCTCTTCGGCACCAACCGGCGCGCATTTTCGAAGAGTTCCGTATCATCGGGATGGATTACCACAACGATGGGACCGCTCCTCGGCCAATCGAGGAATGTCTCCAGCGTACGGGTGATGACCGGCCGTCCGCCGATCGACCTGTATTGCTTCGGTCCTTCCGCTGCCGCTCCGGCCCGTTCTCCGCGCCCGGCGGCAACGATGATGATACCGGTCGACGTTGCCTCGCCATGTCGCATGAAAGATTGCCCGTGACACAAAAAATTCGTAAGTGTGGTCTATCGGCTCGACACGAACATTTCCAGCTTCAGCCCGATTTTTTATCGCTCTTGCAGGATTTCACTTGGCAAGCCCATAAAGCCTGTCTAAAAATAGTGCAACTACGAGACGTGCCCGAAAGATAATCATTTGCATTCCAAAGCGCTTCACATGCCGTTTCAGATCGGGCGGGTTGCAGTCCGCAATCGGGTAGCATTGGCGCCGATGTCGGGGGTCAGTGACCTGCCGTTTCGGCAGTTGGCCTGGCGGTTCGGCGCCGGACTGGTCGTGACCGAGATGGTCGCGAGCCGGGAGCTGGTCCTGAACGCGGCCGAATCGTGGACGCGCTTCAAGGATGGCGACGCAAGGCCGCATGTGGTGCAGCTTGCCGGGCGCGAGGCCCATTGGATGGCCGAGGCCGCGCGCATCGCAGAGGCGAACGGCGCGGATATTATCGACATCAACATGGGCTGTCCCGCCAAGAAGGTGATCGGCGGCTACTCCGGTTCGGCGCTGATGCGCGAGCCCGATCACGCGCTCTCCCTGATCGAGGCGACCGTGAATGCGGTCAAGGTGCCGGTCACGCTGAAGATGCGCCTTGGTTGGGATGAGAACAGCGTCAATGCACCCGAAATCGCCGCCCGCGCCGAGAACGCCGGCATCCAGCTTGTCACCGTTCACGGCCGCACGCGGATGCAGTTCTACGAAGGCCGTGCCGACTGGGATGCGATCGCCGCCGTCCGCGCCGCCGTATCCATTCCGCTGATTGCCAATGGCGATGTCGCGACGGTCGAGGATGCAAATGAAATCCTCCGCTGTTCGGGTGCCGATGCCGTGATGGTCGGGCGTGCCTGCCAGGGACGTCCGTGGCTGGCCGGCGTGCTTGCTGGCGCGTCCGGGCCACATTTATCGGAGATTGCTGCAATAGCCGTGGAGCATTACGAGATGATGCTCTCCCACTATGGCGTCGATGTCGGCGTCCGGCATGCCCGCAAACATCTCGGCTGGTATCTGGACCGTTACGCGCCAGACCTTGCGTCGGCCCGCAAGGCCGAGATCATGACCGCCCGGGATGCCGGTTTCGTCGCGAAAGCCCTGGCCCGCGCACTCGGTGACGCTGCCGATGCAGAGAACGAATGTCGGGAGGCGGCGTGATGTCGGAGAGCGTGAACAGCAAAGCCAGCGACCTCGCATTGACGGTGCTCAATGCGATCCAGAATCCCGTCATTCTCGTCGATGCCGAAGGCCATATCGCATTTGCCAATTGGGAGGCGGAGGCCTTCTTCGGTGCCAGCGCGAGCCATCTCGCGCGCTATCAGGTTTCCACATTCATTCCATTCGGCAGCCCGCTTCTGGCGCTGATCGACCAAGTGCGGGAGCGCCGCGCACCGGTCAATGAATACCGCGTCGACCTGAGTTCACCTCGGCTCGGTGAGGACAAGCTGGTGGATATCTATGTCGCCCCGGTGGTCAGCGAGCCGGGTTCGGTCGTGGTCGTGTTCCAGGAACGCTCGATGGCCGACAAGATAGACCGGCAACTCACGCACCGGGCCGCCGCGCGTTCGGTAACCGGCCTTGCCTCCATGCTGGCACACGAAATCAAGAATCCGCTTTCGGGCATCCGGGGTGCCGCGCAATTGCTGGAGACTTCGGTCAACGACGACGACCGCGCCCTGACACGGCTGATTTGCGATGAGACCGACCGGATCGTCTCGCTGGTCGACCGGATGGAAGTCTTCTCGGATGAGCGGCCGGTCGACCGCGCGCCGATCAACATTCACTCCGTGCTCGATCATGTGAAGGCGATCGCCAAGGCCGGGTTCGCACGCAATATCAGGATCACCGAGAGCTACGACCCCTCGTTGCCGTCCGTCTACGCCAATCGCGACCAGCTGGTGCAGGTATTTCTCAACCTGATAAAGAACGCCGCGGAAGCCGTGGGCGACAAGCCGGATGGTGAGATCCAGCTGACCACCGCTTACCGGCCGGGTATCCGTCTTTCGGTCGCCGGCTCCCGCGAAAAGATATCGCTGCCGCTGGAATTCTGCGTTCACGACAACGGTCCCGGCGTGCCTGCGGATCTGCTGCCGCATCTGTTTGATCCCTTCATTACCACCAAGACCAACGGCTCGGGCCTCGGCCTTGCACTGGTGGCAAAGATAATCGGCGGTCACGGTGGGATTGTCGAATGCGACAGCCAGGCCAACCGCACAACGTTCCGCGTGCTGATGCCCGTTTCAAAGGACATCGCGCTCGATGATATAGATCCGTCGAAATCCACAGGAAGCCTCTGATGACTGCCACTATTCTAGTCGCTGATGATGATGCAGCCATTCGTACCGTCTTGAACCAGGCGCTGACGCGGGCGGGATATGAAGTCCGTATCACGTCCAACGCTGCGACGCTCTGGCGTTGGATTTCGGCCGGAGAGGGGGATCTCGTCGTCACCGATGTCGTCATGCCGGACGAAAATGCCTTCGATCTGCTGCCGCGTATCAAGAAGGCGCGACCCGATCTTCCGGTTCTTGTGATGAGCGCCCAGAATACCTTCATGACGGCGATCAAGGCCTCGGAAAGGGGAGCCTACGACTATCTGCCCAAACCCTTCGACCTGACGGAGTTGATTGCGATCATCGGGCGCGCGCTTGCCGAACCCAAGAAGAAGCCGGCACGCCTCGACGACGATATGCAGGACGGCATGCCGCTCGTCGGCCGCTCGGCGGCCATGCAGGAAATCTACCGTGTCCTTGCGCGCCTGATGCAGACCGACCTGACCCTGATGATCACGGGCGAATCCGGGACGGGGAAGGAACTCGTCGCCCGCGCCCTGCATGACTACGGCAAGCGCCGCAACGGCCCCTTCGTGGCAATCAACATGGCGGCCATCCCGCGCGACCTGATCGAATCTGAGCTGTTCGGACATGAAAAGGGGGCCTTCACCGGGGCCCAGACCCGCTCGACCGGACGGTTTGAGCAGGCCGAGGGTGGCACCCTCTTTCTCGACGAGATCGGCGACATGCCGATGGATGCCCAGACGCGACTGCTGCGCGTGCTTCAGCAAGGGGAATACACGACTGTTGGTGGACGCACGCCGATCCGCACCGATGTCCGCATCGTCGCCGCCACCAACAAGGACCTGAAACACTCGATCAATCAGGGACTGTTCCGCGAGGATCTCTATTACCGGCTCAATGTCGTTCCGCTGCGGCTGCCGCCGCTGCGTGATCGTGCAGAGGATATTCCCGATCTCGTTCGTCATTTCATCCAGGAGGGCGAGAAGGAGGGCCTCGACTCCAAGCGTTTCGACAACGAAGCACTCGAGGTCATGAAATCCTATGCCTGGCCTGGCAATGTCCGCGAATTGGAGAACCTCGTTCGTCGGCTGATGGCGCTCTATCCCCAGGACGTCATCTCCCGTGAGATCATCGAATCGGAATTGCGCTCCGATATCAGCGACAGCCCGATTGCCAAGTCTGGAGCCATGGCTTCCGGAACCATGACCATCGCCCAGGCTGTCGAGGAGAATATGCGCAGCTATTTTGCAGGCTTCGGCGATGGCCTCCCGCCCTCCGGTCTTTATGAGCGGGTTCTCACCGAGATGGAATATCCACTTATTCTGGCGGCACTCACGGCGACCCGCGGCAACCAGATCAAGGCGGCCGATCTTCTCGGTCTCAACCGCAATACCCTGCGCAAAAAGATCCGGGAACTCGGTGTGTCGGTCTACCGGAGTTCCCGTTCGGCTTGACAAGGTGCGGATGGCCGTTGCAATTTCGCCACATTACGTTGCTCAAAAGCCACGACGTCCTCGCGTGAGTCCTTGTTTGACGTCCGTCTCTTCTGGTTCAGCCGGAGGACAGGATTCGTCGGCGCTCGCGTGACGTTCGATTTAGGTCCGCTGACGCGGACGGGAAGTGATACGGGATGGACAAGGGAAGGAATGAGCCCGCAGTGGAGGGCGATCTCGCCGCGGCTCATGATCGTCGTGCGTCCTTCGCGCTTCACGGGCTGCTGCTCGCGGGCGGCGCGCTTGCCTGTGCAATCTTTACGCTGCCCGTATTGCTCGGGCTCACACCGATCGAACCGACCTCCAATGTCCTCATCGCATCTGCCGCCCTGAATTCGCTGTTCGTCGTCGGCCTGATGTTTCTGATCGGGCGCGAGGTGAACCGTCTCGTGAAGGCGCGGACTCGTGGCCGTGCGGCCGCGCGATTGCATGTGCGGATTGTCGTCCTCTTTTCGATCGTCGCGATCACGCCGGCGATCCTGGTGGCGATATTCGCGAGCATTACCTTGAATGTCGGGCTCGACCGCTGGTTCTCGCTCAGGACCCAATCGATCGTCAGCTCATCGATGAATATTGCCCAGGCTTATATGCTGGAAAACGCCAGCTATCTGCAGGGCCAGACCATTTCCATGGCCAATGACCTGGAACGCAACCGGGCACTCTTCTATCTTGATAGAACCGGGTTCGTGCAGTTGATGACCCGTCAGGCGAAGGGGCGTGGGATGCTTGGCGCTTTCCTCGTTCGCCAGGACGGTTCAGCGATCACCCAGGCCGAGATCTCGACAGACAAACCGCTGCCGGCGATCCCGAAAGACGCACTTGAAAGTGCCGCCGCGGGCCAGCCGACCCTCATTCCGCCAGGTGTCACCAATCTCGTCGGGGCAATCATAAAGCTCGAGTCCATCACGGGTACGTTCCTCTACACGATAAGGGCGGTCGATCCAAAGGTCATGGCGGCGATGCGCCTGATGGAGGACAACACCGCCGAATACAAGGCGATGGAAGCGGGGCGCACAACGCTTCAGATCGCTTTTGCGATCCTATACCTGGGCTTTGCGCTGATCGTGCTTCTGGCCGCAATCTGGACGGCGATCGCCGTTGCGGACCGTATCGTCCGGCCAATACGCCTCTTGATCAATGCGGCGGACAACGTCGCTTCGGGCAATTTCAACGTCATCGTACCGGTGCGTGCCGCCGATGGCGACGTCGGGAGCCTGTCGCGGACCTTCAACAAGATGATCTCCCAGATTCGCAACCAGCGAGACGAAATCCTCGAGGCGAAGGACGAGGTGGATGATCGCCGGCGCTTCATCGAGGCGGTCTTGTCCGGCGTCACGGCGGCGGTGATCGGCGTCGAGGATGACGGCGTCATCACCATCGTCAATCCGTCTGCGGAATACTTCCTTGCCTCGCCGTCCGATGACCTGATCGGGCAGAAGCTGAGTACGGTTGCCCCCGAGATCGATCGTGTCCTGTCCGAGGCAACGGTCCGCCATCGCGGCGAGTACCGGCAGCAGATCAACCTGATCCGTGGCGGCAAGGAGCGCACGCTCAGCGTTCAGGTGACCCGTGAGGAAACGCGCAGCGCAGCCGACGCCTATGTGATCACGCTCGATGATATCACTGACCTCGTAATTGCCCAGCGTTCGACCGCCTGGGCGGATGTGGCCCGCCGCATCGCCCACGAGATCAAGAACCCGCTGACGCCTATCCAGCTGTCCGCCGAACGTTTGAAGCGTCGCTACGGCAAGCAGATCGACGAAGGCGACCGGGCCGTCTTCGACCAGTGCACGGATACGATTGTCCGGCAGGTCGAGGATATCGGCCGGATGGTCGATGAGTTCTCATCCTTTGCGCGAATGCCGAAGCCGGCAAAACAGCGCTCCGATCTGCGGGATATCCTGCGTGACGCGGTCTTCCTGCGGGAAATGGGCAATGCCGATGTGAAGTTCCTCCGCGAGTTTGGCGATCAGCCTCTGGAGGGCAGTTTCGATGCCCGCATGCTCGCCCAGGCGGTGGGCAACCTGATCAAGAACGCCGTGGAGGCGATCGAGGCCGTTCCCGCAGAGGAGCGGCGGGGCGAAGCCAAGGTTCTCGTTCGTTCCTCGTATGACCAGGCAAACGACAGCTTCATCGTCGACATTGTCGACAACGGCAAGGGTTTGCCGGTGGAAAACCGCCACCGCATCCTCGAACCCTACATGACCATGCGGGAAAAGGGCACAGGCCTCGGCCTTGCCATCGTAAAGAAGATTATCGAAGAACACGGCGGTCAGTTGGAATTGCACGACGCGCCGGCGGAGTTCGACGAGGGTAGAGGCGCAATGATCAGGATTATCCTGCCGCGCCTTGACGCGTCGGCGGCCGCCGAAGGTGAGAATGACAAGGAAATGGTCTATGGCCTCTGATATTCTGGTAGTTGACGACGAGGAAGACATCCGCGAGATCGTGTCCGGCATCCTGAGCGACGAGGGACACGAGACCCGCACCGCCCATGACGCCGATAGCGCGCTGGCGGCAATCTCTGATCGCGCCCCGCGTCTCGTGTTTCTCGATATCTGGATGCAGGGAAGCCGTCTCGACGGGCTCTCCCTCTTGGACGAGATCAAGGGCCGCCATCCGGACCTGCCGGTCGTGATGATCTCCGGCCACGGCAATATCGAAACCGCGGTCTCGGCGATAAAGCGCGGCGCCTTCGATTTCATCGAGAAACCGTTCAAGTCCGACCGCCTCATCCTCATTGCCGAACGCGCTCTGGAAAATTCGAAACTCAAGCGCGAAGTTTCGGAATTGAAGAAGCGAACCGGCGATTCCGTCGAGCTGATCGGTACATCGGTCGCTGTGTCGCAATTGCGTCAGACGATCGAGAAGGTCGCGCCGACCAATAGCCGCATCATGATCTTCGGCCCTTCCGGCTCGGGCAAGGAGCTGGTGGCGCGGATGATTCACAAGCGCTCAAGCCGCTCGGGCGGTCCCTTCGTAACCCTCAATGCGGCCACGATCACTCCGGACAGGATGGAAATGGCGCTTTTTGGAACAGAGGGAGGGCCAGGTCAGCCACGCCGTATCGGCGCGCTGGAGGAAGCCCATCGCGGAATCCTGTATCTCGACGAAATTGGCGAAATGCCGCGTGAGACCCAGAACAAGATCCTCCGTGTTCTGGTCGAGCAGCAATTCGAGCGTGTCGGCGGTTCGAAGCGCGTGAAGGTCGATGTCCGCATAATTTCGTCTTCCGCCTACAATCTGGAAAACCAGATCGCCGAAGGGAGCTTTCGCGAGGACCTGTTCCATCGCCTCGCGGTGGTGCCGATCAAGGTGCCGGCGCTCGCCGAGCGCAGGGAGGACATCCCGTTCCTGGTCGATATGTACATCCGCCAAATTTCCGAGCAGGCGGGAATTAGGCCGCGCAAGATCGGCGATGACGCCATGGCGGTTCTCCAGGCCAATGACTGGCCCGGCAATATCCGCCAGCTGCGCAACAATATCGAGCGATTGATGATCCTTGCTCAGGGCGACAGTGCGGATGCCGTGATTTCAGCCGAGATGCTGCCGCCGGACCTGAGCGAGATGCTGCCGAAAGTCTCGGCCCAGAACGACACCCATATCATGACGCTTCCCTTGCGCGAGGCGAGGGAGATGTTCGAGCGAGACTACCTGATTGCCCAGATCAACCGCTTTGGTGGCAACATCTCCCGTACAGCGGAGTTTGTTGGCATGGAGCGTTCCGCCCTTCATCGCAAACTGAAATCGCTTGGCGTGTAACCATCCGTCTCGGCGGCGCCTGTGCGCGCCGCCGGTCGCAATTCCGCGGAAAGAGCCATTATGAAAGTCATTATTTGCGGGGCGGGGCAGGTCGGCTACGGCATCGCGGAGCGGTTGTCCCAGGAAGACAATGACGTCTCGGTGATCGACACATCGGCGTCCCTTGTCAGCCATATCACCGAGACGCTCGACGTGCGCGGCTATGTCGGGCACGGGGCCCATCCGGATGTATTGGCAAAAGCCGGTGCTGACCAGGCCGATATGATCATCGCGGTGACGCTGTACGACGAGATCAACATGGTGGCCTGCCAGGTTGCCCATTCGCTCTTCAACGTGCCGACCAAGATCGCCCGCATCCGTGCGCAGAACTATTTGCTGCCGGAGTACTCCGATCTCTTCAGCCGGGAGAATATGCCGATAGACGTGACGATCTCCCCCGAGATCGAAGTGGGCAAGATGGTCCTGAGGCGCATCTCGTTCCCCGGCGCCACCGATGTCGCGCGCTTCGCCGACGATCATATTGCCATGGTCGCGATCGAATGCATGGAGGACTGCCCGGTCGTCAACACGCCGCTGCAGCAACTGAGCCAGCTTTTCCCGGATCTGATGGCGACCGTTACTGCCATTTATCGCGCCGGACGGCTCTATGTCGCGCATTCGACCGACCAGTTGCTGGTCGGCGATCTTGCCTATGTCATCTGCCAGCGTGACCATATTCGCCGCACGCTCGGCCTTTTCGGCCATGAGGAGCAGGAAGCAGGGCGCATAGTGATCGCCGGCGGCGGGAATATCGGTTACTACGTGGCCCACGCGATCGAGGAAATGCAACAGAAGATCAAGGTGAAGATCATCGAGAGCGACCGCGAAAAGGCGATAGCCGTCTCGGATCATCTGAGGCACTCGATCGTCCTGCACGGCTCGGCGCTGGATCAGCATATCCTTATGCAGGCCGATATCCAGGATGCCGACTTGATGGTGGCGCTGACCAATAGCGACCAGACCAACATCCTGAGCGCCGCCATTGCAAAGCGCCTGGGATGCAAATCGGGGATGGTGTTGATCAACAATCCCTCCTATCAGGAACTCGTCGCATCGATCGGCATCGACGCGAACATCAATCCGCGCGCCGTCACAATTTCGCGCGTGCTGCAGCATGTACGCAAGGGCCGCATCCGTTCGGTCTATGCCGTGCAGAAGGGGGCCGCCGAGATCATCGAGGCAGAGGCGCTCGAAACCTCGCCCCTCGTCGGTCGGCCGTTCCGCGATCTCGAACTTCCCGAGGGCATGCGCATCGGCGCGATATACCGTGACGGCGCAGTCATCCGTCCGGATGGCAACACCAAGATCAAGACCAGGGACCGGGTCGTGCTCTTCGTGACGGCGGCGGCTATCCGCGACGTCGAACAGATGTTCCGCGTTTCCATCCAGTATTTCTAAACCGGCCACCGGGAGCCTCGGATCGACCATGCCCAGAATTGCCTATGTCAACGGGCGTTACCTCCCTCACAGCGAGGCAGGCGTCCATATCGAGGACCGCGGCTATCAGTTTGCCGATGGCGTCTATGAGGTCTGCGAGGTACGGCACGGGCTGATTGTCGATCTGACCCGTCATCTGGACCGCCTTGATCGCTCGCTTGCTGGCATCCGCATCGAGGCGCCGATGTCGAGGGCGGCGCTGACCCAGATCATCCGCGAGGTACTTCGCCGCAATCATGTGCGAAACGGCCTGTTCTATCTTCAGGTGACGCGGGGCGTCGCGCGCCGGGACCACGTCTTTCCGATAGCGGGAAGCGCGCCTGGGCTGGTGGTGACCGCCAAGAGTACCGATCCCAGAATCATTGCGGCGAAAAATGCCAATGGCATCAAGGCGATCACGCTTCGCGACAATCGATGGGATCGCGTCGACATCAAGACGGTCGGCCTGTTGCCCAACGTTCTTGCGCGCCAGCAGGCCAAGGAAGCCGATGCCCAGGAAGCGATCTATGTCGATAGCAGCGGCATGGTAACCGAGGGGGCGGCAACCAATGTGTGGATCGTGGACGGCGAGGGCTATCTGGTGACCCGTCCGGCCGAACATGGAATCTTGCGGGGAATTACCCGCACCACACTTATGGACGTGGCGTCGAAGCTATCACTGCGTGTGCGCGAGCGCGAGTTTTCGCGCGAGGAGATGCTGCGCGCCCGCGAGGTCTTCATCACCGCCGCCACCAGCATCTGCTTTCCCGTCGTCATGATTGACGGCCAGACGATCGCGAATGGCCATCCCGGCGAGGTTTCGCGGATCATCCGCGATGCCTTTTTCGACGTTGCGGAAAAGACTGCGATTTGATACCAACTTGTCGGAGGAGGGTCCGAAGGGATCCTTCCTCTTCGGCTGACAAGCTCAAACAAGAATTACACCGGCCAAAGTGTCGGCAATAAAGAAAGAAGCGGCGCCATGGCGGAACGTTCTCAGAATTTGCAGGATCTATTTCTCAATACAGTTCGCAAGCAAAAGATTTCATTGACGATCTTTCTGATCAACGGCGTCAAGCTGACGGGTGTCGTTACTTCGTTCGATAATTTCTGCGTTCTATTGCGCCGCGACGGGCATTCGCAACTCGTCTATAAGCATGCGATCTCGACTATAATGCCAGGTCAGCCCATGCAGATGTTCGAAAGCGAAGAGAATTCTTCGTCACAGGATTAAAAGCAATCACCACACGCGACACAAAATCAGATTCGATCATCCCGGAGGATGCAAAACACCGGGATGACATGTGCGCTGTCGTCATCGTTCCGGTTGTCAAGCCGGGGCGCAACGTGTCTGCCAGCCAGGCGGACAGCGCAGCTCCATCCGCACCCGTACGGTCCAATGAGAGCCGCCTCGAAGAGGCCATAGGCCTTGCACGAGCAATTGATCTGAGGGTCGCGGCTGGCCTTGTCGTGCCGGTCAACCAGCCGCGCCCGGCAACGCTTCTCGGCTCCGGCAAGATCGAGGAGATCTCGGCCCTGCTCGATGAGCACAACGCCGGTCTCGTCATTGTCGACCATCCCCTGACGCCGGTGCAGCAGCGCAATCTGGAAAAGGAATGGAACGCCAAGGTCATCGACCGGACGGGCCTTATCCTGGAGATTTTCGGCCGCCGCGCCTCCACCAAGGAAGGCACGTTGCAGGTCGAGCTTGCACATCTCAACTATCAGAAGGGCCGCCTCGTCAGAAGCTGGACCCACCTTGAGCGCCAGCGCGGCGGCGCCGGTTTCATGGGCGGTCCTGGTGAAACCCAGATTGAAGCCGACCGCCGACTCCTGCAGGAGCGGATCGTCAGGCTGGAGCGCGAGCTGGAACAGGTCGTGCGGACTCGGCAGTTGCATCGCGCCAAGCGCCGCAAGGTGCCGCATCCGATCGTTGCCCTGGTCGGCTACACCAACGCCGGCAAGTCGACGCTTTTTAACCGCATCACCGGTGCCGGCGTGCTCGCCGAGGACATGCTCTTTGCGACGCTCGACCCGACGCTCCGCCGGATGAAGCTGCCGCAGGGCCGGACAGTGATCCTGTCCGATACCGTCGGGTTCATCTCGAACCTGCCCACCCATCTCGTTGCCGCCTTCCGTGCCACGCTCGAAGAGGTCTTGGAAGCGGATTTGATCCTCCATGTGCGCGATATGTCCGATCCCGACAACGGCGCACAGGCTGCAGATGTCCTGCGCATTCTCGCCGATCTTGGCATCGACGAGAAGGAAGGCGCCGAGCGCATCATCGAGGTGTGGAACAAGATCGACCGGCTCGAGCCGGAAAACCACGACGCGATCCTCCAGAAAGCCGCGACCCGCGCCAATGTCATCCCGGTTTCCGCTATCAGCGGAGAAGGTGTGGGCAACTTGATGAGCGTCATCTCCGAGCGTCTTTCGGGCGTTCTCACCGAAGCGACGGTGATTATTCCGTCCGACAGGCAGGCGCTGATCTCCTGGGCCTATGAGAATGCCGTTGTCGATAGCCGTGAGGACAACGAGGACGGTTCCGTCAGCCTCGATCTCCGGCTGACCGAGCGTCAGGCAATCGAGCTCGAACGGCGGCTCGGCAACGACCGCAAGCGTGACAAGGAAGATTGGGAACGGTGAGGAGCGCTTTGCTTCCGTAACGACGAGAGGAGTTGCAGATGCATGGCGATGGCGCAAAGATTGATGCCTTTTTCTCCGACGCCAAGATGTGGCCGGAGGAACTGCGGGCGCTGAGGGCGATCCTGCTCGACTGCGGGCTCAGCGAAGAATTCAAATGGCGCGGACCCTGTTACACATATGAAGGCGGCAATGTCGCCATCATCTGGGGCTTTAGGGAGAATGCCGCGCTCGGCTTCTTCAAGGGCGTCCTGCTCCGGGATCCGGAAGGCCTGCTCGTCGCGCCCGGCGACAATTCCCGCGCCGTTCGCATGTTCAAGTTCGCCGGCCTCGACCAGATCGAGGCGATCGAGACCACCATCCGGAGCTATATCGGCGAGGCGATCGAACTCGAAAAGGCGGGGGCGAAGGTCGACCTGCCGAAGGACGACATCGTCTATCCCGAAGAGCTGATTGCTGCGATGGAGGCGGATCCGCTTTTGCAGGAGGCGTTCGAGGCGCTGACGCCCGGACGCCGGCGCGGTTATGCGCTCTTCTTCTCCCAGCCGAAGCAATCCGCCACCCGTCGATCACGGATCGAAAAGAGCCGCGACAGAATACTGGCCGGCAAGGGTCTGCAGGAGAGGTGACCGGTCGGCTCTCGCGTGCCTTCCGTCGGAGCACCGTTCCGCAAACGAAAAGACCACCCGCGGGCGGGTGGTCTTGCAGGTCAAGCCTTGCAGGCCGGCGTGTCATGCACACGCGTGACGCTCAGAATTCCTCCCAGCTGTCGTCCTTCAGAGCTGCGTTGCCGTTGAAGGCACCGGCGACCTTTGCCGTCATTTGACGTGCCGGTGAGGGTACGGATTTCGAGGCGGCTGAGGCCGAGGCCGGCGCGGAGCGACGAACGCCGGCAGGGCCGCCGATGTTGAACTGCGAGAGCATCTGGAAGAGTTGCTCGGCCTCGTGGGCGAGGCTGTGGGCGGCAGCCGTCGTCTCTTCCACCATGGCGGCGTTCTGCTGTGTGCCTTGGTCCATTGTGTTGACGGCGGTGTTGATCTCCTTGAGGCCGGTCGCCTGCTCCTTGGATGCCTCAACGATCGCGCCGACATTGTCGTCCACGCGGAGAACTTGGCCGACGATCTCCTGCAGCGCCCGGCCGGTGTCGCCGACGAGCGTGACGCCGCTCTTCACGTGCTCGTTGGAGGCGCTGATCAGTTCCTTGATCTCCTTTGCCGCCTTGGCAGAGCGCTGGGCCAGCTCACGGACCTCCTGGGCGACGACGGCAAAGCCCTTGCCCGCATCACCGGCACGCGCCGCCTCGACACCAGCGTTCAGCGCCAGGAGATTGGTCTGGAAGGCGATCTCGTCGATCACGCCGATGATGCTGGCGATTTCGCCTGCCGACTGCTCGATCTTGCCCATGGCGTCCACCGCCTGGCTGACGACGCCCCCCGAGCGTTCGGCATTGTCCTTGGTCTTGCGCACCAGCTCGCCGGCCTCCTGGGCACGATGGCTGGAGTCGGCGACGGTCGTCGTGATCTCTTCCAGCGCGGCGGCCGTTTCTTCCACCGACGCGGCCTGCTGTTCGGTTCGCTTCGAAAGGTCGTTTGAGGCCGACTGGATCTGTTGCGAGGCTGCGGCGATCGCACCCGCGTTCTCCGAAATCGTATGCATGGTGCTGCGCAGCTTTGCAGAGGCGCCGTTGAAGTCGACGCGCAGCTTTTCAAGTGTCGGCAGGAAGGGTTCGGTGATCGATTGGGTGAGATCGCCTTCCGCAAGGGCGTTCAGCGCACGGGCGAGGTGGTCGACGTTCTCCACGCGCCGGGTGACGTCGGTCGCGAACTTGACGACCTTGAATACCTTGCCGTTCATGTCGAAGATCGGATTGTAGGATGCCTGGATATAGACCTTCCGGCCGCCCTTGCCGATCCGGAGGAATTCGTCGGCGACGAATTCGCCGGAAGCCAGTCTGCTCCAGAAGGTCCTGTAGGCCTCGCTGGCGGCATAGGCGCTGTCACAGAACATCGCGTGATGCTTGCCCCGGATTTCGTCGAGCGAGTAGCCCAATGTCCGCAGGAAGTTCTCGTTCGCCGACACGATTTCACCCTTCGGCGTGAATTCGATCACGGCCTGTGCGCGCGAAATCGCGTCCAGCTTGCCGGCATCTTCGGCCGCCTTCAGCTTCTGCTCCGTGATGTCGGTTGCGAACTTCACCACCTTGTAGGGTTTGCCGTTGCGAGACACCGGATTGTACGATGCCTCGATCCAGATTTCGCGACCGCCCTTGCCGATGCGCTTGTACTGGCGCCGGTCGAACTCACCCGTTGCGAGCTTTGCCCAGAACTCCCGGTAGGCTGGGCTGTTCACCTCTGCCGGATCAACGAACATCCGGTGGTGCTGGCCGACGATCTCGGAGAGTGCATAGCCGAGCGCCTTACAAAAATTCTCGTTGGCTGTGATGATGGTTCCATCCAGCTTGAACTCGATGATCGCCTGGGAGCGCCCCACTGCCTCCACGAGGGCTTTTGCTTCCGATCCACTAACAAATCCCAACATCTGCATCTCCGAAAGGGCGCTCCGAACGGTTGGATACGAAGGCAGGTGCGCCAATGCCCCCTAATTATTACGGGGCCAATTTCCGCCTAATGCAGTTTACGAACTGTGAAAGTATTGCGTGCCGGACGGAATAAGTGTGACCATTTTTGGGTATTTGTGAGTGTTCGCCGGATTTGCTGTGCCATGCCGGACGAGGCCGAGTTCCTCATGCAGTCCGTGATCCGAGCCGTTGGAGCAGGCGGTGGAAGGAAGGCTGCGGACGGCCGCAGCCTTCTCGGCGAAGTTCGGCGCGATTTATCCCCTTAGGGATTTCCCTTCGCCTCCTGCCACAGCTCTTCCATCCGCTCTAGGCTGGCATCCTCTAGTGTTTCATTGTTTGCTTTAATAGTCTCTTCTATATAATTGAAACGGCGCCTGAACTTCGTATTCGTTCCCCGCAGCGCCTGTTCTGGATCGGCCTTCACGTGGCGTCCGATATTGACGAGCGCGAAGATCAGGTCGCCAAGCTCCTCATTGATCTTGTCCTGCTGCCCGAGCGCCAGCGCCTCGCGCAGCTCACCGATCTCCTCTTCGATCTTGTCGAGGATGGGGGCGGCCTCCGACCAGTCGAAGCCGACCTTGGCTGCCCGTTCCTGCAGCTTCAATGCTTCGGTAAGGGCGGGAAAGCTCCGCTGCACGGTGCCGAGATGCCCGGCATGGACCTCTTCAGCCATGCCGCGCCTTGTCCGCCTTTCGGCTCGCTCGGCCTTTTCCTGTCGCTTTATGTCGTCCCATTGCGTCTTGACCGCCTCGGGCGTCGACGCTTCCGAAACGGCAAACACATGCGGGTGCCGGCGGATCATCTTCCTGGTGATCGCTTCGACCACGTCACCGAAAGAGAAAAGCCCCGCTTCTTCGGCCATGCGGGCATGGAAGACCACCTGCAGCAACAGATCGCCGAGTTCATCACAGAGATCGTCCGGATCGTTGCGCTCGATGGCGTCGGCGACCTCGTAGGCTTCCTCGATCGTATAGGGCTTGATCGTCTCGAAGGTCTGGACGATGTCCCAGGGGCAGCCGGTTTCGGGGTTCCTGAGGGCGGCCATGATCTCGATCAGCCGCGCGATGTCTTGGGAGGGTTGCATTTTTCGTCTTTCGGTTAGTCTGGTGCACGTTGGCATACCGCCTCGATGCGGCGTCCGTCCGGGTCTATGACGAAAGCCGCGTAGTAGTTGGGATGATATTGCGGCCGCAAGCCGGGAACACCGTCTTCCGTGCCACCATTTGCCCGTGCGGCCGCATGAATGGCGTCGACAGCCGCGCGCGACGGCGCGGACAGGGCGTAGTGTGTCCTTGGATGGTTCACGAGTGCGGTGGCGTCCACCAGGCCGACATAGAAATCGTCCGAGCCGTCGACGGCCCAACCGGCGGAAGTCTCAGTGACTGCACATTCCACCGCACCGAGGGGGGCGAATGCCGCAGTGTAGAAGCGTCGGGCGCGGTCGAGGTCAGTTGTCGGAAGCGAGATGTGATCGATCATAGCCATGGTGGTGGTCCTCCTTATGCTGTCCTGCGGGTCAGTTGAGCGGGATGGAATTGTCGTCCTTGGTCGACTGGTAGCGCTCGGAGAGCCTGGCATACATCGCCTTGATTCGGGACGACTGTTCGAAGAGGGCGGGGCGTTTGGCGTCCGGCGCCATTGCGATCAGCTCGGAGATCCAGTGCGAGTGCCAGAACGCATTCGTCTTGCGATAGCCGCCGGGCTCGAGCCCGAAGACCTCCTTCAGGATATTCAGGTCGTGCGGAATGGCGAAGGCGTCACGGCTGTCCTCGTGGCTGAAGAAATAATAGAAATTGTCGAAGCCTGCCCACGTGATCGCCGACATGCACATTGAACAGGGCTCATGGGTGGAGAGGAATATCAGATCTTTCGCATCCGGCTTTTCGCGCAGTTCGTAGAAGCGTTTGAGCGTATGAACCTCGCCGTGCCACAGCGGGTTTTCCGTCTCGTTATTGGTTTCTGCGATGACCAGCGATAAATCGGATTTGCGCAACAGGGCCGCGCCGAAGATCTTGTTGCCGGCCTCGACGCCTTTCGTTGTCAGCGGCAGGATATCGTTCTCGATGACGTCGAGCAGACGAGCGGCAAGGTCCGGATGGGTCAAGGCGGTATTCCTCACATTGATCGTCGCGACCTTATCCGCACTTCGCGCCAGTCCAAACCCCAAAGCGGGGGAGGCTGAGGGTTTTCCAGCCGTTTTCCGGGAGGCCGCGCGCACCTGCTTTCGGTGGGATTTGCTCGTTTTTCCCGGATGCCTAGCAAAGAAATGTCCTTCGTCTGATCGCGACGGATTTCTGTTTCTTCAATCCATTGCCGGAAATGGCGATAGTAGCCCAGTCTGCAACAGGGTTCAGAAATGGGCGCGAACGATCATCTCCTTTCGGTGTTTCCGGCCTTCATGAAGGTCGAAGGTGCCGTGACGGCCGTCTTCGGCGACGGCGCTGAAGCACTCGCCAAGGCGCGGCTGCTGGGAAACACCTCGGCCCGGATCGTTGCCTACGCCGAGAACCCCCGTTTTGACTATGGGGCCTTTCTGACCGATCACGATATCGAGTTCCACCGGTCTGCCTTTTCGCCGGAACAGCTGGAAGGTGCCGTGCTTGCATTCGCGGCCACCGGAAATGCCGAACTGGACCGGGAGATCGTGCGTGCCGCGCGGGAACGCAAGATCCCCGCCAATGCCGTCGACCAGCCAGAATACTGCGACTTCTATACGCCGGCGCTTGTCAACCGCGCTCCGATTGCCGTAGCGATCGGAACGGAAGGGGCAGGGCCGGTGCTCGCCCAGATTATTCGCGCCGAGGTCGATCGCCGCCTGCCGCGCGCGCTTGGCCGTGTGGCGAGGCTCGCGGAAGAATTCCGCGCGGCCGTTGAGCGCACCATTCCCCGTGGCACGCAGCGCCGCGCTTTTTGGCGCCGTTTCTTCCGGGGTGAAGTGGCCGCGGCTGTCGAGAATGGAAAACTCGCCGAGGCGCGCCGGGCTGTCACCGGGCTCATGTCCACCGGCAACACGCCTGAAATCGGCCGGATCTTCCTGGTCGGCGCCGGGCCGGGAGCCGAGGATCTGCTGACGCTGCGCGCCCATCGCCTGCTGATGGAAGCTGACGTCATCGTATATGATGCGCTGGTGCCGCAGGCGGTCGTCGATATGGGCCGGCGCGATGCTACCCGCATTCCCGTCGGCAAGCGCAAAGGTTGCCATTCGAAATCCCAGGACGAGATCAATGACCTGCTGGTGGAACTTGGCCGCGAAGGCAAGCGCGTCGTGCGGTTGAAATCCGGTGATCCGCTGGTCTTCGGTCGTGCCGGCGAGGAGATGGCTGCCCTTCGCGATGCGGGCATTGCCTATGAGGTGGTGCCGGGCATTACCGCCGCCTTCGCCGCCGCTGCCGATTTCGAATTGCCGCTGACCCTGCGCGGCGTCGCATCCTCGCTCGTCTTCACCACGGGCCATGACCTGAATGGCGAAACCCTGCCCGATTGGGCGCGGCTGGCGCTCTCCGGCGCCACGGTCGCCGTCTATATGGGTCGCACGGTGGCGGCTTCCGTTGCCGGTCGCCTGATGGCCGCCGGCCTTGCCGAGGATACCACCGTGGCCGTTGTCGAGAACGCCGGCCGTGGCGACAGACATCTGATGCACGGCACCTTGAAGGAACTCCCCGATCTTGAAAATCGCGTGGAACTGAAGGGTCCGGTGATGGTGATCATCGGTGACGCCGTCGCCGGTGCAAATTTCGACCGTTCCGAACCGCTGCGCGGCAAGATTGCCAGCCGTGCCACACTCGTGAGGATCTGACATGGCAGAGAAAGTACTGACAGCCAATCGCCTTGGCGACGGGATTGCCGTCTGGCTCGACGCGACCGGCCAGTGGACCGAGAACCTGCAGGACGCGTTCGTCGCCCGCCACGCCGAAGCGGAAGCCGCGCTCGAGAATGCGGGCCGGGAGGCCTTCGTCAGCAATATCGTAGTCGACGTCAATGTCATCGAGGTCGATGAACGCGACGGGATCTTGCGGCCGCAGAGGCTGCGGGAGCGCATCCGTGCGCTCGGACCGACGATTGCGTACGCGCACGGCCACGGTTTTGCCGATCCAGCCTTCATCGCTGCCTGAGGAACGCCATGTATCGCTACGATGAATTCGACCACGCATTCGTTTCGGCCCGCGTCGAGCAGTTTCGCGATCAGGTCACACGCCGGCTTGCCGGTGAGCTTGCGGAAGATGTTTTCAAGCCCTTGAGGCTGATGAACGGCGTCTATCTGCAATTGCACGCCTATATGCTGCGCGTGGCGATCCCGTATGGCACGCTCAATTCCCGCCAGATGCGGATGCTCGCCCATGTCGCGCGGCGCTATGACCGCGGCTACGGCCATTTCACCACGCGCCAGAACATCCAGTACAACTGGCCGAAGCTCTCCGAGACGCCGGACATTCTGACCGAACTCGCAAGCGTCGAGATGCACTCAATTCAGACGTCCGGCAACTGCATCCGCAATGTGACCGCCGACCATTTCGCCGGCGCTGCCGCCGACGAGGTTGCCGATCCGCGCCCTTACGCCGAAATCCTTCGCCAATGGTCCTCCGTCCATCCGGAGTTTTCCTATCTGCCGCGCAAGTTCAAGATCGCGGTCACCGGAGCGCCAAGCGATCGGGCTGCGATCCAGGTCCACGACATCGGCCTGCACCTGAAGAAGGATGATACCGGCGCTCTCGGCTTTGCCGTCTATGTCGGCGGAGGGCAGGGGCGCACACCCCTGATCGCCAAGAAGATCAGGGATTTCCTGCCTGAGGAGGATCTGCTTTCCTATGTGACCGCGATCGTTCGCGTCTACAATCTCCATGGTCGCCGCGACAACAAGTTCAAGGCGCGCATCAAGATCCTGGTGCATGAGACGGGCATCGGAGAACTGACGCGGCAGGTCGAGGCGGAATTCGACGCCATTCGCGACAGCGAGCTGAAGCTGCCGGAAGCCGATATCCGCGCCATCGAAACCTATTTCGCCCTGCCTTCGCTGTCGGAGCGCCCGGAAGGATGGGAAGCGCTCGCCCGCGCGAAAAAGGCCGATCCCGCCTTTGCTTCGTGGGCAAGCCGGAATGTCGCCCCCCACAAGCACCCTGACTACGGCATGGTGACGATTTCGCTGAAGCCGATCGGCGGCACGCCGGGTGACGCGAGCGCCGAACAGATGGACCGTGTTGCCGATATCGCCGAGCGCTACGCCTTCGATGAGATCCGAGTCAGCCATGAGCAGAACCTCATCCTGCCGCATGTGGCGCTTGCCGATCTTGAAGCCGTCCATGAGGCGCTTGCCGAGGCCGGCCTCGCCACCGCCAATGCCGGACTGATCACCGACATCATCGCCTGCCCGGGGCTCGACTATTGCGCGCTGGCCAATGCCCGCTCGATCCCGGTCGCGCAGGAAATCTCGACGCGTTTTGGATCGCCCGAGCGTCAGGCGGAGATCGGTGACCTGAAGATAAAGATTTCTGGCTGCATCAATGCCTGCGGGCATCACCATGTCGGCCATATCGGTCTTCTGGGCGTCGAGAAGAAGGGCGCCGAACTCTACCAGATCACGCTGGGCGGATCCGGCGACGAGAATGCGTCGATCGGCGAAATCATCGGTCGCGGCTTCGAGCCGGAGCGGGTGACGGATGCTGTGGAAACCATTGTCGATACCTATCTTGGGCTGCGGCTGGACCCCACGGAAACCTTCCTGGCCGCCTATCTCCGCGTCGGCCCCCAACCGTTCAAAATCGCGCTCTACGGCGAAGCAGCAGAAGCCGCCTGAGGAAAATTGCATGACGAGAATTTGGAAGGAAACCGGGTTCCTGGACAACGATCCCTGGGTCATCGAGACGGAAGAGCGCAAGGCGGGCGAGGGCGAGCGTGCTATTCTTGGCCTCGACGCTTTTCTCGGCGTCGTCAGCGACAGCAATGAGATCGGTTTTGGGGTGCTGATTGCGCCCGGCGAGGACGTCACGAAATTGCAGGCCTGTCTCGACAGGGTGGCGCTCGTGGCCCTTGCATTTCCCGCGTTCAACGACGGCCGCGCCTTTTCCCATGCCTCACTTCTGCGCGGGCGGCTGGGGTTTGTGGGAGAGCTTCGCGCCGTCGGCGACGTGCTGATCGACCAGATCCCCCTGATGCTCCGGACCGGCATCGACAGCTTCGCGGTGACCAACGAAGTGGCGCTGAAACGTCTTGAAGACCGCAGGCTGCCTGCCATCGACCTGCACTACCAGCCGGCGGCGCGTGCATCTGCGGATCCCGGCGGTTTCAGCTGGCGCCGGCGCGCAACTCCGGCCAGGTGAGATATCGGCACAATACGACATTCTTTGCGGTGATTTGACGGAGGTCAAGGAGCCGACCCATCGTGTCGGGCATTCCCATGGCAGGCGCCGAAGTGTACCGTGGCGTATTGCCCGGTTTTCCAAAGCCGCTTCATGAGGTATATGCCCGACGAACGCGACTATAGCGATAGGATACAGGAACCGACAACGCATGAACGCTCCAGCCAAGACCGAAGCCGTGGAAATGATCGTGCCCGAGGGCGTCTACGCCGAAACGGTACTCGGGGTGACCCATTACACCGATCGGCTCTTCCGCTTCCGGATGACCCGGCCGGCCGGATTCCGCTTCCGCTCCGGCGAATTCGCAATGATCGGGCTGGTGGTTGACGGCAAGCCGATCTACCGCGCCTATTCGATTGCCAGCCCCTCCTGGGACGAGGAACTCGAATTCTTCTCCATCAAGGTGCCGAACGGTCCGCTGACCCAGCATCTCCAGCGCATCCAGCCGGGCGACAAGGTGCTGATGCGCAAGAAGCCGACGGGGACGCTGGTTCTCGACGCGCTCACGCCCGGCAAGCGGCTCTACATGTTCTCGACCGGAACCGGGATCGCGCCGTTCGCGAGCCTGATCCGCGACCCGGAGACCTACGAGAAATTCGAGGAGGTGATCCTCACCCATACCTGCCGCGAAGTGGCGGAGCTGAAATACGGCTTCGACCTCATGGAGGAAATCAGGAACGACGAGATTCTGAGCGAGATCGTCGGCGACAAATTGAGGCACTATGCCACAGTGACGCGCCAGGACTATCCCCATAAGGGCCGCATCACCGATCTCATGGAAAGCGGCAAGCTTTTTGACGATCTTGGCGTCCCACCGCTCGATCCGGCGGTAGATCGCGGCATGATTTGTGGTTCGACCGCCATGATCAAGGATACAAAGGCCCTGCTCGAAAAGGCGGGTCTGACCGAAGGCGCCAATAGCATGCCGGCCGAATTCGTAATCGAACGGGCTTTCGTGGGCTGATTTGGTACAGAACAGATATTCGAAACGCCTGGCCAGTGGCCGGGCGTTTCAGTTTCGCGGCTCCCTCGAACAGAAATGAGTTTACGCCGCAGTCAGATGGCCGATCAGCGCTTCCATGGCCGATTGCGCCTCTTGTGCGTCGCCCTTCTGGATCGCCCGTATCACGCTGACATGGTGGGAAACGGAGCGGTCCATTTTTTCCGGCGTAGCCCGCGCAAACCATAGGCGGCGGGAGTGGGTCTGGAGCGGCGCCAGCGCCGCGATCAGGAAGCGGTTGGGGCAGGCGTCCTCGAGAATCTCGTCGAACTGCTTGTCGGACGACAGAAACCCTTCGAAATCGCCATCGACCGCAGCCGCCGTCATTGCCTTCGCACATCGCATGAGGGCACTGCGCTGTTCTTCGCTAGCGTGCTCGGCGGCGAGGGCGGCTGCCAGGGGTTCGAGTCGGTGCCTGACCGCCATGATCTCCTGATGATCTTCCGCGTGGATTTCAGAGATCAGCAAACCCACGCGCGGCCTCACCTCGATCAGGCCCTGCCATTCGAGCTTCTGGATCGCCTCGCGCACCGGCGTCCGCCCGTGGCCGGCAAGATCGATCAACTGCTTCTCCGTAACCCGCGCACCGGGTGCCAGTCTCAGCGTGACGATTTCCCGCTCGAGCGAGAGATAGGCGAGATGACTTAGCGATCCTGCTTGTTTCGTCATGCATGTCCCTTTCTGATATATCAGATATTGACATGTCGCGTCTGGGATGGCAAGGTCAACTGATATATCAGTGAAGGAGCTCCATATGTGGCAGGGTGTTTTTCCGGCAGTAACAACGAAATTCAAGGATGACGGCGCACTCGATCTCGCCGAGATGGAGCGCTGCTTTGCGCTTCAGTTCGAAGCGGGTGTCGACGGAATGATCGTCTGCGGCTCGCTCGGCGAGAACATGACGCTCGATGGGGACGAGAAGATCGAGATCCTGAAGGTGGCGAAGTCGGTTGCCGCCGGCAAGCCGGTACTGATGACCGTTTGCGAAAGCGCGACGCGCCGCGGTGCCGCGTCAGCGGTTGCGGCAACGAAGGCAGGCGCCGATGGCTTCATGATCCTGCCGGGCGTTCCCTACAAATCCGCCCCGGCCGAGACGCTGAACCATATCCAGGCGATCGCTGCGGCTGGCGAGCGTCCGGTCATGGTCTACAACAATCCCGTGGCCTACGGCGTCGACGTCACCATCCCAATGTTCGAGGAACTGGCCAAGAACGACCTTGTCGTCGCCATGAAGGAATCGACCGACGATGTCCGTCGCGTCACCGAAGTCTTCAATGCCTTCGGCAACCGTTTCGACGTCTTCACGGGTGTCGACAATCTGGCGCTTGAAAGCCTGGTGATGGGCGCGGACGGCTGGGTTGCTGGCCTCGTGGTGGCTTTCCCGAAGGAGACAGTGGCGATCTACAAGCTCGCGAAAGCCGGTCGGCTGGATGAAGCGCGTGCCATCTATCGCTGGTTCCGCCCGCTGCTCGATCTCGATGTCTCGACCTTTCTGGTCCAGCAGATCAAGCTCGCCGAGGTTCTGGCCATATCCTCCAACGACCGCGTCCGTGAACCGCGCCTGCCGCTCTCTGGCGAGCATCGCGCGCGCGTCGTCGCTGTCATCGAGAAGGCGCTTGCCGAACGTCCGGTGCTGCCCGCTCTTTAAGGCCGGAGCAGATGAAGAATAGGGCGGTCCGCCGCCCTATTCATGCCTCAGCGCTTCGATGGGGTTGAGCTGGGCCGCCCGACGGGCCGGGAAATAGCCGAAGACCATGCCGATCGCCGCCGAAAAGGCGAAGGCGAGGACGATGACCGAAGGGCTGGCGACGAAGGGCACGTTCATCAGCGTGACCCCGGCATAGGCGAGGCCGAGGCCGAGCACGATGCCGATCATGCCGCCGGCCACCGAAAGTGTGACGGCCTCCACCAGGAACTGCATCAGCACCTGCTGCTCCAGCGCTCCGATTGCGAGCCGGATGCCGATCTCGCGCGTCCGCTCGGTGACGGAGACCAGCATGATGTTCATGATGCCGATGCCGCCGACGAGCAGGCTGACCGCTGCGACCGCGCCGAGCAGGCCGGTCATCAGGGTCGTGGTTCCGGTCAGTGTCGATGCCATTTGCGTCATGTCGTTGACCGTGAAATCGTCCTCGCGCCCGGCGATGACTTTGCGCCGTTCGCGCAGCAACCGTTCCACATCGGCCTGGACCTTCGCGGTCGAGACACCGTCGCGCGCCGAAAGGGTGATGCTCGACACGTCGTTGGATCCGCCGATGCGGCGTTGGAAGACCTTGAGCGGCATGACGACGATATCGTCCTGGTCACTGCCCATGCTGCTTTGCCCCTTCTTCGCAAGTATCCCGATGACAGAGCAGGAGATGCCGCCGACGCGCACATTCTGATCGATGGCGGGCGTCGAGCCGAAGAGCTCCCTGCGGACGGTCTCCCCGAGTATGCAGACCGACTGCCCGCCGCGTTCTTCCGATGCGAGGAACGTGCGCCCGACCGCAATTTCCCAGTCCATGGCGGTGAAATAGCCGCTTGCAGTACCGACCACCGTGGCGGAGTGGTTCTCTCCGGCATAGATGATCGTTGCCATCGACTGGTTGACGCCGGCCACGGCGCGCAGTCCGTTGATCTGCGTCTCGATCGCTTCGACATCACGCAGGGTAAACTTCTTGGCGTCCGAACTCACGCGTCCCGGCCCGAACTGGCCGGGTCTCACGAACAACAGATTCGTGCCGAGCTTCGAGATTTCCGCCGTGACCTGTGCGGTCGTGCCGTTGCCAATGGTCACCATGGCGATCACCGCCGCAACCCCGATGACCACTCCGAGCACGGTCAGGAAGGAGCGCAGCATGTTGCGGCTGATTGCTCTGAGGGCAAGCTTGATGGTTTCATAAAACATTGGCGCGGACCCCACCGTTCTTGCTGTCGTGATCGAGGTGCCCATCGACGAAGCGCAGGTTGCGCGTCGCATAGGACGCGATGTCCTCTTCATGGGTGACCATGATGACCGTGATGCCGTGGTTTCGATTGAGCCCGGTGATCAGTTCCATGATCTCCTTGCTGGTCCGGGTGTCGAGGTTGCCGGTCGGTTCGTCGGCCAGGAGGACGGCCGGGCTGGTAACGATAGCACGTGCGATGGCCACGCGTTGCTGCTGGCCGCCGGAGAGCTCCTGCGTCGTGTGGTGCTCGCGTCCGGTCAGTCCTACCTGGGCAAGGGCGACCTCCGCGAGCTTGCGTCTCTCGCGGGCCTCCATGCCACGGTAAACGAGCGGCAGTTCGACGTTTTCAAGCGCAGACGTCCGCGCCAGCAGGTTGAAGCCTTGGAACACGAAGCCGAGCATATAGCGGCGCAGGAGCGTGTGCTGACCGCGATCGAGTTGCGACGTTCTGATGCCCTGGAACAGATATTCACCCGAGGTCGGAACATCGAGGCAGCCGAGGATGTTCATTGCCGTGGACTTTCCGGAGCCGGAAGGTCCCATGATGGCAACGAAGTCGTGCTTCTCGATCACGAGATCGACGCGGTCGAGCGCATGGATCGTCGCTTCGCCGCTGCCGTAGAGCTTGGAAACCTGCTGGAACTCGATGAGGGGAGGGCTCGCCATGACGTTTTCCCTCTCAGCCGCTCTTTTCCGTGGCGTCGGTGATCATCAGATCGCCTTCGGAGATCTCGCCCTTCGTGACGACCGTATTCTGCCCGTCACTGGCGCCGATCTCGATATTGACCGCGTTCGGGACGCCGTCGCGCATAACCCAGACAGTTCGTTCAGTGCCGGCGGGTTCCGGTGCCGTGATCGAGCCTGAGCGTGGCGGCCGGAACATGCTGAAGACGCCGCTTCCGCCGCCAGTTTTGACCGTTGTGCCCGGCGGCGAATACCTCAGGGCGGCATTCGAAATAAGCAATGCGCCCTTGATGGACTGCACCGTGATATCGGCAGTAGCGGTCATGCCCTGGCGCAGCAGCATCTCGTCGTTCTTGACAGCAAGGATCCCCATATAAGTGACAACGTCGTTGATCGTTTCCGATGCATAGCGGATCGAGGTGATCTCCGCGGGAAAGCGCATGTCGGGAAAGGCGTCGACCGTGAACGTCGCTTGCTGGCCGACGTCGACCTGGCCGACATCGGCTTCATCGATATCGACCTGCAATTCCATCTGCTTGAGGTCGCCCGCGATGGTAAAGAGGGTCGGTGCCTCTAGCGAAGCGGCGACGGTTGCGCCTGGATCGACATTGCGGGACAGGACGATCCCGTCGATTGGCGAGACAATTGTTGCCTTGGCAAGATTGACTTTCGCCAGATCAAGGTCGGCCTCGGCCGCAAGTACGTTTGCCTCGGCGCTTTCCTTGGTCGCGACCGACGCTTCGTAGGTATATTCGGCAGCAACCAGATCCTGCTCGGTGGACACCCGGTTCTTGACGAGAGCCGCCAACCGGTCAAAGGACGCCTTTGCCGAATTCATATCGGCGGTCGCCTTGGAAACGGCTGCCTTTGCCGAGAGCAGCTTGGCTTCCGAACTCTTGACATCGGCCTCGAGCTTGGCGGTGTCGAGCCGGGCAACGACCTCGCCCTTCTTCACCGTGCTGTTGTAATCGGCCAAAACCTCGCGAATGGTTCCCGATTGCTCGCTGGATACATCGACGCTGACTGTAGGCTCGACCGAGCCGGTGGCTGTGACGACCACCGTGAGATCGCCCTTCTTGGCGGCTGAAGTCGTATAGCTATAGGTCGTTGCCTTGCCGCTATAGACCCAGTAGCCGACGCCTGCTGCGACAAGAATGCCGATGCCGAGCAGTCGCCAGAGCCAGCGCGAACCGCCGCCGCGCTTGCGCGAGGACGCCAGCAGCGCCGCGAGTTCGCCAGATTCGGCGTTGGCGTCAGGTGTTTCAGGTTTTTCGCCGGCGCTACTCATATCAAATCCATTGTGTGTTCAATCTTGCTGACAAACTTATCGACCGAATCCGGCCCCGCGTTATTGACCAGGATCAAGTTTTGAAACTTGGTATGACCGAAATACGCATGGTCGGTAAAGGTGAGGGGTGTGCACGTTCCCACACATCGCTTTGAATCCGAAGTGAATTATTGGCAACTCGCGTCGACGGCAAAACTGACGGTCGCGCAGGGATCGGTCGTTGAGAACGCCGGGGCGCAATTTCTCGATCGCGGATATGATTCCCTGCGCATTTTGGAGAATTAGTGAAGCCAAATATAAATAAAAATATCCGAGGCAATCATAAGCATTGTCCGTGAGGCTAAGCTGTCACAAGGCTCTTGATCTAGTGTTCATCAGCGCGAGAGAATTTAGAAAATGGTTCTGGTGACCTGACGGTGCTGTGACGCAATGCTCGGTTATAGAAATAAATCATTAGACCCAAAAATGGTTCTTTCGTCCTCAAAAAAATCGCGTAGCTAAGCCCTCATCTGAGGATGTCTCTATTTGAGTATGGGGCGGGGCGTTGGGAAAATCACTGTTCACCGACAACAATTCTGCGTGGGCAAACTGAATGTGCGTAGAAGCGCTCATCATTCATCTGGCCCGGGCCGAGAAAAGACGGGCGCATGTCGACCACCTGCTGGCATCGCTTCCAATCGACGCAAGTATCGTCGATGCCGTCGACGGCAGCGCACTTTGTGATACCGATGTGGCGTCAGTCTACAGCCCGCGGCTGCACAGGCCGACCTATCCTTTTGCGCTCAGCCGGAACGAAGTCGCGTGCTTCCTCTCGCATCGCAAGGCATGGCAGACGATTCTGGACAGGAATCTGGAGGCCGCATTGATAATGGAAGACGACGCCGCGCCGACGGCGTCCTTCGCTTCCAGCTTGGCTTTGGGACTGAGCCACATCGGAACAGCCGGTTTCATTCGCTTTCCGTTCCGCGAGGGACGAGAGCGCGGCCGTGTCGTGGCGGAGGCTAACGGTGTATCGCTGATCGAGCCCGTCTGCGTCGGGCTGGGCATGGTGGCTCAACTTGTCGGTCGCACAACCGCGATCCAGCTTCTGAGGGCAACTGAGCGGATTGATCGTCCGGTCGATACCCTCCTGCAAATGCCGTGGGTGACAGGGGTCGTTCCACGATCCCTCGTGCCGGGCGCCATTTCCGAGATTTCTCCCACATTGGGGGGCACAACGCTGTCAAGGAACCCTGGTGCGCTTGCGAAACTGAAGCGTGAAGGGCTGCGCCCCGTCTACCGGATGCAAATCTCGATCAGGTCAAGACTGGCGAAAGCCGCGGAAGCGCGCGGGGCTCGTGCCGAGGAGCAGTCAGCGCACCCGATCGCCGGGGGCGAGCTGTCTGACGTGCCATGAAAAAGGCATCTATTCCGATCCTGATGTACCATCAAATCGGGGTTCCGTCGCCGCGCGGCAGTCCGTCCCGCAGTCTCACGGTCGAGCCGGCTGCCTTCGAGCGGCACATGCTGTGGCTGAAACGGCTCGGATACCAGGGCCTGTCCATGCGGAACCTGCTGCCCTATCTGCGCGGCGAGAGGAGTGGAAAGGTCATCGGCATCACTTTCGATGACGGCTACCGCAACGTCCACGAGAATGCCCTGCCGGTGCTCCAGGCATTGGGGTTCACCGCGACCAACTATTTCGTTTCCCGGCAGGTCGGCGGCTCGAATATCTGGGATGCAGCCAACGGAATTCCGCGTTCGCCCTGTATGTCCAAGGCAGAGCTCCGGGAGTGGGATGCGCTCGGCCATGAAGTAGGCTCCCACACGCTCGATCATCCCCGGCTACCGGCTTTGGCTCTCGACGAAGCGCGCCGTCAGATCGGCGATGCGCGTCGCGAACTCGAGGACATGACCGGTCGTGCGGTAGAGGCTTTCTGTTATCCTCATGGCGGCTGCAATGTCGCTGTTCGGCAAATGGTGGAAGACGCGGGATATTCGAGCGCCACAACGATCGTGCGCGGGCGCGCTCGCGCGGGCGGCGACATGCTGCTGCTTCCCCGCTTCACTGTGCGGCGCGGCGACGGGTGGATGAAAGTCCTCGCCAAGAGTCTCATCGGCTAGTTCAAGAACCGACAACACCATTGTCGGGCTGGGTCTCGGTGAGTGCCGCGCAGGCCGCCGGAACGAGGTTGTCACCCATGTCTAGGGACAAACTGTTGCTTATGTTTCCGGGTTGGACAATGGAGCAAGTGGTGAGCGCGCAGGGATTCGAACCCTGGACCTACTGATTAAAAGTCAGTTGCTCTACCGGCTGAGCTACGCGCTCCCGTCGAAGAGCAAATCGGCTCCCCTGGAAGTGCGCGGAACATATGCAGGTGCCCTCTTCCGGTCAACCCGAAAAATCGCGCCGAAAGAGCGGAAATGGCCCAATTGCCGCAGCGCGCGGAAAGGTGATTGGCAAGTGAGGCGCTCCGGCGCTAGGAAGAGCCGCACTGGACAAGACCGGAGACCATTTGTGTCGATTGCCGATATTTCCTTCCTCACAGCGCTTTTGGCGGGCGCGCTTTCGTTTCTGTCGCCCTGCGTATTGCCGCTCGTGCCGCCCTATCTCTGCTACATGGCCGGGATATCCGTCGAGCAGTTCCGCGGCGAGGGAGAAAAGAATGACGGCGTCGGCGCCCGGCGCGCGGTCATGTTCGCGGCAGTCGCTTTCACGCTTGGCTTCGCGACCGTCTTCGTGGCGCTCGGGGCGGGGGCCTCCACCATCGGCGGGCTGTTGCGCCAGCACATCGACCTGTTGGCAAAGATTGGCGGCCTGATCATCATCGTCATGGGGCTGAACTTCCTCGGGGTTTTCCGCATCGGCCTGCTGTCGAGCGAAATGCGCTTCCAGGGGAGCGGCAAGCCTGCGACGCTTACCGGTGCCTATGTCATGGGCCTTGCCTTCGCCTTCGGTTGGACGCCTTGCATCGGGCCGGTGCTGGGCGCGATCCTGGGCGTTGCCGCGGCCCGCGAAACGGTGGGCGACGGGGCTCTGTTGCTCGCCATATACTCGCTCGGCCTCGCCGTCCCCTTTTGGATCGCGGCTGCCTTTTCCGGCGCCTTCATGCGCTTCCTCGGGAAATTCCGCCGTCATCTCGGCCTGGTGGAGAAGGCCATGGGTATCCTGCTGATCCTGACCGGCCTTGCATTCATCTTCGGATATGTCAGTAATCTCGCGATCTGGTTCCAACAGACCTTTCCAATCCTGTCCCAAATCGGCTAAGGCCTGAAGCTGCCGGGCGTCGGTGCCCTGCTGTCGAAGGGGTTTGAGCCGAACGCATGGCAGATATAGTCGCACTGGTACTTCCGTTCTTCGGCCTGATCCTCATCGGCTACATCTCGGGCCGCTTGAGCAAGCAGCCTGCCAGCGCGCTCGGCTGGCTGAACTTCTTCGTCATCTATGTCTCGCTGCCGGCGCTGTTCTTCAAGCTCGTATCGCGCACCCCGCTTTCCGAATTGACCCGGATCGATTTCATTGCCGCCGCTCTGGCTGCGACCTATGCGATCTTTTTGCTGGTGTTCCTGGTCGGCCGGTTCATCCGTCGCAATTCGATTGCCGACTGCACGATCCAGGCGCTGGCCGGCGCCTATGGCAATATCGGCTATATGGGTCCGGGCCTGGCGCTGCTCGCCTTCGGCGAGGCCGCCGCCGTGCCGGTGGCGCTGATCTTCTGCTTCGAGAACGCGGCCCATTTCATGGCTGCCCCGGCGCTGATGGCCTTTGCCGGCGGCGATGAGCGGCCCCGTGCGGCGGTCGCGCTCGATGTCGTCCGCAAGATTGTCTATCACCCTTTCATCATTGCAACCGCGATTGGCTTCGTTGCGGCCGCCTTTTCCTTCGAGGCGCCGCTGGCGCTGCAGAGGCTGATTGACTATCTCGCCCAGGCGGCCGCCCCTTGCGCGCTCTTTGCCATGGGTGTGACATTGGCGCTCCGGCCCCTGAAGCGCATTCCGGCCGAGATCGGCTATATCGTCCCTATCAAGCTGCTGCTCCACCCGCTGCTGGTCTATGTTGTGCTGGGGCTTGCCGGCAATTTCGATCCGCTCTGGATCTATACGGCGGTGCTGCTCGCCTCGCTGCCGACGGCGACCAACGTCTTCGTCATTGGTCAGCAATATGGCGTGTGGCAGGAACGCGCCTCGGCGACGATCCTGATCACCACCGTCCTCTCGGTTCTCACCGTCTCGGGGCTGCTCTATGCGATCACGACCGGCCTGCTGCCGCCCGATCTTTTCCCTTAGGCTTCAGTTTTTCCTTGAGGAATGAGGGCAGGGCACCGAAGCCGCGTCCCGGCTCAACGCCTTCCCGCATGACCAGATTGCGAAGCGGCGCAAAGCCGGAGAGCAGGTGCAGGCCGGCGGCGCGCATCATCTGGACTGGCAGGAAACCGGACAGCAGCGAGCGGTTGAGAATGTCGACGCTTGCCGTGCGGCTGACCACGTCCACGCGGCGGCGGCGGTCGAACTCGTCACCGGCGTCCGGATGGATCGGCCGGTCCACCTGGGCGCATAGAATCTCGATCAGCGCCATCACGTCGCGCAGGCTGAGATTTAGGCCCTGGGCGCCGATCGGCGGAAAGGCGTGCGCCGCCTCGCCGATGAAGGCCGCGCGCCCCTTGCCGAATCGCGACGAGGTCATGCCGGACAGCGGCCAGGCCTGTACCCCGTCCTCGACTGTCACCTTGCCGAGCATGGACTGCATCCGGGTCTCCACTTCCCGGCTCAATTCTTCGGTGGAGAGCGCCATCAAGCGGTCGGCTTCCTTCGGTTCCACCACCCAGACGAGGCTCGAGCGCATTCCGGGCAGTGGCACCTGGGTAAAGGGGCCGGATTCTCCGTGAAATTCGCTAGAGACATTGCGGTGCGGCAGGGTGTGGGAGAAGTTCAGGACGACTGCCGTCTGCGGATAAGACCAGGTTCTCACCCCGACGCCCGCGCTCTCGCGCGTCTTCGACTTGCGCCCGTCGGCGCCGACGATGAAATCGGCGTTGATCAGTTCGCCATTGTCGAGGGTGATCGAAATGCTGTCCTTGCCGACGTCCATCATTTGTGCGGTTGCTGTAATGCAGGTGATATTGTCTTCGATGGCAACCGCTTTTTCGAGCACCGCAATCAGGGCCTCGTTCGGTATGTTGTATCCGAAGGCATCAAGCCCGATTTCCGCGCTCCTGAAGGCCACGACGGGCGCGCGCAGCAGCCTCTTCGTTCCGTCGATGATTTGCATGGTCGAGAGCGCTGCCGCTGACGGGTGGATCTCCCCCCAGAGTCCGAGGCTATCCATGAAACCGATCGACTGGTCCATCAGGGCCGTCGTGCGCTGGTCGGTGAATTGGCGCGCCGGCGCCACCAGCGCCACCGAACGGCCTTCGCGGGCAAGCGCGAGGGCCGCGATGGAGCCGGCCAGCCCTGCGCCGACCACTGCGATTTCGAAGTTCTTCATATCAGCATTCCGTTTCCGCTTTGCTTAATCTACGGCGTTCGCTCCCGCAAATCCATGGGCTGAATTGGCGCAGTCGGCAACGGGAATGGCCGCCGGATAGGGTGGCGAAAAATGGTCCCTGCGCTTTTGCGCCGTTGCAAATCACTCCGATTCGTCGGATACCCGAAGGTCAGGGCGATGAGGGGATTGTGTCTGAGCATGAAGATTTTCAACTATCGGCGTGTGCCTTATGCCGAAATACGCGCCTTCTCCGTACATATCCTGACTGCCTCCGGTTCGTTCCTCGCCTTTCTTGGGGTTGTCGCGGCCGCCGAACGCCGTTTCGTCGACATGTTCTGGTGGCTCGGCCTGGCACTTCTGGTCGACGGCATAGACGGTCCGATCGCCCGAAAGGTGCGGGTCAAGGAAGTGCTGCCCCATTGGTCGGGTGATACGCTCGACAATATCATCGACTACGTCACTTATGTCCTGCTGCCGGCTTTCGCTCTCTATCAGAGCGGCATGATCGGTGAGCCCTGGTCCTTCGTGGCCGCCGGAATGATCGTCGTCTCGAGCGCGATCTACTATGCCGACATGGGAATGAAGACGGAAGAATACTTCTTCTCGGGCTTTCCCGTGGTCTGGAACATGATCGTCTTCACGCTCTTCGTTATTGACGCGTCTGCGACGACCGCGCTCGCGGTGGTGGTTGTTTCAGTGGCGCTGACCTTCCTGCCGATCCATTTCCTCCACCCGGTACGCGTCCGCCGCTTGCGGACCTTGAACATCGTGGTCTTCCTGGCCTGGTGTGGCCTTGGGGGCTATGCGCTGCTCCTCCATTTCCACACGCCGCCGTGGCTCGTTGTTTCCTTTGTGGCCAGCGGGATATACCTCTATTGCATCGGTGCAGTGCTGCAGTTTTTTCCCGCTCTCGGGCGAACGAGATAGGAGGCCCTGTCATGGCAAAAACCCACGCAATTCTCATCCGCGAACACGGCGGGCCGGAGGTACTGAGCTACGAGGAGATCGAGCTCGCCGCACCCGGCGAAGGCGAGGTGCAGATCCGCCATGCCGCCATCGGCCTGAATTTCATCGATGTCTATTTCCGCACAGGGCAATACAAGGCGCCGAACGGATTGCCTTTCATTACGGGTAAGGAGGCCGCGGGAACCGTGATCTCGGTTGGCCCTGGCGTGACCGACTTCAGGGTCGGTGATCGGGTTGCCTATGCTGGCGCCGACGGTGCCTATAGTGTCGAGCGCAATGTCGAAACGCGCCACCTCGTCAAGGTGCCGGACGAGATCAGCCTCGAGACGGCCGCCGCGATGATGCTGAAGGGGATGACGGCGGAATATCTCCTGAACCGGACCTATAAGGTCGGCCCGGAAACGGTACTTCTGTTCCATGCCGCCGCAGGTGGAGTCGGCCTGATCGCCGGGCAATGGGCGAAGGCGCTCGGAGCGACGGTGATCGGTACGGCCGGCTCGGCCGAAAAGGTCAGGTTGGCCCTTGATCACGGCTATGATCACGTCATCAACTACAGCGAGGAAAACTTCGTCGAGAGGGTCAAGGAACTTACGGGCGGCAAGCGTGTGGATGTCGTCTACGATTCGATCGGCAAGGACACTTTCCCGCATTCGTTGGACTGCCTGAAACCGCGCGGTATGTGGGTACTTTTCGGCCAGTCTTCCGGTCCGGTCGATACGTTCGATATGGGGTTGCTGGCGCAGAAGGGTTCGCTCTATGCGACGAGGCCGTCGCTCTTTGCCTATATCGCGACGCGTGCCGAACTTGTCGCCTGTGCAAATTCCCTGTTTGATATTGTGCGGAGCAACAAAGTGCGTATCAATATCAACCAGACCTATCCGTTGGCGGAAGTGGCACGCGCCCATACGGATCTGGAAAACAGAAAAACAACCGGAACGACTTTGCTGATCCCCTGAACGAGACCTGAAAAAGGCCGGGGGCTCCGATGATGAAAAGAGGGGGCCGCGTGACGGAAATTGACGCATCGCGAACCGGCAGCCTTCTGGCAGCTCGCGGTTTGACGAAGCTGTTCGGAGGCTTTGCGGCCTGCGCCGGCATCGATTTCGATATCAGGCCGGGAGAGATCCACGCCCTTCTCGGAGAAAACGGCGCCGGCAAGTCGACGCTGGTGAAGATGCTGTTCGGCGTCCTGGCCCCGACATCGGGCGAGATCCTGTGGCAGGGCGCGCCGGTCACGATCGCGTCGCCGGCTGCCGCCCGCCGCCTCGGCATCGGCATGGTCTTCCAGCATTTCTCGCTATTCGAGGCGCTGACGGTCGCCGAAAACATTGCGCTGTCGCTCGATGCCGGTATTCCCATCGCGGCGATCGCCCAGAAGGCGGCCGAGCTTTCCATGGCTTACGGTCTTCCGCTCGACCCTGACGCCCATGTCGCAGACCTCTCCGTCGGTGAGCGGCAACGCATCGAGATCGTGCGCGCCCTCCTGCAGAATCCGAAGGTCATCATCCTTGCGCGCGATATTGCTGACCGAGGCGACGTCGCTCCCGACCATCATGCGCGCCAGCGATGCCGGGGTCTCCTGCCTGGGATCGCATTCACCGGT
>JBAYTX010000006.1:0-137628 GCA_041675415.1 Rhizobium sp. | reverse complement strand
GGCGAACATCACCCGTCAGCAATTCAACGTGTCGATACTCGTTAGACATAAGCCTGTCCTCAAGCCTGTGCTTGAGCCTTTCTGCTTATGCCGACTGTCCGGTCGAAATGGGGGGCAGTTCACAGGCTCCATCCGAAAGTCGGCACATCGCGATAGGCGATCTCTGGCAGAGTCGTTGTGAAATAGAGCCTGCCGTCCGGCCACCGCTCCAGATTGGTCGCCGTCGCTCCCATCTGGGCGGCACGTATACTTGGAAGGTCCAGCGCCCCGTAGGATCCTCCATCGGAGGCAATGATGATTTCACCCGTGGAGCTGAGCACAAACACGTCAATGCCCAAGGCGTCTGCCATATCCGACAGATAGTCTATCGGCCACTCAAAATTCAAGCGCAGGTCGAGAACGCCCTTGATCTCGCCTGCCGAACCGCGCACCGGCATGGACAGACTTATGAATCTCGGAGGCGTGTCCTGTCCGCTAGGCAATGTGACGTCTTCACGAACTTCACCGGCATAGGGCCCCTTCAGTCCTCCTTTGAACCAGTTCGTTTCCGAGGCGTCTTCTCCGACCCGTAAACCATCGGAAGATGCCTGGATTCGTCCATCTATCCCGGCAAAGCCGCCCCAGGATATCCGGCTGCCGTCGCCGACGACCATCTTGAGCTTCAAGGCCATGTCTTGCGGTTCATCGCCGCCAAGCCTTTCCGCCACATATCGCATATTGCTCAATTCCTCGTGCAGCGCACGTGCCAGGCCGGTTTGAACCCCTTTCGCTCGCGTCGCGATCGCTGAGGCGAGGGTTTCGTGTTGATAGACTTCGAGCCGCTCGCTGATGAGCAGGAGGAACAACACACCAACCACCGCCGCGCTCATGGAAACGAAAGCGTATGTGACGACGGATAGCTTCGGAGCCTTCTGGTGCGACTTCCTCATCGACATGTACCTCCCGCGCCATCGCCGGTATCGTTCGGAACACAGAGGATAGCGGCTATGTCCCCGCATTCAATAGAGTTGCCTGAAATACCTCTCTCTCCAATCGTTTGCATGCCGTTTCCAGCGCCCATTCTTTGCTGTTCCGGCTGCGCACGACTTTCATCCCGCATCGCCGAGGCCGAGAAGGGCAAGGGTGCGGGGATCTGTTTCGCCGCCATAGAAATGGCGGAGCGCTTGCCGGAACAAGGGCATGGTTGGATCGGCGGCGATGAAAAGCGTCAGGCAGGACCGGAACTTGAAGTCGTCGGGCGAGCCGAGAACCTCACGGGCTGTACGGTTCCCATTGGAAAGCATGGCTTCGACGCATTCCATCAGGCGCGGCCCGAGAACGGGATGGCGGAGATAGGCGCGGGCTTCACCGAGAGAAACAATCCCGTAATGCTGTGCCATGGCCGAGCGGCCGAGGCCGGCCATTTGCGGGAAAACGAACCACATCCAGTGGGAGCGCTTGGCACCGTCGCGAAGCTCAGCGAGAGCTTGATGATAGACAGGAGCCTGTGCGGTCACGAAGCGCTCAAGATCGAACTCGTCTTTTTCCGGGTGTGAGTTCATTCAATCCTCCTCCGGTTGCGGGTCGTGGTTGAAGTCATGATTACCCCCAGAATTTTGGAGGTCAAAATCACGAAGGCTAGGCAGCGTTCCTGATCCTGTTTTCCCCGTAATTCCATGGTTTTGGCATGCAGATCGGGCAAAAGAAGGTGATTCCTGTCTTCATTTGCCCCAATTCCTGCCGTGACTTTGATGTACGAATCGGTTCAAGCGACCGTTCGACCATAAGCATGACGGAGACAATCCCGTGGATATCAACGAAGACGACATCACCCTGATCCACGTGATGAGACGGTATTTCGCAGTCAAGGCCGAGGTGGGCGTGCTGAAGATGCAATTGGAAGCGGCCCGCAGGGAGGCCGGAACGGAGGTTGCGAACTTCTACGATCCACGCTCCAATCCCGACCACGCGGATGCGATTGCCCGGCAGCAGGCGCTCAAGATGGACATGTTGCGCTTGATGGACTGGGCCGAAGCCTGGGGCCGGGGCGAGCCGGTTGCTCGGCCGCTGTGATCTGATGCTCCGAAAAGTGTCAATGGCAGTGCGCCTGGCGAAGCGCTCCTCTCTGATTGCCGTCATGGGTGTGAACGCGATATGATATTCTTTTGAGCGTGATCCGTCGATCTCGACCGGGAGAAATATCATGCCGTTTAGTGATCGTACCGAGGCGGGCGCACGCCTCGCCGTAGCGCTTTCTCATTACCGTGGCACGGATGCGGTCGTGCTAGCTCTTCCCAGGGGCGGACTTGAGGTGGCACTGCCCATTGCGACAGATATCAAGGCGCCGCTTGATCTGCTGCTTGTACGCAAGATTGGCGCGCCGTATCAGCCGGAAGTAGCCATGGGCGCGGTCGTCGACGGGGACACTCCGAGGATCGTTCGAAATGAGGACGTTATCGGCTACGCCGGCGTGTCGCCGAGCGAGTTCGACGCCGCCTGCCAGCGTGAGCTGAAGGAAATCGACCGCCGCCGTCAGTTGTATCTCAAGGACCGCCTGCCGGTGCAGGTTGCCGGGAAAACAGCGATTGTCGTCGATGACGGCGTGGCGACCGGCGCGACGCTTCGCGCCGCCTTGAAGGGGCTGAGAGACAAGAAACCGCGCCGTATCGTGGTTGCGATGCCCGTCGTACCGGCCAGCCTGCTGCCCGAACTGGAAGAGGAGGCGGACGAGGTCATCTGCCTTGAACACCTGAGTTCGCTTGGCGCTGTCGGCGCACACTACCGGAACTTTCCGCAACTGACCGATGCCGATGTGATTGCATACCTCGATGCTGCCGCTGTGCCGTTCAGTGCGCCCTAGGCATTGAACCTGTCCCGCCGGTACAGGGGTCGGCGAGCAGCATCGAAATGGGCGCCGGCCGATACTGAGGTTCGTAGTCCGGGGCCCGTATCAACGCCGTTCAAACACAATTGCGGCCTTGATTCTTGGTGTCATACAGGGTGCGATCCGCCGCCCGCCAACAAGTCTTCGGGCAGGTCGACACACTGCGCATTGCGCCTTGTCTCAGAGCGGATCGTAACCACCGGACGCCATGGAACCCCGGTGGCAGCGCAGGATCGCATCCGCGAAAAGGTCGGCGACGTGTATCACGACGAGGCGGTTTCCGAGCGGCGACGATTCCACAGCCACGGGCACAGTGTCTGCTACAGCCAGTTCGGCGATCGGAGCCCGAGCGAGGCGTTCCTCCGCACCCTCGGAGAAAAGCGCGTGAGTGGCCAGAAGCCGCACTTCCCTCGCGCCCCGCGCCATGCAGGCCTCCGCGACCCGCACCATGGTGCCGCCGGAACTGATGAGGTCGTCTATGACGATGGCGATGCGATCCTTGACATCGCCGGCGAAGAGTTCGCCCGAAACGATACCCTTGCTGCGTTGCTTTTCCATGAACGCCTTGCCGACGGGCCGGCCGAGTATCTGTTCCAGCCGCTCGCGGAAAGTCTCCGCGCGTTTGCCGCCGCCGAGATCGGGTGAGACTACCGTCACCTCGGTGTCGCCGATATGCGCCGCCGCATGGCGGGCGAAGGCGTCATAGGCGTCGAGATGCATGGTCGGGACGCGAAAGGATGACTGGAACGCCGCGACATTGTGCGCTTCGACGACGATCACCTGGTCGGCGCCCATCGTTTCCAGCAATTGGGCGACATAACGCCCGGTGAGCGGGTCACGCGGTTTCGTTTGGCGGTCCTTCCTGAGGTAGCAGAGATACGGTGTGACGGCGGTGACGCGGGTAGCGCCGTTCGTCTTCAGTGCGCCGATGAAAAACAGCAGACGGCAGAGGCGGTCGTTGGCGGTCTGCCCGTCGCTGCCATGAAGGCTGGCGACGATAAAGGCATGTCTTCCCCTGACGCTTTCGAGGGGGCGGGTCTTGTGTTCCCCATCCTCGAACTCGCGTTCCTCGAGCGGACTCAATTCCAGCCCCAGGTGGCGGGCGACGCGACTGCCGAACTCCGTGTCGCGGGCGAAAGCGAAGATGAGCGGCGCGGTTCCATTTTCCGCTTTTGCCGGCACCGTGGAGGTGGCAATGGCAAGCGGCCTGACCGTCAGTCCGCCGAACACCGCATCGATCATGCGGCCATCATCCGACAGCGGTGCCACCAGGATTTCTGCGACGATGCTGCTTCCATCGGCCGCTGTGGTCGTGAAGACGGCCGAGAGCGGCTCCCCCGTACGGCCCACGAATTCGAACAGTCTGCGAAGGCGCACGCTTCCGCGCAGGAAGGAAGCCTTGGAAAGTGTCTTCGATTCCGTCTCCCGTCCGAGCAGGGGCGCAAGCGCCTGTGACCCGAGATGGAGGACGTAGTCGCGCTCCGCGCCCTCGCGGTGGCGAAAGATGAAGGCGGTTTCCGGTCGCGTCCGCGCGATCTCCTCCATCGCTGCGGCAGGCGGCGCAAGTAGATCCGTCCGCTTGCCTTTCCACCCTTCCAGAAGCTCGAAAAGCGCCTCGTCCCTAGGGCTCGGGGCACTGTCTATGCGGTCGAACAATTGCTTCAGGCCGGGATCGAGTTCAGCAAGCACTGTCATGGCAACCTCGCGCTCGTTTATGACTATGTTCGAATCCTGTCATGCCAGACAGGTGTGCTTCTTGATCAGCGTCAAGCATGGGAACATTGCGGGCGATTTGCCCAAACCCGCGAGACCCTCGTTGACAGGCATCAAGGCGTCCCTGTCTAATCCACCCACATTATGATGACTTCACGACGGGATGCCAGAGTCTCACATGGCTGCAACGATCGAAATGAAACTTCGCGCGCTCCGGCGGCCCGACATCTATGAGGATGGGGCGGAGGATGTGCATGTCGTGGAGACCCATATGTCCTGGGTGTTCCTGGTGGGACAACATGTCTACAAGCTTAAGAAGCCGGTTCGTTTCCCGTTTCTGGACTTCACTGCCCTGGAGGCGAGGGAGGAAAATTGCCGCGAGGAGGTGCGCCTGAACAGGCGGCTTGCCCCGCATGTCTATCTCGGCGTCATGCCGCTCGTCGAAAAGGCGGACGGATCGTTGTCGCTCGGCGGCGAGGGCGAGGTGATCGACTGGCTGGTCAGGATGCGTCGTCTTCCGCAAGGCCGAATGCTGAGCAGCCTTCTCGGCAAGACGGACGTTAGTGAACAAAGTATCGACCGCCTTTGCGAGGTTCTTGCCGATTTCTATGGCAAGGCGGATCGCTCACCCATGACCGCTGAAGAGCATTTCCTGGGCCTCGAAGGCCAGCAGGCGCTGAATCGCCAGGTGCTCTGCCACCGGGATTTCGACATAGACAGCGAATCCATCAGGCATGTTCTCGACCGGATCGATGAATGCATGCACTGCCTGCGGCCGCAGATCGAGGCGCGGGTCAGGGCCGGGCGCTATGTGGAAGGTCATGGCGATCTCAGACCCGAACATGTCTGCCTCACCGAGCCGATTGCGATCATCGACTGCCTCGAATTCAGCTATCAACTGCGCCTTGTCGATCCTTTCGACGAGATTGCCTTCCTCGGCATGGAATGTGCCTTTCTTGGTGTGCCCGACTTCGGCGAGCGCCTGCTGCCGCGCATGAGCGCCGCGCTGAACGATGCGGTTTCGACGGAGTTATTCCAGTTCTATTCAGCGCTTCGCGCCACGATGCGGGCGCGCATGGCGCTCGGGCATCTCGTATACGATACTGGCAAGGATTGGGCGACCTGGGAGAAGAAAACCGACCGCTATATCGCGCAAGCGCAACGCTTTCTTGCCATGCCGGAACTGACGGCGGTGCGTGTGGGTGCCGGAAATACGACGACATGAGCGGAAAGCGAGTGACCTCGGAAACCGTGCCAGGAGACATTTGAGAGAGCGATGCAGAAGACAGCAAGCGAATTTGACAGCGTGAATACCCCGGCCGTGCTTGTGGACCTTGATATTGCCCGTCGCAATATCAATCGTTTCCAGGCCTATGCCGATGCCCATGAGCTGAAGGTCCGTCCGCACATCAAGACCCACAAGCTGCCCGCCATCGCCGCGATGCAGCTTCGCGCCGGAGCAGTCGGCATTACTTGCCAGAAGGTTTCCGAGGCCGAAGCGATGGTGGCAGGCAGCGCCGAGATCCGCGATGTCCTTATCACCTACAATATTCTCGGTTCGGAAAAATTGCGCCATCTGACGGCGCTCGCCCGCAAGGTGGCGCTGGCCGTCGTCGCCGACAGTGAGGTCGTAGTCGACGGTCTCTCCGCAGCCTTTGCAGAGGAGCCCGCACCGCTGCGTGTTCTGGTCGAATGCAATACCGGGGCCGACCGATGCGGCGTGGCGACGCCCGAGGCGGCGGCCGCTCTGGCACGCCGGATCGAGGATGCGCCGGGGTTGAGCTTCGGTGGGCTGATGACCTATCCACCGGCAGGAGGCACCGCGTCCGTCCAGTCGTTCATGGGCCGTGCAAAATCGCTGATCGAGGCGGATGGCATGACCGTTGCCACTGTCACCTCGGGGGGAACGCCTTCGATGATGGAGGCGGCGAGCGCGCCTGTCACGACCGAATACCGGCCCGGTACCTATGTCTACAACGACCGCTCCCTTGTGATGCGCGGGGCCTGCGGCTTCGAGGACTGCGCGCTGACGGTACTCGCCACCGTCGTCTCGGTGCCGGCGACAAACCGCGCTATCATTGATGCCGGCAGCAAGGCGCTGACATCCGACCTCTTCGGCCTTACCGGCTATGGGCACGTGCTCGGACGATCCGATATTGCCATCGACCAGCTTTCCGAGGAGCATGGCCGACTCGTCAGCGAGGGTCCGATCGGGCTTGCCGTCGGTGACAGGGTCCGCATCGTGCCGAACCATGCATGCGTTGTGACCAATATGGTCGACACGATTGAGGTTATCGAGGGTGGCCGGCTTGGGGGCACATGGCCAGTCGCAGCAAGGGGACGCATCGTCTGAGCGGCGTCCGCACGACCGATTCCTCATCAGACAAGGTCGCACGGCCGGCAGGCGGAGAGTAAATGTTGCTTGTACTACAGAAGGTCAGCAAGTCCTACGAGACCGCCGAGGGGCCGCTCAAGGTGCTGCAGAATATCGACCTGATGCTGGACGCTGGGAAAAGCCTTGCGCTGACCGGGGAATCGGGCAGCGGCAAGAGTACGCTTCTCCATCTTGTCGCCGGACTCGACAGCCCGGACTCCGGACGCATCGAGGTTGCGGGCGCGAATATTGCAGGTCTGAACGACGCCGGACGTGCCGCCCTTCGCCGTGGCGTGGTCGGGCTGATCTTCCAGCAGTTCAATCTCATTCCCTCGCTCGACGTTGCCGACAACCTTGCCTTCCACGCGCGGCTTTCCAACCGGCACGATCCGAAATTGCAGTCGGAATTGACCGAAAGGCTGGGGCTCGGCGATCTTCTTCGGCGCTATCCCGAGCAGCTTTCGGGAGGGCAGCAGCAGCGTGTGGCCATCGGGCGCACCCTTGCGGCGCGCCCGAAACTGGTTCTCGCCGACGAGCCGACCGGCAATCTCGATGAGGCAACCGGCGACGCGGTACTGGCACTGATGCAGGCGCTGGTCGCCGACACGGGCGCGGCATTGCTGATGGTCACCCATTCGACGCGGCTTGCCGGGCGGCTGGACGCCTGTGTGCACCTCGCCGCCGGGCGGCTTGCATGATGCTGCGAACGGCCATGTCCGCGCTTCTCTCCCATTGGCGCAGGCAGCCGCTGCAACTGGCGATGCTGCTGCTGGGCTTGTCATTGGCGACCGCGCTCTGGTCGGGGGTGCAGGCGATCAATGCAGAGGCGCGCGCCAGCTATGACCGCGCCGCCGCCATGCTCGGGCAGGACCGCCTCGAGCAGCTTGTTTCAGCCGATGGCGAGCCCATCCTCCAGGAAACTTTCGTGGCATTCCGGCGTGGCGGCTGGCTGGTGTCGCCGGTGCTGGAGGGTGAGGTGCGTTTTGGTGCAGTCCGGCTGCGCGTCATCGGTATCGAGCCCTTGACCCTGCCGGTCGAGGCCCGTCAGGTGAACGTGGAGGGCGGTGACGGATTGCGGGATTTCCTGTCGCCGCCCGGCCCGCTTTTCGTCGCACCGGCCACGGCGGAGCAGCTGGCCGCGCAGGAGACGCCACCGCTGCGGATCGACAAGGATTTGCCGGTGGGAGCGGCGATCACCGATATCGGTCGTGCGCAGGTCCTGCTCGGAAAACCCGGTCAGATCAGCCGGCTGATTGTTGCGGCCGATCAGCCCATGGGCCGGATCCCCCTCCAAACGGTTGCCCCCGGCTTGACGCTGCGCAAACCCGATGTTCAGGACGATCTGGCACGGCTGACCGACAGCTTCCATCTCAATCTCACCGCCTTTGGCCTGTTGGCCTTCGTTGTCGGGCTGTTCATCGTCTATTCGGCCATCGGGCTAGCCTTCGAGCAGCGCCGTCCGACGTTTCGCACCTTGCGCTCGCTCGGCCTTCCGGCGCGGGCGCTGACCGGTCTGCTGCTGGCGGAACTGGTCATCCTCGCACTTGCAGCGGGGTTGAGTGGCGTGGCGCTCGGCTATCTCGTGGCCTCCGTCCTGCTGCCCGACGTGGCCGCGACGCTTCGGGGGCTCTATGGCGCCGATGTACCGGGCACTCTGACGCTGCGGCCAGAATGGTGGGCGACGGGGCTTGGTATCGCTGTTCTTGGCACGCTGGGATCGGCTGCCCAAAGCCTCTGGCGTGTCTGGCGCATGCCGCTTTTGGCGCCCGCCCAGCCGCGAGCTTGGGCGCGCGCTTCGGAAGCCGCCTTGCGCCTGCAGGCCGGGGCGGCGGCGACATTGTTGGCGGCGACTGTGGTGCTCGCAAAGTGGGGGACAGGGCTGGTCGCGGGCTTCGCGCTGCTCGGAGTTCTGCTTGTCGGGTCGGCGCTGCTCCTTCCGGTGATGCTGGCCGGCCTGCTCATTGCGATGCAGGGTCTCTCGACCGGTGCGCTCGCGTCATGGTTCTGGGCCGATACCCGCCAGCAGCTTCCGCGTTTGTCGTTGGCGCTGATGGCGCTCTTGCTGGCGCTGTCGGCCAATGTCGGTGTGGGAACAATGGTGGCGAGCTTCCGGCTGACGTTCACCGGTTGGCTCGACCAGCGGTTGGCATCGGAGATCTACGTCACCGCCCGCACGGAAGAGGAGGCGAAAAACCTGCGCGACTGGCTGACCCCACGCGTCGACGCGGTGCTGCCGATCTGGCATGTCGAGGGCGAAGTTGCCGGACAGCCTGCCGAGATCTATGGCGTGGCCGATCACGCGACCTTTCGGGATAACTGGCCCTTGCTCGAAGCGGTGCCCGACGTCTGGGACCGCGTGGCGCGCGGCGAGGCCGGGCTGATCAACGAGCAGCTTGCGCGCCGCGAAGGTCTCGGAATCGGCGATCCGCTCTCACTTCCGGGCGGCTGGAAGACGACCGTTGCCGGGATCTATTCCGACTACGGCAATCCCGTCGGGCAGGTGATCGTCGGCATCGATGTGCTGACCGCACATTTTCCTGAGGTACCGCGCCTGCGCTACGGTTTGCGCGTGTCGCCTTCGGCTGCCGGGGACCTGAAAGAGGCACTGATCGCCGCGTTCAATCTGCCTCAAACGAATGTCCTCGATCAGGCCGCCATCAAGCAGCGGTCGCTACAGATCTTCGAGAAGACCTTCGCCGTCACCGGGGCGCTCAATATTCTCACTCTAGGGGTCGCCGGACTTGCCATGTTCGCGAGCCTGATGACCCTTTCCGGCATCCGCCTTCCGCAGATCGCCCCGGTCTGGGCCATGGGGCTGACACGCCGCAATCTGGTGCTGCTGGAGCTGGCCCAAACCATGATACTCTCGATATTCACGTTGTTGGCAGCACTCCCCGTCGGTGTCGCCCTTGCCTGGGTACTGCTGGCCATCGTCAATGTCGCGGCTTTCGGCTGGCGGCTGCCGATGCACCTCTTCCCGTCCGATTGGTTCAAGCTGGCTGTGCTGGCGCTCGTTGCCTCGCTCTTTGCGGCCATGATACCGTTGCGGCGTCTCGCAAGGCTTTCACCCTCGGATCTGCTGAAGGTATTTGCCAATGAACGCTAGGGTTCTGCTGTCTCCCATTGCAGCACTTCTTGCCGTTGTCATCGCCAGTGACGGCGGCAACGCTGTAGCACAAGGGTTTGCAGGTTTAGGATCAACCGCCGAGGGCTTTGCGATGCCAAGACAGGGCATCGCCTTGAGCTTTCCGGAAGACCATGGCCCGCATCCCGAATATCGCATCGAGTGGTGGTACATGACTGCCAATTTGAAGGCGGCGGACGGCACCGATTACGGTGTTCAGTGGACGCTCTTCCGCTCTGCTCTGGCTCCGGGCGACACGAAGGGATGGGACAGCCAGCAGATCTGGATGGGGCATGCGGCCGTGACCGCGACCGCAAAGCATTATGTCGCTGAGCGGCTTGCCCGTGGCGGTATCGGCCAGGCGGGCGTCACCGCTGAGCCGTTTTCGGCCTGGATCGATGACTGGCAAATGCGGGGCCGCGCGACACCTGGGATGGCCGGGGCCGGGAGCGATGCACTTTCGGCGCTCGACCTTCGCGCCTCGGGCACGGATTTCCGCTATGACCTGAAGCTTGATGCCAGGGGACCGCTGGTGCCGCAGGGCGAGGGCGGCTATTCGGTGAAGTCGGCGCAAGGGCAGGCGAGCTATTATTATTCGCAGCCCTTCTATGCGGTTGCCGGGACGATTGCTCTCCCGGAAGGCGAGGTCGAAGTCACCGGTCAGGCCTGGCTCGATCGGGAATGGTCGTCGCAGCCGCTCGCCGCCGACCAGACCGGCTGGGACTGGTTTTCGTTGCATCTCGACAGCGGCGAAAAGCTGATGGCTTTCCGCCTGCGCGACGGCGGCGATGGATACATGTCCGGGACGTGGATTTCCCCCGAGGGGAGGCCCAGTCCTTTGTCCCCCGGCGAACTGAAGGTGACGCCGCTCGAAACGGCCAGGGTGGAGGGGCGCAATCTGCCGGTCAGCTGGCGTGTCGAAGTGCCGGGGAGGAATTTCAGCGTTACCACGGAGGTGCTCAACACCCAGGCCTGGATGAAGGTGCAGTTTCCCTATTGGGAAGGTCCGATCAGGTTCACGGGAAGCGATGACGGGCTCGGATATCTGGAAATGACGGGTTACAGGTAGCCGGCCCGCAGGCACGCGGGCGACGACGGCACGAGGCCGTCGTCCCGTTCTTGCCCACGGAATGGGTGTTCCGGGCGTGAAGTGCTTCAGCCGTCGACGCGCGAAAGCACCTTGCGTTCGAAGAAGAAGTACGGCCGGAGCTTGACGCCGACGATGTTGCCGGCAAAGGCCGCAGCCGCCCAGAGCCAGCCATGCAGGCTGCCCGACGCGATACCCGAGAAATAGGCGCCGATATTGCAGCCATAGGCGATGCGTGCGCCATAGCCTAGCAGCAATCCACCGATGACGGCTGCCAGAACAGAGCGCAGCGGGATGTCAAAGCTCGGGGCGAAGCGGCCGGCAAGCGCTGCTGCCAGCATGGCGCCGGCGATAATTCCGAAATCCATCACCGAGGTGATATCAGCAAAGACACTTTCGGCGAGCGCCTTGGCATTGCCCGGCATCTGCCAGTAGGCCCAGGCCGTGGGGTCAATTCCGATCGCCTGGGCACCCTTGGCGCCCCAGAGTGCGAAGGCAGAGGTGATGCCCCACGGGCGGCCGGCCAGGGCCAGTGTCGCGAAATTCAGAACGGCAAGCGCGACCGCGCCGAGCACCAGCGGCCAGGGACCGCGCAGCAGACGGGAAGGGCCCTGTCGCGAGGATGAAGGCTCTGCCTCCAGCGTACCCCACCGACGTTTTTCCACGAAGATCGTGAGCGTTGCGATCATGGCGAAGAGCACGACCGATACGGCGATGCCACCCGCCGCGCCAAAGCTCTTTGCGAGCGATACGGGTGGCAGAGACGGCAGGGCAACCCACCAGTCGAAGTGCACCGTGCCGAGCAGAGAGCCCACGATGAAGAACAAGAGCGTCACCAGCATGCGAGCATTGCCGCCGCCAGCGGTGAACAGCGTGCCCGAGGCACAGCCTCCTCCGAGCTGCATGCCGATGCCAAACATGAAGGCGCCGGCAATGACCGAAGTCCCAATGGGAGAAACGAAGCCTTTCACCTCCTGGCCGAACAGGGTGCCGCTGGCCAGAAAGGGGAAGAAGAGAACGACGGTGAGCGCCAGCAGCATCATCTGAACGCGCAGGCCACGGCCTCGACCGTCCAGAATGAACACCCGCCAGGCCGAGGTAAAGCCGAAGGCGGCATGATAGAGCGAGATGCCGAGCGCGCCGCCGACAAGGAACAGCGCGCCTTGGGTCGGCCCGTAGGCGAGGCCAAGAAGCAGGGTGCCGGACACTAATACTGCGAGCGCACCCAGGCCTGGGGCGCCGAGAAGTGGCTGCCTGGCGGATGGCGCCAAGGGGGACGGGACTGTGGACATTGGGTATTCCTCTGGTTGGAGCCCAATTCTACGGTCTCGTCTGTCCCCTCGCGAGCAAAGACATTCTTCTGGCTGCCGTGTGAGCGGATCACTGTTGCGGCTGAAGGGCGCAACGAGGTTTAACGTCCTCATCGGCGTGTGATACGGCTAGATGGGCGGGCGGCGTCTACGGCGTTGTCGCGTTCTAGGAGGCAAGTTCGATGCCGTGCGAGGCGAGGTTGGCGGCGAGTTCCACGGCGTTGCGTGCCTGCATCTTGGAGAGGATACGGGCGCGGTGAACCTCGACCGTGCGCATGGAGATCGACAGCGCGTCGGCGATCTGCTTGTTGAGCATCCCGGCCATCAACAGCTTGAGCACGTCGAGTTCCCGCGCCGAGAGCTGCTGCAGCTGACTTTCGATCATCGCCCGTTCACGGTTTTCCGACATCAGCCCGAAGTGGTTTTCCAGGCAGGCGATGACGGTGTTTACGAGCTGGTTGTCGTTGAAGGGTTTTTCGATGAAATCCGCGGCGCCTGATTTCAGCGCCTCGACGGCAACCGGCACGTCGCCGTGGCCGGTCAGAAAAATCACCGGCGCATTGCAGCCGGCCTCTTTGAGGCGATTGAATGTCTCAAGACCGGATAGCGCCCCCATTCGCATGTCCAGGACGATGCAGGCGCAGCCTTTGAGAGGCAGCGCTTCGAGGAGGGCTTCTCCGCTGCCGAAGGATACAGCTCGCATCTGCCGTGACATGAAGAGAAAGGAGAGCGAATCGCGGATTGCCGGATCGTCGTCGACGAGGTAGACGGCCGCGTCTTTCAAGAAGGGCTTGGTGCTCGTCATTCCGCGGCAGCCTTTTCCGGCGCCGGAACCGGAAGCACGATGGAAAACACGGTGCCGCCGCCGCTATTGGGGCGATGCTCGAGCCGCCCGTGATGGAGCTCGATGATCGTGCGGCAGATATTCAGCCCCATGCCCATGCCGTCCTGCTTGCTGGTGACGAAAGGCTCGAAAAGCCGGCCGGAGACTGTCGGCGCAATGCCGGCGCCCCGGTCCCGCACCTCGATTACCTGGTGTCCATCCTCGTCGCGGAGTTCGACCTCAAGCTTGATCCGCTGCATCGATGAGCCTGCCATGGCCTCTACACCGTTGCGCATCAGGTTGATCATCACCTGCTCCATCAGGATGCGGTCGGCCCGCACCGGCGGCAGGCCTTTCGGGGCCACGACCCGGATCGTTGCATTGTTGTTGCTGGCGTCGGCCTCCAGGAAAGACGCCGTCTCGACAATGACCGAGGCGAGGTCGACGACCTCGAATTTCGGGTCGCGCTTACGTACGAAATCCTGGATGCGGCGGATGATCTGACCGGCACGTTCGGTCTGGAGCGACAGCTTTTCGATCGCTGCTATCACGGCTTGCGGGTCCGCATTGTCCGAGCGCAGCAGGTTCAAGGATCCGGCTGCATAGCTGGCAATCGCAGCCAGCGGCTGGTTGAGTTCGTGGGCGAGCGACGAGGCCATTTCGCCGAGCGTGACCAAGCGGCCGGTGCGCTGAAGGTTCTGTGATTGGACGCGCGCAAGCTCCGCGGCCCGCTTCTGGTCGGAAATGTCGATGATCGATCCCATCCAGCCGCGATGGCGGCCATGGGCATCGATGAGCGGAGCCTCGAAAACCTGAACCTCGAGTTCGCTGCCATCCTGGCGTTTGAAGCATGTTTCGAAGCTCTGGACTTTCAGCCCGCCGTTCTTCAAAGCCTCGTGCCGGGCAAGCGTTTCCTCGATCCGGTCTTCCCGCCAGTAGGGCATGGGAGGCATGTGTCCGGTCAGAACCTCGGCGGAAAAGCCGGTCATCTGGCAAAAGGCGTTGTTGACATAGAGGATCTTGCCGTCGTGGCCGCGAGCGCGAAGCCCCACGGTCAGACTTTCCTCCATAGACCGCCGGAATGCCATTTCCGCGCGAAGCCGCGTTTCGGCGGCTTGCCGTCTCAGGCCGTTGCGGTAGAGCACGATGAGCGAGAAGACCGCAAACAGCGCCAGTCCCAGAATGCCGGCAACCAGCAGGTTGTGGGAGAAGTCGCCGCTGACGCGATAGGGTGAAATAGCAAGCCAAGCGCCCGCCAGCGGCGGGTCGAAACCGATCTTGTGGGTCAGGTCGGCGTCGGCGGGTTCCACCCGGGTTTTCTCGGTCAGCACCGCATTGTCGATATCAACGAGCTGTACCGCGTATTTCTCGGTGATCCACCAAGGGATCTGGCGCGCGACCAGGGACTTAATGGAAACGGTCGCCGAAATGCTGCCGCCGTCATTGCCTGTGCCCATCGAAATATCGGCCCGCAGATCGCCGTCGTCGGTTCGGTATAGCGGGCCATAGGAAGGTCGGGCGGTCGCTTGCGTCGCCTTGGTGCTTGGGGCGGACAGAGGCTCGATCGCGCGTGCTGGAATTCCATCCGGGACCGAAAAGACTGCACGGCCTTCGTTGTCGAAGAGCATGATCCGCAGCACTTCCGGGTTGTTCTGGAGATGGATGCGTGCCCGATCCTTCAATTGTTGTAGGCTGATTTCATGGTGGCCGTGATCGAGCGCCAGACGGGCAACCGCATCCTCGTCGGTCGAAAGCTGGAAGCGCAGTGTCTGTTCGACCCACAGCGCGTCGGAAATCAGCGTGGTGCGAATACGCTCATTCTCATTGCGGTTGATAACCCAAAGGAGGATCGAGATCATCGCGGTGAGCACGATGATCGTCACCAGCGGGATGACCTGCAAGAGGTCATGCTTGCCGCCGCGATTGCCAACAGGGTCCGGTCTGTCACTGCTCGGTTTGTAGATAGTCAAAGTCGGATGTCGCGCCTCCCCAGGCACGTTTACGCGAAATTACCCGGCTGCGCGATGGAAAAGAAGTCGCCTGGGAGGAATTGCGACAAAAGGGGAGATCCCGGCGCTGGAGGGCGTGCCTGCGAGAGATTGCACGGCTACGGCTACCAGCCGAGCAACAGGGATCTGGCCGGATGCTGGATCAATCCGTCAGCAGCTTCTTGCGTTCTTCGAATTCCTTGGAATCGATCTCGCCGCGCGCGTAGCGTTCCTTCAGGATAGTCAATGCGCGATCAGCGCTCGGTCCTGCGTCGGAGGTCATGCTGATGCCGCCGAAATGCTTCAGCAGATAGATGACCCCAATGACGATGGCGACCAGGATCAGGATCATGAAAATCGGGCCGAGCACCATGCCGAAGCCTCCCCAATGGTCACCTTCCCACATCATTCCATGCCCGTAGTAATAGGGCGGCCTGTTCCCGGCCGGTATATCCCCGGCCTGGGCGAAGGCCGAACTTGCCGATGCCGCGATCGTCGCGGCGCTACCTGCGGTCCATGCGATCTTGTTCCTGCTCATCTGAAACTCCCACATCAACGAAGTTGAAATGCGCGTCACTAATTTAGTAAACCTCAACTCTTGCGGTCGCAATGACGCGGCTCAACACAATTGAGTGTTCGCAGTGCTTTGATCGCGCCGCCTGCGCTTATCTGTCAGGAGAACCATGGCAAGGATTTCCATTGCATCTGACGCCACCTGCGAAAGGCGCGGTTCCGGTAGCCGCGACGCCCGCTATCGCCTCAGACGATCCGCGATGTGGAAATCCACAATAGCGCCACAATTCGCGACGGCCTAAGAGGATGCGCAGTTCCGGGTGGTGGAGCGCAGGGAGAGATTGCCCTCGCGTGGCCCGGAGGATACCAGGAGGAGATATCTAAATGTTCGACCGCCGCTCTTTCATGCGCGCCGTAGCTGCCGTTTCCATGTCAGCATCCGCATTCGCTCTCGCTGCGTCCGGCGCGATCGCCGCCGATCCGATCGTCATCAAGTTTTCCCACGTCGTCGCTCCCGATACCCCGAAGGGCAAGGGTGCCGACAAGTTCAAGGAACTTGCGGAGAAATATACGAATGGCGCGGTCAAGGTGGAAGTCTATCCGAACTCGCAGCTCTATAAGGACAAGGAAGAGCTGGAAGCCCTGCAACTCGGCGCTGTCCAGATGTTGGCGCCATCGCTTGCCAAGTTCGGCCCGCTCGGCCTCAAGGAGTTCGAGGTCTTCGACCTTCCTTACATTTTCCCGGACTATGACGCCCTGCACAAGGTCACCTATGGCCCGATCGGCAAGGAACTGCTGGACAAGCTCGGGGAGAAGGGTATCCAGGGCCTGGCTTTCTGGGACAATGGTTTCAAGATCATGAGCGCCAACAGCCCGCTTCGCACGCCCGAAGATTTCCTCGGCCTCAAGATGCGCATTCAGTCATCGAAGGTGCTGGAAGCCGAGATGAACGCGCTCGGCGCGGTCCCGCAGGTCCTGGCGTTTTCTGAAGTTTACCAGGCGCTCCAGACCGGCGTCGTCGACGGTACGGAAAATCCGCCTTCCAACATGTATACCCAGAAGATGAATGAGGTGCAGAAGCACGCCACGCTCTCCAACCACGGCTATCTGGGCTATGCGGTGATCGTGAACAAGAAGTTCTGGGACGAATTGCCCGCCGACGTTCGCGGCAATCTCGACAAGGCGATGGCGGAAGCCACCGAATATGCCAACGGGATCGCCAAGGCCGAAAACGACCAGGCTCTCGAAGCTATGAAGGCGGCCGGAACCACCGAGTTCCACGAACTGACTGCTGACGAGCGTGCCGCATGGCGCAAGGCCCTGCTGACCGTCCATGACGAAATGGCCGACCGCATCGGCGCCGATCTCGTCAAGCGCGTCCAGCAGGAAACCGGCGCCGCGAACTGAACCGGCAAAGGCATTCTTCAACAGCGATGCGCCGCATCGTTTTTCGCCTGATCCGGGCGACGCGGCGCATCTCGAATGAGCACGTTCCGCCGGGCTGTTTCCCGCCCGCCGGTTCGTTGCTTGCCACGCTTGACCGGAAGGGGCCAGTCCGCCGGACGGCAAGCGCGCAGCGCCAGCGATTGCCGCGCTGCCCATGCCGTTCCCGGAAGGATGGCTGACAAGACCGAGGGGGAATTTTCCATGCTCCGTATTCTGGACAGGCTCGAGGAGGTCCTGATCGCCACGCTGATCGCGGCGGCGACCGTGATCATTTTCGCCGCCGTCATGCACCGCTATACGCTTGGCCTTTTCGCCGACATGGTGAGCCTTTCGCGCACCTACGAACTCCCCTGGCTGATGAGTTTCTCGCGCTCGCTCTATTTCGGCCTTCGTTCGGTCAATCTGGTCTGGGCGCAGGAACTCTGCATTATCCTCTTTGTCTGGATGGCGAAGTTCGGCGCCGCCTATGGCGTGCGCACGGGCATCCACGTCGGCATCGATGTCATCATCAACAAGCTGCCGCCGAAGAGCCGGGCAAGAATGATCTTGTTCGGGCTGATGGCCGGCGCGCTGTTCACAGGCATCATCGCGACCCTGGGTGGCAATTTCGTCTTCCACATGTACCACACCTCGGCGATTTCCCCTGATCTCGAAGTACCGATGTGGATCGTCTATCTCGCCATTCCACTAGGCTCCGGGCTGATGTGCTTCCGCTTCCTGCAGGTCGCATGGAACTTCATGCACACCGGAGAGCTGCCGCATCACGACGACAGCCATGTCGAGGGAATGGATGAAGAGGCAGAAGCGATAGCCGCGAGCCCGCTGACTGCGAAGGATCATTGAATCATGACCGCTGCACTTATTTTTGGCGGGCTGATCGCCCTGATGCTGACCGGCATGCCGATCTCGATTGCGCTTGGCCTGACTGTTCTCGTTTTCCTCTTCACCATGACTGCGGTGCCGATCGATACGGTGGCGCTGAAACTCTTTACCGGCATTGAGAAGTTCGAGATCATGGCGATCCCGTTCTTCATCCTCGCCGGCAATTTTCTCACCCACGGCGGCGTGGCAAGGCGGATGATCAACTTCGCCACGTCCATGGTGGGCCATTGGCATGGCGGCCTGGGGCTTGCCGGCGTTATCGCCTGCGCGCTCTTCGCCGCTGTTTCCGGCTCCTCGCCAGCGACCGTGGTGGCGATCGGCTCGGTCATCCTGCCCGCGATGGCAAAGCAGGGCTTTCCCAAGAGGTTCGGCGCGGGCGTCATCACGACCTCGGGCGCGCTCGGCATCCTGATCCCTCCGTCGATCGTCATGGTCATGTATTCGGTCGCCACCTCCGGCATGCAGGTGAAAGGCCCGGATGGCCAGATTGTCTCTTCGGCATCCGTGGGCGAACTCTTCATGGCCGGGGTTGTTCCGGGGCTGATCCTTGCTGCGCTTCTCGCAGCGACAACTTGGTGGCGGGCCTATAAAAACGGCTATCCCCGCCTTCCCAAGGCGAAGTGGGCCGAGCGCTGGGACGCTTTCCGAAAGGCCGTCTGGGGCCTTCTGCTGATCGTGATCGTCATCGGCGGCATCTATTCGGGCATCTTCACGCCGACCGAAGCCGCCGCGATGAGCGCCGTCTATGCCTTCGTGATTGCAGTCTTCGTCTACAAGGATCTGAAGCTCGCCGACCTGCCGCGCGTCCTGCTCTCGTCGGCAAACATGTCCGCGATGCTGCTCTACATCATCACCAATGCCGTGCTCTTCTCCTTCCTCATGACGCACGAGAACATTCCGCAGGCGCTGGGCGACTGGATGGTCAATTCGGGGCTGAACTGGTGGATGTTCCTCATTGCGGTCAACATTCTGTTGCTTGCCGCCGGCAACTTCATGGAGCCGTCCTCGATCGTGCTGATCATGGCGCCGATCCTCTTTCCGGTCGCTGTCCGCCTCGGAATCGACCCGGTCCATTTCGGCATCATGATCGTGGTCAACATGGAGGTCGGCATGTGCCACCCGCCGGTGGGTTTGAACCTCTATGTCGCTTCGGGCATCACCAAGATGGGAATCACGGAATTGACGGTCGCCGTGATGCCCTGGCTCGTGACCATGCTCGCGTTCCTGATCGCGGTCACCTACATTCCCGAAATATCGCTGTTCCTGCCCCGCTTTCTCGGGATGTAGGCGTGAGCTTTCGACAAAGGCGGCCCCCTTGACAGGGGCCCCTCCTGGTGGAGCCATGATCCGGGTCTGCCTGGCCAATGGCTTTTGACGCTACGATTGTGTGGAAAGCGCTGACGGGCGCAGACTGTAATTCATCGTAAAAAGAACTGCCGAAACCCTGTGGAGGCAAGCCGGAGATCGACCATCCCTTCGACGAAAGCGAAGTGCCGTCACCCATGTCTTGGGGGCAAACTGTTACCTATGTTTCCGGGTTAAACATTTGGGAAGTGGTGCCGCTTGCAGGACTCGAACCTGCGACCCCATCATTACGAATGATAGGCAGCGCCGAACCTTCCGAGACAGAGCGTAACAAATTGAATCCTAAATTCGCCATGAAAAGTAGGGCCTGCGCGGCCATGGCATCTATTGTTACGTAACATTCTGCTATAAAGCGAGACAGTGTTTTGATGTTACCCCGCCGTTACCCGAGGTTACCCCATGGCGAAAGCGCTCACTGTCCGATCCGTCGAAGCTGAGAAACCCGGCCCTTCAAGGCGCGAGATCCCGGACGGCCACATGCCTGGCTTGTTCCTGATCATTCAGCCAACGGGGGGCAAATCGTGGGCTGTTCGCTACCGTCACGGCGCGAGGACCAGAAAGCTCACCATTGGCGCCTTCCCGGCGTTCGGTCTCGCTGATGCCAGAAAGGCCGCTGGCGATGCGCTGAGGGCTGTAGCAGAGGGCAGAGACCCGGCCCTGGAGAAGTCGCTTCAGAAGGCGGAGCAGGCCGACGAGTCCAATCTCGTGAAGAATGTCCTTGCTCGGTATGACCGGGAATACCTGCAGAAGCACAATCGCCCAAACACCATAGCCGCCGCCCGTTCGGTGTTCAAAAATAGGCTCCAGCCCGCTTGGGGAAGCCGCCTTATCAGCTCCATCACGCGGGCCGATGTGAAGGCCATCCGGTCGCAGATCAGCGCAGAGGGGCTGCCAGCGGCCGAGATACGGACGCTTGCTGTGATGTCGAAGTTTTTCGCGTGGTGTTCGGACAAGGAGCTTGTCGAGGTGTCTCCCATGATCGGGGTGAAGCCGGAGAGCAAGGCCAAGCCTCGGAAGCGGTTTCTGTCGGACGCTGAGATCCGGCTGTTCTGGCTCGCATGCAAGAAGGTCGGATGGCCGTTCGGTCCGTTCGGTCAATTGCTGCTGTTGACGGGGCAGCGCCGGGAGGAGGTTTCCGCGGCGACATGGGCCGAGATCGACTTGAAGGCTCGGGTGTGGCGCATCCCCGAGAGCAGGGCAAAGAACGGGGAAGCGCACGAGGTCCCACTTTCTTTTCCTGTCGTTGATCTGCTCGATGCCCTCCCCACTATCGACGGCGGCAACCAGTATGTGCTGACCACCGGGAAATCATACCTGCAGACGTATTCGCGGGCAAAGTCATCGATTGACGCCGCGATGCTGGAAATCGCCAGGGCCGAAGCCGAGAAGCGCGAAGAGGACCCCGAATTGGTGTCGATCGCGCCTTGGACCTTTCATGACCTTCGACGGACGCTGTCAACTGGCCTGCACGAGCTGGGGATAGCACCCCATATAGTCGAGGCTATCCTCAACCACGTTTCAGGCCACCGGGCTGGCGTGGCCGGTACATATAACCGCGCCACCTATGCGCACGAAAAGGGCAGGGCGCTGAAGATCTGGGCCGATCACGTCTTGCACGTGGCCGAGGGAAGGGCGCTGCCGAACAACGTCGAGCCTATCAGGGCGGTGTCATGAAGGGCGTCGACGAAGTTCTTGACGAATGGGACCGGCCGGCAGAAGGGGGCGAAGCCAACCGGCTATTGTCCACATTGCGCGACCAAGGGATAAACTGCCCTGATAACCTCTTGGCCGAGCTGCAACAGCAAGGTGTTTCCCTATCGTTCGATGATCTGGTCTGGCTCACTTCTGCCGTGTGGTTCGCCTTCCTGATTAGCGAAGCACACCTTTCGAAGAAGCAACTCGATCGGCAATTGAAGATCCGGCGCCTGGCTGAGAGGTTGTCGGTCCTGCTGGACGACGAGCCCGACGACGTCATCGCGGTGAAGGGGAGCGAAGCCGGCACCAAGTATTTCGAATTTGCGGCACCCGTCGAGGATGCAAAGGCTATGCTTGATGCGCTGGCCCTTCGATCGGCGGAAAAAGAGAAAGCGCACTTCGATGCGTCTGGTTGGCCGATGATCCCGGGATCGAACAGCGCAGAGAAGCGCCGTTTTGCTTATTGGTTATCGCTGCTTGCCTTCTGGCATTGTCGGTTGCGCAGAGAGATCAAGACATCAACGAACCCCGAGACCGACACGGCAGGCGGTCCCCTGCTTCGGTTCATCCGCACGATGAGCGGCGACATGGAACCGACACCGGACGAGATGAGGGCATTTGTCCGCAACCACAAAGACAAGGCTTTAGAGCTCGAGTTCCTATTCCACGAACGATGACGTTTGTTCGGACGCAAAAACTTTTCCGACTGACCATTTGGCGGGAAAGCGCGAAAACCTGTTTGCTCTCCTTCGATACGTAACAAAGGAGGTAAAGCAGATGCAGGACAATCGCTATCTGTCGCTTCGCAATATCTGCGAACGTTACTCGGTCACTCGAATGACCGTTCATCGGTGGATCAAACACCCCACCATGGGTTTTCCCGCGCCTATGGTGATCAATTCCCGCTCTTATTTTCTGGCAGCCGAGATAGAGGCCTGGGAGCGCCGCCGCGCTGCCGGAAGGGCGGTGGCCTGATGGCCGAGGACCAGCACCAGATCGACCGGGCCGCGCGCTGGCTGCGATCGCAGTCCGTCCCGCCCCGGCTAGCAGTGCCGGCGCTGCGCGAACGCTTTGGCCTGTCGGCGCTCGAGGCTTGCGAGGCAATCGCGGCCGCCCGGGGCCTTCCTGTTCGGAGGGCGAGCGATGCAGCGTGAAGGGAAAAAGAAAACCCCTGAGGTCAGTGGGCCCTCAGGGGTCATTGGCAAAGGAGCTGGGGCGGTCGGCGGTCCGCACCAATCATCATGTCACCGATCGGGACAGGAAGAACATACCCTGAACGACGCCGCAGGGCAAGCCAAGCGCCGTAGCTTCACCAGCTGGAAGTTGGACGTCGTCGACGCGCTTTCGGTTGACCCGGAAGTGACGGATCTGGACTTTCGGGTCGCGTTTCGGATCATCCAACATCTGAATTCTGTCTCGCGGATCGCCTGGCCATCGGTGGCACGGCTTGCCGCCCAGCTGGGGAAATCAGAGGATCGCGTCAGGGCCTCAACCAAGCGCCTTCAGGCGGTCGGCTGGCTTGTGAAAGAGCGGAAATCACAGAAGGCCCCCAACGAATATCAGTTTCTTTCTGCCCGCCTCGATCGCGTCCTCAACGCGATGCTGGACCGTGTCGACGCCATCGGAATGGAGGAAGATGACCATGCAGATTTGCACGGTCAAAATCAGGATGACCATGCAGATTTGCGGGGTGGTGACCATGCAGAATTGCCATGTGGTGACCATGCAGATCTGCACGGTAAACACCTTCAGTATAACCACCTTCATATAACACCTTCAGTTCCGGGCACTGAGGTCGGCAAGGTAACGTATACGCGCGAGCGCATTCCTTCCGATCCTGATCAGTTCGGCCCGTGGGTGAGAGCAACAATCCCCGACCAATCGAAACACCGCGAAGCGCTCCGGCTCCTGGCCGGCCGGCAGATGACGCCTGAAATCTTGATGAGGATGGCAGCATGAACCAGCCCCGCGCCGATCAACTGGACTTGTTTGCGTGGGCAGAAAGCCGCCCCTGCGCCCAGGTCATCGACCTTACCCCGATAATCGTGAGCCGGATGCCGGCCCATGATCCTCAATACGCCGAGCCAGCGAAGGTCATTCGCGCGCCGTTTCCTGTGTCTCAGAAGGGACGTGCAGCATGACCCGCGTCCCCAAAATCCGGCAAACACCCCGTCCTGTGAGCTCGCTCAAACGCGCCCGCATGATCAGGCAGGCCCGTTCCGCCGCCCGCGAGCTGGGCCGCAACCTCGCCGACCTGATCGCTCCCCAGATCTTGGACCCGCGAGCGGATCCGGCCGCCGTCGCCGACGTCGCAAAGGCGGTAATTCAGGGTGTCCGGATCGCTGATGAAATGCCCAACGTCCCGGCCGACATCGTCGCCAAGATCGAAGGCGACATGCACGTCGCCTTCTGGGCCCGCATGGAAAAACACACGAGGAACCTGAGATGACTGATCCCATAGACCCGGCCGACAAGGCCACGGTTGCCGAGGTGGCCCGCATCAGAGCTATATTGACCGGCGATGCCGGGAAGCAATTACCTGAGCTGGCGAGGACCATCGCGTTTTCAACCCGCCTGAGCCCCGACGGTGCCGCCGCGCTGTTCGATGCGGTCCTCATCGATTTCGATGCGGTGCTGCCGTCCTCCTCTCCGTCGGTACCCGCGGCCCTGTCCTACGCCGATCACAATCGGCGGGCCGGCGCGCTTGGAACCACCCCCTTCGCGCCCGAGACCAGCGCCCACGGCAATGGGGGCGGCGATGAGTGAACACCAGCACCCGGCAGCCATGGCCGAAGCCGAACGGATTCGCGCAATCTTCACCCACGAGGCGGCGGTCGAGTTCCGGGCGCTGGCCCAGATGCTCGCCTTTGATCTTGCTCTTCCTCCGGATCAGGCGGCCGCAATTCTTGAAGCTGCCAAAGTTGATGCCGCCGCGCATAAGGCCACACAGGCCGCCGGCCTCGTCGATGACCTCAAGAAGGAGCACGACGACGAATTTGAGCCCGCCGAAGATGAGGCCGAGGACGATGACTGATCATCAGGACGACGAAAAAAGCCCGAGATCCGCTCTTGGCGGGCTCCTTGCCCTCCAATCGGCGATCGTGGCCGCCGAGCACCGACGCGAACAGGCCGAGGCCGCGAAGGCTGAAGAGGAAGAAGCCCGCCAGCGTGACGCCGAGCAAGAAGCACGGATCCAGCGCCTGGAGAAGGTTGCCCACTCGCTCGCCAAGGCGAACGCCGACAAGGCAGCAACGATCAAAGATCTCAAAAAACAGGTGCTCGCGCTGCAAACGCACGTGCAGCGCCTCCAAGCTTCCCGCACCGTTCCGGTCCAGAAGACACCGCGCCGGGACGAGCTCGACGCGGCACTCGAACGCGAACTCATCGGAGAATGATCAGTATGCGTGATCCGTCGCAAGAGCCCGCCGGGGCGCCAACCATCTGGAGCGAACGCGAATTAGTCGCCGACCTTCTCATGATCATCTTCGGCAGCGTCGGTTTGATCAGCGTGCTGACGGATAGAGCCGATCTTGTTGTCTGCGGCATCACCGTCACCTCGGAGTGTCAGGCAGCACTCTGCGCCTTTGTCCTATCCCACGGCATGGCTTGCTTTCGGAGGCCGTAAGGTGGCCGCCGACACCGGGCGACGAGATGGTCTCGGCGCCTATCCAACACGCGAACTCATAGGAGAATGATCGCGATGAAAAATCCTTTCCGAAAATCTGGCGATAGCGCCAGCATCGAGGGTGAGCTGAAGCGCCTCGCCGACCGAAAGACCGAGGCGGAGCGGAAACGCTCGGAAGTCCTCCAGGCGCTAGAGGAGGCCCGGCAGGCTCGCCGCGACGTGCTCGACGGTGAACAGGCCGCGATCGATGCGGCATCAGCAAAGCTGAAAGCCCTGCAGACCGAAGCCGGCGACCTCGCCGACCTCATTGCGGATATTGAGGCGGCGATCGAGTCCGCTTCGGACCGCTTTCGCCAGGCCCGCGAGCATGAAGCCCGCAATGCGGCGGCTTCTCAAATGGAGAGCGTTGCGGCAAAGGTCGACGGCCAGACAGCGGAGCTCGAAAAGGCTGTGAAGCAGCTTGCCAAGGCCGCCCGGGGCATGCTGAACGCGATCCCCGATGCGGTCGGAACTTTCCGCATCTACCATGGCGACCGGCCGGAGCACCGCCAAGAACGTGGCGACTACGCCAGCGGAAGGGAGGCGGTTGCGGCAGCCCTGGCCGATGCACTCGCCGCGGAACTGCCGGAGCTGTTCGACCGCTACCGAGAAAACGGCTATCGGCGCGCGTTGCTGTGCGTCATGGACCCGCAGGCCACCCAGCCGAGCTATCGCGCCAACTTCCCGACCGAGCCGCTTCCGGCGCGTGAAGTGGTGAATGCCCTGATTGTCGATCGCTTGAAGACTCGCGCACAGGCCATCCGGGCGGGCGAAGAAGATGCCGGCCTCGCTGGCGTTGAATTGCGCGTAGTGGCTCCAAGGCCTCCGAAAACGGTTGAAGTGATGGCGATCGAACACGTCAACATGATCACCCCGAACGGGATCTTCAGCCCGATCCGGCGCATCATGACCAAAGGCCAGACCGACAGCTTCGCCCCCGACCACGTTGCCAAGCTGCTGAAGACCGGGGTCTTCGTCCGGGCCGACAGCGCCGAAGCTGACAAGATCCGGGCGGACATCGAAAACCGGGATCCGAAGCGCATCTTCGGCAGTTCCGGCAACGTCGGCATCGGCTTCGACGAAACGCGCGACCTGGGCGACCCGCTGGGCCTGATCGCCGCCGAAGCCGAGGAAGCGGCTCGCGCTGTGGGCTGATCAACACCTCAACCCGATCATGACTGATCAACCAGGGCTCCCGGCGGGGAGCCTTTCATTTTCGAGGACACGCCATGGCCAAGACAAAGACGCCACCGCCTAAGCGGCATCACACCGAGCGGTTCAGGGCGCCCGGAAGCATCCTCAAAGAGCGCTGGACGCCGGCACAGTCCGCGCTCGCCGGTTTCCTCTATGGGCAGCATCACAACAGCGTCGATATCGCTGGAGCTCTCGGGCCTGACATCTTGCCGGAGACGGTGCGCGCCATGATCGCGCGCCGTTGGAAACTCCCGAGGGTGCCGCTCGGGCAGGTCATCGAGATCCCGCCGCACCAGCTCAAAAAGCTGGAGCGCTTGGCGGCGGAAAAGGGGATGGCTCCCCAAGCCTACCTTCGAAAGATCGTGCTGGCCGCGATCAAGGATGATCTCTTTGCGGCGATCGTGCCGCCGGGCGGCGAGTGAGGGCGGCCGGAACCGCCCCCCCCGACGTCGTCAGGGTGCAACGCCGTGATCTGCAAAGTTGCGGTTCATCTCACGCTGGACCTGTGCGTGCGCGGCCGAGATCGATGCGCCGAGGCCGGATAGCCCGGACTTGATCTGGTTGATCAGCGCCAGCGTGGCCTGTAGGTCGGATTTGTCCACCGTCGGCTTTGCTGTAACGGAAAGGGCGTCCTTGACGTCCTGCCCGGTCTTCTGGGCATCGCCGACGATGCCGTGAAAGGCGTTGAACCCTTCCGTGGTCTTCGCCTCGGCTGCCTCATACCGAGCCTGTGCGGCGGCCCTGGCTTCGGCCTCCATGCGGCGCCGCTCCTGGATGATGGACCAATCCCGCTCACCATCGGCCAGAACCTTCGCCTTCTCCTCGGGCGTCATGTCCCGCGAGGATCCGGACTGGACAAGGCCGGAGCCGATGATCACCCCAGCCGTGCCCGACAGCGCTCCGAGGGCGCCAAGCCATCCGCGCTTCTTCCCCGCCCCGCCGGTGGCGGCATCTGCCACGCCAGCGCCCCCAAGGCTAACCGCGGCGGCCTGCAGCGAGGCGGCGGCTAGGTTCAAGTTGGTGCCGGCCGTCATCAGGCCCCAGATTGCGGAAGCGACCTTCCATGCCCCGAATGCACCGGCAGCGGCGCCGCCCAGCATACCGGCCTGCGCGAGCGGGTTTCCATTCCTAAAGGCGAGCTGCAGCGCGTTCACCCCATCGGAGAGACCGATCAGGCCGGCCGAAACCTCCTTCATTGGCAGGACGGCGCCGGCAAGGTTCTGCAGCGATGTGGTAAAACCGGCGAATGCAGAGTACGCGTCCCGGCTGTCCAAATCCTTGGCTCCCTCAAGGCCGATCGCCTTTTCAGCCATCTCGACCTGGCGTTGATACTGCTTGAAGTTCTCGATCAGTCGAAGGATGAGGTCGCTGGAGAGCCTGTTGTTTGTCAGCTCGCCGACGACACGCGCCATCTCGACTTCATCGTCTCGCTTCACCCCGTTTTTCTCGAGGGCTGGCAGGACGTAGTCGTTGACCCACTTCACCGGGTTCGCGGCGAATTCATCCTGCCCGACCAGCCGGTTGTCACCGTCACGAAGGCCATATTCCCGTTGGGCGGCCAGAGATTTCTTGGATGCGCGGCCGACCACGAACTGGTCAAACCCGGCGCGTAGCTGTGTGCCGGTATCGGACCCGCCGACTTCTGCGATCATGAACGGCATCCACTTGAACAGGAAATCCTCGCTGAACACCTTGCCCGAGGACCGGGCATATTTGATCGCCTGAGCCATCTCGCCCGGGTCCATGTCTTTGCCGGTGATCTGCTGAGCCTTGAGAAAAGCTTGCAGGGCGGATGTAATCGCGGCCGGGTCTTCGGTCATGGCGAGGTTGTCCAGGGCCTTCATCAGGACACGGAGGCCGGAAACCGCCTCCTCTGGTGACTGCCGCAAGCCAAGGACCTTGAAGGTTTGCACCAACTCCTCAGCCACGCCAAAGGCCGCTGCAGCGCTGGGCATAGCCAGGCGGGCTTCACGCATTAATTCCATGACGTCGGCCTGGTTGACGCGGTATTTGGAGGCCAGCCCCTGGGACTGGCTTTCGATCGCGGCCTGTTCCGATGTCGGGAGCCCGGCGAAGTGCTGGCGAGCCCGCTCCCTCTGCTCATTGGATGCCGCGGTAAACCCGGCGCGCCCACCCATGCCAAGCACATAGGCGCCGGTATAGCCGCCCATCATGACCAAAGCGGGTTTCATGATGGCCTGGAGCCTACCCGAGAACGTGCGGGTCCTCGTTTCCATGTCCTTGAACTGCGCCTTTGAGGCAGACGTGATAGCCGCGAAATGACCGCGTGTCGCCATTTCGAAATTCGCAATCTCTGCCCGCCGCGCCGCCGCCGACAGGTTGCGCGACGCCATGGAGGAATGCAGCCGTTCCCATGCCAGCCGGAGCTTGTCGAGGTCATTACCACTGGCCCCGAGCTTCTCAAGATCGCGCTGGAGCTTGCTCCCCCATGGCGCATTGTTCAGCCGCTTCGCTGCGCGCTCGATATCGCCGACCGATCCACCTATGGATTTCGCCGCCTGCTGCGCCTTCGCCGAAGCGTCGTCCTTGAACCGGAATATCAGCTCGCCGATGAATGTTCGTGCCATTGCCGTTCCTCTGCTTTGCCCATGATCAGCAGGGCGTTTCACCATGCCAGGACCATATCACAGAGGCGGCAAAACTAGAACGGATGAAGAACGAACGGGCTGTTTTCCTGCAAGGTAACTGGCACTGGGATTAGATCAGAGCCGATGTTCGACAGGAGGACGGCAGAGGGCTAAATTGCTCCACGGATCGTCACGGAGGGGCTTGGAGCATGAAGGACGAAGACCCGGTCTATATGGAGGCAAAGAACCTGTGCCGGACGTTTCAAGAGTGGAGTGACGCCAGCACCGCCTTGCGCGCGATCGGGAGCATACCAAGTTCCACGCTATTGTCGAAGCCAGGCTTCGAAGATTTGCGGAACGCGTGGACTGCAGCCCGATTTGGCCAGGCGGTAGGAATGAGCCAATTCCGCTTGGTGGAAAACGATCCACCTGATTTTGAGGTGCGAAGTGCGGCCGACACTGGAAAGAGCTTCCGACATGAGGCCGTAGAAGCGCTGGAATCAGACCGAAGGCGCTCTTCGGAGTACAAGAGCTCCATTGACCGGTTGCGGCATTCTCCTATCAAGGATGTCGCCGATGAGTTCGAGGTCGTTCGCCGGTCGCTGAGTGATACCGCCCTCAAGAAGGCTCAAAAATACATTTCCAAAGGCAGCCTGATCGACTTCGGTTTGGTCGTGTATCTCAATCTTCCGACCTGGAATTTTGAAGAGCAGCTAATTCAAGCCTTTCCCGGTTTGTTTCCTCTGGAATCGCGTTGCTTTCTTGATGTGTGGGTCCTGTTCCAAGGCAAGGCGTACCTGTGCTCAGATCAGAGCCAAATGGGCTCATGATTGTCATCTCTTGTTCGGCGCCAAGAGTCGTGACAGTAGCCAGGTCGTCTTCCAGTCCGCTCAGTCATCGGTGAGACCCTGAGACCCCGGCCGTTCCCGGTCACTGCGCTTGGCCGTCCATGCACTTCACCAGGGTGGCTCCTGTCTTGGTCGACCCGCGAGCAGTCATAAGGTGAGGCCGATCTGATATGCCGTCCTTCACTGCGATCTGCTTCCTGGCCTCGGCAAACGCTTTCACGAAGGTGCGCGAGTTCTCAGGCGTCAAAAGCACTTCTGCCGCGGCGAGATTGTCACCAACCGACCCTGTCTGCCCCTCCTGGCCAAGAAGCCGCTCCCCGTCAATGGCCACCTCGATTTCCGGAGCCATTCCCAAAAGGATATCACTGAACACAAAGCCCGGTATCGCGCGAAGCGTCAGGCCCTTTTCGGCCGTGTCACAGATGATCAGAACGCCAGACCGCATTGAGCTCATATATCCAGCGGTAACGCGCTTCCCGCCCGAAAACGGATCCTCTTCAACTTCTGCATCCCAAGCCATGAAGCCAGCCGATGCCGGCGCCACAGAAGCGGCAAGAAGTCCAATCGATAGCACCAGCGCTCGCATTTCATTCCCCCTCAAGTTGCCCAGATCAATGCTCGCCTGACGTGCCGCCGGTGTCAACTTGCCGCCGATGGATGTTTTTCGACATTTCCAGGTTCGTCGACATCAAAGAGGGGGGCTCCATCTGCCCAAAGCCCTGAAAACGCTCACCTCGCCAAAAGGAGAGGGCTCCCCCTATACGAGAATAAATTGCGGCATGATCCGTGATGCTGCGCCCCACTGGCGGCAACGGCCTCATACGGTCCCTAAACGCGTCGCTTTCCCGGCAGGCTGGCCCAAGGGCGCGCTTTGTCGACTACCGCGCTAGGGCCGGCCTCACACTGTCCGCGCGCGTCTGTGGCGCCCTGTGTTGGACCTGCCCTTGCGGGCCATGACGGAGGGTCGAGGGCAGCCTCGATGCGTGCCCATGGTGAGCGGTGGACAGCGGCACAGGCGGGAGGGGCATTGACCAGACCAGGGGGCATGCACCCGCCCATACGGATGCCCAACCGGAAAGCCTAAATGTTGGCGCATGGCATGGGGGCCGGGTCAGGAGGTAAGGGGCCGGCCGCACGTGGTGGGCGTGGTGGTGGCTGCCGATCGATTTCCCCGATGCTGCGGCCGGCGGGCAGGTGATACCACCCTATCGCCGGCGAGGCCCACGGCGGTCCGAAGGGGGGGGAGGTCTCATGGCTCTCTCCGTTGTGGATGGGAGATGGAAGCACCGGAGCGGGGGGGAAAGTTGCGAAGGTAGGTCAGCCAAGTATTATTCCAGACGGGAACAATAAGCCAGCCATCGCAGCCGACATCGGACTTTCCCGTAAGGAAGTCCACGAGGCACGCGCAAAGATGCGGTTGGCGGAGGAGTACGATGCAGCACAGGAGCGTGGTGAAATCGCCAAGTCTGGCTTCAAGGGCAACCAGTGGTCCGTTCCAGAAGAGAACGCACCACCTACCGCCGCAGAGATCGGAATCTCCCGAAAAGACATCCACGAGGCCCGTCAGATCCGGGATGCGGAGCTGGCAGAACCAGGCGTCACCGCAAGGGTGGTCGGGGAAATCGTTTCCCGCGGCGAGGAGCCGACAAAGGCCAGGGTGAACCGGGAGATAATACCCAAGCCGAAGCCAGCGCCGCTGTCTATACCTCGCCCTCGATCGAGACTGCTGGCTTCCGAAGCATGGCCCCGGTGCCGCCCTGATCGATGATCTCCACCCCCTGAGCCTCATAGGCCGCCATGATTTTGCGCTTGGTGGTGTCGGTCGCCGAACCTGACAGTTCGAAGCGGTTAACCGTGGTGAAGGCGATCCCGGCCTTGTCCGCCAACTCCCGCACCGACCATTTCAAGATTGCCCGGGCGGCCCGGTTGGCCTCTGGGGTCAGTTCTGCCATGCCATTTTCTCCTCTTTTTGCGTACGCCTGTAACATTTTTCGTTGACATACGTACGTGTGTATGCGATACGTACACTTGTAAGCAAAACAGCGCAAGTGAGATTTCCCGATGCCGATCACCTCGATTCCGGCCACCGCCGAAGGCATGCCCAAATTCGACAGAGCCGCCATCATGCGGGACGCCTGGTCGCGCTGGCGTTGGTTCAGGCAGACCTATGCCCCTTGGCAGATCTCCCGCGGCATCATCCGCGAAACCGACTTTGCTTCCTGCCTGAGGCGGGCATGGGCTGCAGCCAAGAAGAACCAGGCAGCGAAGGTCGAGGAGATCCGCATTGCCGCGATCATGGACGCCCCGGCCGGGGAGCGTATCCGGGCCTTGCGTGATGCCATCGATCGCGCCGATTATTCGTCGTTCCGGTACAGCTCGAGCCAGATCAAGGCCGACCTCTCCCGCGAACTTCAGACCGTCATTGCCGCCGCCACTCAGGGCGCCGGCCACCACGCGGCATTGTCCGCACAACCCCGGAAGGAGAGCCCATGACCACCACCACCGCAGCCACAGACCCGATCATGTCGCTGGTCGCCGCCTATGTGTCGGCGCTTGCATACGCCGAGGAAGTCAACCGCGCGGCCGGCGAAATGTCCGATGAGGATTATGAGGCGCTGGCGTCGAAGACGCATTATCCAATCCGGCAGGCCCTGATCGATTCGACCGAGTTCGCGACCTCTGCCGAGGGGGCCCGCGCTGCGCTCAACCTGGCAATTCAGCAGCGCATGATCGGCGACACCCCGTTGATTGACCGCATGATGGATGCCGCCGCCGGATATCTCGCCCGGGCGTGACCAAGGCGGCGATTGTGCCGGACATGAAAGGCGGGGGTGGAATCAGCCGTTTTTCGTCGCTGTGTTACCCTATTCGTTACCCCGGCGAGGATCGGGGTAAGCGCGAGGGGCCGCCAATAGGTCTTAACTCGTTGAAAAGGTTTGGTGCCGCTTGCAGGACTCGAACCTGCGACCCCATCATTACGAATTATCGGGAATATCTTTCCAGATGATTTACCACAATTCCCAACGTTGCATTTTGCATTTGAAATCATAATGATAGTTGGTATTACGTTTCCTTGAAATTCCTCCAGATGGCGTCGGCCGTGGCGACGCGGTGGCGACTCAAGGAAATATTGGCCATGCCGACTATCAAGATCACAAAGACGGTCGTGGACAAAGCGTTGCCGCGTGAGAAGGCGTACATCTTGTTTGACAGTCAGATCACCGGATTTGGCCTGAGGGTTTATCCGACTGGAACCAAAACTTGGATTCTGGAGTATCGCCCCAACGGAGGCGGACGAGAAGAGGATAAGAAGAAGTTCACGATAGGAAGCGTGAAAGATCTTACCGCCGACGAAGCGCGTCGATTGGCCGAAAAGAGGCGGGCGGAGGTTGTGGTGGGCATTGACCCACAAGCAAAGAAGGCGGCCGAACGATCTGCTGTTACCGTGAAGCAGCTTAGTAAGCTCTTCATGGAAAATCTCATCACCGCCAAACGCTCAAAAAATACCCACGAGGGCTATGAGGATGCAATCAACATTCACATACTTCCTGCGCTAGGAAGCATGAAGGCAGACAAGGTGACGGAAATCGACATCGAGAAGCTGCATAATAAGATGGCTGCGACACCTTCTATGGCCAACAAAGTCTTGGCAGTCCTCAGTTCCATGTTCTCCTACGGTGCAGCTATGAAGCATATCGCCAGCAGGGAGAACCCGGCGCACGGTATCGAGAAATTCAAGGAGACCGCCAAGGAGCGATACCTCACCACCGAGGAATTGATCCGCCTAGAGGAGACCCTGGTACTCGCAGAGACGGTTGGCATCCCTTGGAATGTCGATGAAGGTAAGCAGTCTAAACATCTTCCAAAAGGCAACAGAACCACCGTCATCAGTCCACACGCAACGGCGGCAATTCGTTTGCTGATGCTGACGGGCGCGCGTCTGCGTGAAATTCTGGAGTTGGAGTGGTCGGTCGTAGATCTTCAGAATGGCGTTTTGCGTTTATCTAAGTCGAAGTCGTCCGGTGCCGACAAAGGGAAAAAAGATATCATCCTCAGCCAGCCCGCTGTGGAAGTGATCCGCCGTATCAAGCGTATTGGGCAGTACGTGATTGCGTCCGAGAGTGCAGGGACCCTGGAAGAGAAGCCACGCGCTGATATCAAGCGACCATGGGCAACCATATGTCGTCACGCTGGTCTTAAAGAAGTAAGGCTTCACGACCTCCGTCACACGTTTGCCAGCCACGGCGTGAATGGGGGGCTCGGCATTGCGGTCATCAGCAAATTGTTAGGTCATAAAGATATCGCAACCACCATGCGCTATGCGCACTTGGAGAACGAGTCCCTCAAGCTTGGTGCGAACAAGATTGGTATGAGCGTCAAAGGGCAGCAAGCGCCGGAAAACGTGTAAGCCTGATCGGGTCCACACTGTTCGCAGGTGGCCGAGCGTTAGGGTGTGGGATGGATTCTACGGTGTCAAAAGCAGAATTGAGATCACTAATCGAACTGCCTCGCGGTTGTGAAGTTTATCTCGGCGAAGCGATAAGATGGATCGCCAGTGGTCGGGGAGTTCCGGCGAGCTGGGAGGCTGCCGAGCAGGCTTTAATCGCAAAATGCGCCACTGGCGAGGTTGTAGCCAGTGGACACCCTGAAGGCGCTGATGCGCCACATCATGAAGTCATCGACAAGACTGTTTGGCGTGCAGGCACGGTTAGCGGCAAGAGAACTTTACATGTCTCGACGATCGACAGGTCATTGGGATCGGAACTTGGTGGCGTGGTGTCGCTCACCTATGAGGATTCCACCGCGATCTGGAAAACATGGGAATCTGTGGGTATCCCAGTCGAACAGGTCCTAGATGCCTGGCCGCCCATCGGCAGCTTCGCGACAGACTGGGCCGATGAGCTCCCGGATTTTCGCGACCAGCGCAGCCTACTCATCGAGGCCGTTGAAGCTGGCAACATGTTCCTGCCTGAAGCAGAGAAGGTGGCAGCGGAAAACGGGCTTCAGCCGCTATCGCCTGCGGCCGATCCTGCTGCCTTCCCTGTGATGCACATGGACGATTGGACGGCCGAAATGGTGATGGCGTGGATTATTTGGCGCAATCCACTCAACGTGGTGCATTTCTACAAGCCTTTTCATCAGAACCAATTCGCTGTCCGCTCGCCATTTGACCAGGTTTCGGAACCCGATCTCGACGGAATTAGGCACCGTATTGATTGGGAGGTAGCCATTGCCGATCTCGACGGAAAAGAAAGACAGATCATCAACTACGAGGCGGCTCTGGAGGAACTTCTAAACGCGCTGCAACGCGGAGAGATCAATGCTGATGGTACAAAGTTGCGAACTATGGACACTGAAACAATCGGTGCACGAGAATGGCGAAGGCTCACGCTCATTCACGACGGCGAACTTGGTACGGTTGCGGCCAATAATCTGGGCCTACCGATATATGCGGACATTCTCATCAGCTCCAGCCAAGTAGTTCGGATATGGCCCGGCGCTGGTAATTCGTCAGAAACCGACGCGAATTCTTTGGTTGGCACGCGCAGACAATCGGCGATGCCCGGAGAAAAATTGAAATCGATCCAAGGATCGGCAGCACCTGCATCGATTCGGATGGACGAGTCCTTCATTCCGGAAGCTTGTCACGGGATCTCTTCTCCAAATGCCGTAGAGGGATCGCCGTCCGACGGTGACGACGAGGAAATCCCCACGGCCAGGAATTCAAAGCGAGCTAGGGTTAAACCATATCTTCTGAAGATGTTCCCTAACGGGATTCCGACGGAATTATCGGACACTCGACTACACCAGCTAGTCGCAGATGCCATGGACGACGCGGCGAAAAAAAATCCGCTTCTCGAAAAAGCGCCAAGCCGAGAAACAATCCTGAGAGCTGCCGGTCGCAAATAAGAAAATCGGCAGATTGGGCAAATCTGGCAGAACCCTTTCTGCTGACTTTGCCAAATGACGATCCTTATGACTGCTGCAATGCTCTGACTTGTCCGCAAATGTCGCGGCGAGATCTAGCAGGAGCAGCCATGCCCAATACTAATGTCCACCAGATGCTTCGCACTCAGGGAGCCGCTGAGTATCTGAGTCTTTCAGCCTCTACGTTGAACAAGCTTCGCCTCACAGGCGGTGGCCCCGAATACATCAAGCTCGGTAAGGCCGTCGTTTACGACCTCGCCGATCTTGACGTTTGGCTGAGTTCCAAACGTCGCCGTTCGACCTCGGTCGCGGCATAATGGGGGCGGCCATGAATAAACGAAAGAACCCCGCCACGGCTACCCGTGACAAGGTCCAGACTATCAAAGCTGTTGGCGCTGCTATTGAAGGTCTGAATCGTACCGTCTCCAAGTTGGCAAATCAACTGGAAGTTTTTGGTCGTACTACCTCTGAACAACAGCTCTTGCCCGGTCTCACCGGAGCCAAGAAGTCCAGTCTGGGCCGGAGAAAGGTTAAACGGAATCAGACGCGATATATCAGCTTCGTTGTTGAAGACGATCCGGATCCGGTGGTTGCAACCGGTCGGGTGGCTTGGTGCCTCAAGGAACTGCTGATGGCTGGCGACTTCGGCATCACCGGATTCAGGGGTCGCGGTCCACGCGTAGCATCGTACATTCACACACTCCGGAAACGCTACGGTCTTGAGATCGAGACAGAGATGGAGCCCCACGGTGGTCGATATCCCGGCAGCCATGCGCGCTATTTCCTGTGGACCGAGATCAAGGTGCTTCGTGTAAGGGGACCTCGCCGATGAACCTTGCTCTTGCTGCCAAGTTGCTGGGCGGTGACGTGTCGGGAAAGGATCGGGTGCTCGCACCCGGTCCCGGACACTCTCCGAAGGATCGTTCGCTATCAGTGGTGATCTCTGCTGATGGCTATGCCGTTCACTCCTTTGCGGGTGACGATTGGAAGCTTTGCCGCGACTATGTGGCGGCCGCACTCGGGCTCAGGAACTCTGTCCGTTTTGATCGTCCTTCTGCGCACGACTCGGACCGGATGCGTCGTGAGGACGAGGAGAAAGCAAAGAGAACCGAGGCGCGGGCCTTCGCATGCTGGATGGAGGCAAAGCCCATCGCTGGTACGATTGCCGAAACCTATCTGCGCAATCGGGGTATCAACTGCGATCTTCCCAATACGCTGCGTTTCCATCCATCTTGCTGGCATCAGTCCGTAGCTCGTTTTCCAGCGATCGTGGCCATTGTCGAGGGTTCGACCCGGTTCGCTATTCACCGGACGTACTTGCGTGTCGATGGATCGGGAAAGGCCTCAGTTGAGCCTGCAAAGGCCATGTTGGGCACCGTCGCAGGTGGAGCTGTCCGCCTTTCGGACAATGGTGAAAAGCTCGTGGTCTGTGAGGGCATCGAAACAGGTCTTTCCCTCTTGTCCGGTCTTCTTTCATACCGCGCGACGGTATGGGCGGCGCTTTCCACAAGCGGCATGAAATCTCTCGCCCTGCCAGCCTCTCCCGGTCGGCTGACCATCGCCGCCGATGGGGACAATGCGGGCCGATCGGCTGGCAATACACTCGGAGAACGGGCCGCCGCGCTTGGCTGGGCCGTATCGCTTCTCCCTGCGCCGGAAGGCCGGGATTTCAACGACATTCTCACGATGAAAGGAGCTGCCGCATGAGCATCCATGCCGCCCCCCAAATCCGTATCCCGGAAGAAGTCCCGTTCAAAGTCGAAGGACCACAGCCTCTTGTCCGGAAAATTCCTTCGGGAGAACCGTATCCTGTGGCAGCGCTGGGGCCGCTTCAGGCGGTGGTAGAGGCTGTTCAAGGCCAGACGCAGGCCCCGGTCGCCATTCCTGCCGCTTCCGCCTTGTCGGTAGCGTCTTTGGCGGTCCAGGGCTTCCGTGATGTCGAAACACTCGGTGGAGAGCGCCCCCTGTCACTCTACGTATTGACCATCGCGCAATCAGGGGAACGGAAATCATCCTGCGATGCACCGCTTATGGCCGCTCTCCGCAGCTACGAGAAAGAGGAACATGATACGCGGCGGGACGAGATGGCATCCTGGGAAGCCAAGCATGCACTCTGGAAAGGCGACCGAGATCGCATTTTGGCCGACGCCAAAAAAACCGACAAGCGCGCAGGGGCTGAGATCAACCTGGCAAACCTCGGACCTGAACCCGCAGCGCCCCCATCGACGGATCGCACGGTGACGGAGCCCACCTATGAGGGGCTGACGCGCAAGTTTGCAGAGGGAGTGCCGTCACTGGGGATCTTTTCCGATGAAGGCGGACAATTTCTCGGCGGCTTCGCTATGTCGTCTGACAACAGGCAAAAGACGTTGGCGGCGCTGAATGACGTTTGGCAGGGCAATGCAATTCGCCGCACTCGTGCCGGGGACGGCTCGTTGACGTTGTTCGGTCGGCGGCTGGCCGTGCATCTCATGGTTCAGCCGTGCGTTGCTCGCACCTTCATGGCCGATCCCATGTCTGCGGACACCGGCTTCCTGCCGCGCTTTCTGATTTGCGAGCCGCCAAGCACCATCGGCACAAGGTTTCAGGCGAATGCGAGACAGGATAACCAAGCCCTTGCCGACTTCGGAACACGGCTTGGCACGATCTTGCGAACGCCGTTGCCAATGGATGAGAAAACGCGCGAACTGACACCCGTGCCTCTCCCCTTGTCGTCCGTCGCCCGCGCATTGCTGTCAGCCTATTCCGACGCGCTGGAGGCTGGGCAGGCACCCGGCGGCGAATATTCAAACATCACGGGGTATGCGTCCAAATCGGCGGAACAGGCTGCCCGGATCGCCGGGGTCATGACCGTGTGGGAAGATCTTCATGCAATGGAGGTGAAGCCCGAAACTATGGCCGACGCGATCACGCTGGCACAGTTCTACCTCTCCGAAGCGAAGCGTCTGTCCGATGCCGCGAATGTGTCGGAGAAAGTCGGGGTTGCTGAAACCCTGCGCAAGTGGCTTCTGGAAGCGTGGCCTCACCCGGAGGTATTGCCGAGCGACGTTGTGCAGCGCGCGCCGATCCGAGCCTTGCGGGAAAGCCCAGCGACCCGCGCAGCCATTGCTATCTTGGAAGATCATGGCTGGCTTGTGAGCCTTCCCAAAGGCTCGGTGGTTCGCGGTATTTCCCGCAAGGAAGCATACCGGATCGTGAGGGCATGAGCCGTGAGAAAGGCGGAAAAATTCGATCCCTACGCCCTCCTTGAAAAACTCCAGATGGAGAAGGGTGGCGGTGCTAATTATGCTAAACGTGCTAATCTGGACGCCCAGATTAGCACAAATAGCACGATTAGCACGGAGCGCCTGCCAGAATCCGATATCGCCGCGCCGCCAGAATACGGGACGATCCAGCCTGCCGTTCCTGCATTCTGTTTGGCCCCTCCGGTGCCAAAGCCTGTCGTGAGCCGAACCTCCGAACGGGCATGCCTTGGCGCTGGAAAAGGTGATGCGGAAGCCTACGCCGATGCCCTTCGCCTGCATGGCCCATGCGGTTATGGCGGGATTGCCACCGCTCTTGGATGGGGCGCTGGCCGGGCGAGTGTCGCGGAAATCGAACTGCGAAAGGCGGGTCGGATCGTGTATCCTGACAAGACCGGAAGAGGCTGGCTTGTCGAGAAGGGAGAGGCGGGGTAGCCCCGAACACGGAATGCCTCGGCGGGTGCAGTCAGTCCCGCGCATCCCGTCGGGTCGCTAAGCTTGCGCTCCTATGGCTGCCCATTTAACCCCCTCGACATGCGCGAATTCCCGCATTCCCGCCGTGCCGGCGGCGCTATGCTGAACGCTCCGATATGCTCATTTTCTTTCCGGATCCTCACGGGGGCATCGGCCCCCTGACGCGCCTTCGCTTGTCCGCCCCTCGCTCATTGGCGCGGGCCTAGTCCGATCAAAGCTTCTAGGGCTCTGATCGGGGCAGACAGGATTGGGTCGCTTCGGGCCGTCAACGATAATCTGATGGGCCGTGTCCTCGCCTTCGTCTGCGGGCCGCACTACCCCAACAGATTCCCGTTGACCGCCCTACCGCTCACAAGAAGACTGTAACCATCAGGTCACTTCGGCTTCGGCCCGGCAGGAGGAGCTGCGTTGCCCGCGTCTTCATCGGAAGCAGGCGCAGGGTCAGACCCCATCTGTACGAGTGTCGCTTTCCATCGCCTCGCCTCAGCCAAAGCCGCAGCGGCAATCGCGTCGTCGTTGGCACCGTCGCGCCCGAGCTGCAGCAAGGCCGACCAGTCCTCAAGATTGATCACATGCCGCAGCCATTCGACCGCTTCCGGAGGGACGCGGTATTCGATCAACAGGCGTGCGCGCTCTCTGGTCTGGCGGCGCTTCAAATCCTTGACGAGCTTCGACCAGGAAGGAGCCGCACGACTGGACAGGCGATAGAAGACGGGTTCAATCCCGCGTTCCATAGCGTATGCGGTCGGGCCGCGATCCTCAGCGTTGTGCCGATCGAGGCTTGTCCGCTGGTCGGATCGTGGCAGCGCCTCTCGCGACGGTACACGACCAGCCGCCGAATGACGGGTTCCGGAAGTGACGTAAAGGGCAGGCAAAGGCGGCAGCAGCGCGAGCGCGCCGGACAGCAGGCCTAGAAGTTGCAGAAACACCTTTCCGGCAGGATCACCGCCCCGGCGCTGACGCTGCCGTTCCGCAAGATTGTGACGCAGCCGATCGGCGCAAGTCCGGCGCCTCTTTTGCACCGTTTCCCGTTGGACTTCTTCAATATGTTTGCTGACCGTCATCACGCCCCAATCCTCCTTTGTGACACATAGCAGGATGGGACGCGGCGGGGACCGGCGCAAACAACGGTTCGCTTCGATCACACAGAGGCTTCTAGTAACACAATCTCGGCAGGCGTTAATTCGAACAGTGAATAGACAATGCCGTCAATTTTCTTCTCTGCGCTGGCGATCTCGGCGGTAAGCCGGGCGATCTCGGCACCGTCTCGGTTAAGCCAGTCTTCCCACTCGGAGCGCTCGGCCAAGGGAATATCGGCTTTGAACACCTTCTTCACTTCGGCCCTAAAAGTGGTGAAGTCGGGCAGGGTCCACCATTCCTGAAGCTTGGCTGTCATCGTGGAGTTACGGCTTGACGGGCATAGATCAGGAATACGGCGAGCCAGTGCGCGTTGTAGAGTTTGGCGCTCTTTGGCCATCGCATGAACCCGCACTGACAAGTCTGCCAGAATGTCACGGGTAGGAGCCTCAATCTCTGGAATGGATAGTTGGCCTACATACTGGGCCTTCATCCTGAAATAACCGCCGCTGGCCAAGGGGGTCAGGGACTTGAACAAGAACCAAAGAACCTTTGAATTTAGGAGGGCAACAGTCGCATGGTCATCCGATGGAAGAGCAAAGGCGGTTGTTTCAAGATAGCTGCCAGAAGTATCCAGATGAAATGGGCTTTCTGATGCGATATCTCGGTATGTGATCTTCGTCCGGGCGAAATACGGCGTATAGGCTTCCTGCGCTTGTTGAAGCTCGAACCATTCCTGCTTAGTCGCACGTTTTTCTAATCGGTCTTTGAAGGGCAGAAGCCACTCCCGGATCGCAGGGTAATCATCAATCTTGACCCGATTTTTCGGAATGTTAATCAGCCATAGGCCGCGTGTTTCAGCCCGCCAGCGTTTCAGGTCTTTGCCTTCAAGGAAGGGTTTCAACAACTCGGTGGATCTGGAATCCTGGGCACAGAGCCGTTCTTTGGTGGCGTTGTCGATCACGAAAGCCGCGTTCAGGCCCGTCTTAATGCCATAGAGCGGCGCGCCGTAAACGTCTTTCAGGGTTTTCCGGCCGTTCCTGATTTTGTCTCGCAAAGCACGTAGGGCGGTATTTTCCAGCTCCCATGATCCCGCCCCTAGAGCCGCTTGTGGATACGGTCCCGCTGCCATCTCCCAAGTGGCCTGAAAGTTGTTCTCCGGCGGAGAATCTACCTTCCAGAAGCGCAGATCATGTCCCTTTGACGCGGCGCCCCGCTTCATGGTTAGGATGGCCGGATAGGTGGTCACGCCCTCGAAAATCTGAAGATCGCCAAAATCAACCACGCTTTCTATGGCGGCTTCGCGCAGCAAGTATTCGCGCAGAGGCTTTCCCGATCCGGTCTTAAAGAAGGTGTTCGAGGAGATGTATCCCAGTCGCCCGCCCGGTTTCAGCAGGCGTAGGCCGCGTTCGTAGAAGTAGCAATATAGGTCGGCCCGATCGGAAACTACCTCATACCGCTTTTCCAGATAGGGCTTTAGCGTTTTCAAAAACTCCATGCGTACATAGGGCGGATTGCCCAGGACCACATCGAAACCGCCTTCTGCAAAAACGCCCGGAAAGGCGCTCTCCCACGTAAAGGCGTGATCCAGATAGGCAAAATTGCTGTCTTCGATCAGGCTGTCGCCCACCCGGAGGCTCGTATCGAGGCTATCCAGAACCTTGCCGCGACGCGCCGTCTTAATCCAGAGCGACAGCTTAGCTATTTCAATGCTCTCGACATTCACATCAACTCCGAACAGGTTGTTTGTCAGGATTTCGCTGTCCGGCGCATACTCCAAAAGGTCGCCGAAATGTTCTGCTTTTGGGAGAAGGCTTTTGATTTTCTCGTTGACGCGGGTCAGTTCGGCTTTCAGAAAATCGAAAGCCATAATGAGAAACACGCCCGATCCGCAGGCAGGATCGACAACGCGCAAAGCCTTCAGTTGATCACGATAGGCTTGCCAGGCTTCTAGTTCGGCTGATTTCCTGCGCCAAGGAATGGTGGCGTAATTGGTCAAATCGGCCCCGGCTTTCGCATGGGTGCGAAGAATTTCTGTAAAGGCCTCGTTCAGATGCGCGCCGAGCGTTTCGGCTACAATGAAGCGGGCGATATAATCCGGGGTGTACACCACCCCATCCCGCTTGCGCCGCCCCGTGGTACCTGTGATCCGCTCTTGCTCGACTTCTTCGCCACGCGCCTGTGCCTGAAGGCGTTCAACGTCTGCAATGGACTGTTCAAAGATGTGCCCCAGAACGGTAACGGACACTTCAGAGGCAAAATCATAATCGCCGAGTGTCTTGAACCCCCCGCAGACATCATCGGAGAGAGAAAGAGCGTCGATCGTTTCGTCCGGGTGGAATAGGCCCCCGTTGTAGCGGGGGATTTTCAGCGCATCACTGCCCTTGTCGATGCCATTGAACAAACCTCGGAAATTGTCCCATACAGGTCGAGGGTTGTAAGGATCACGGGTGATAAAGGCTTGCGACAAGGTATTGCGTGGCAGAAGGCCAGTATCTTCTCCAAAAGCGATGAACAGGACTCGGTCGAGAATTTTCTGTGCGGCGGCGATCGCGTCCAGCGGTACAATAGTCGGCGCGGCCGTCTGAACAGCCCCGATCAGTTGTAGACGCAGCGCTTTGTAATCCCGATAAAGATTGTCAGTAATGTCACGCTCTTCCGCACGACTTTGCTTCAGAATATCGAGAGTGTGACCCGACAACAGGTTTTCCGAAGACAACAGAAGCATGAAGCGGGCGTATTCTTCAGGATCGGTCAGCCGATCGAGTTGAAAGCCTTCATAGGCGGTGGTCCCTTCGCCAAAACCATAAAGGCGCAGTTCGGTCATGTTGGAGACCAGCACCCACTTCACGCCCGGCGCGTTCATCGCGTATTCCCAAGCCTGCTGGACAGGACTCTTGTTCCTGCCCGGCATGATGGCATCGAGATCGCGGGTGTCCGCCCCCTTCAATTCAAAGGGGGCGATGATCTGAGAGGTACCGTTCCCGAAGTGCCCCAGAGCAAGATCAACACTTCCGCGTAAGATCGCCTGTTCGGTAGCGAGGGAATATTCCGCTCCCTGCGTGGGACCTTTGTAGCCCAGCACGCCCTCGACAATCTGTGACGCAAACTGCCCGTGCAACGCGGTCTCTTTGAGACTGTGCACACGTCCGGAACGTATCAGTTCACTCCATGCGGTAAGTAATCTCTGATGCTCCAGCGGAATTTCACCGACCAGAATATGGCGCGCGAGGGTTTTCCTGTTAAACAGTGGGATAGCTGACATTACTGAGGTACTCACCGGGCAGTCGGTTGCGATTCTTCTTTCTATTCAATGCCACATATGGCTTCCAAAGTGTGAATGGCGTTTCAGATACTTCCGTTGACGAGATGAAGTTTGATCTGCCTATGGCCGCGGACCGGAGGGTGCAGACCCCGGAGCAGCGTATTTAGGACGCAGAGAAGCGAGTTCCTGCCGTACATCGGCAAGCTGCCGTCCCGTGTCCGTCAGGTTGTCGCGTAGCGTTCTTGCCCGTATTTCCGCCTCTCGCCGCCCAGCATCAGCGGCGCTTGCTCGATCGGACGCTGCGGCAGCCCTTTTTTGCAGTTCTTCAAGTTCGGGTTCGATGGCCTTGCGGATGCGCGCCGCGATCGCCGATTTCCGTAGGCCGTCCCAAAGCCCCCGAAGAAGCCCGCCAATGCCTCTCAGCCGTTTTGCCGCCCGCATATCATGTTCCGCCTGCAACGACGCTGAACGGGCCGTTTCCGCTCGTTCACGGGCCACTTTCTCCGCCACCTTCGCGGCAACAATCGCTGCTTGAGCCATTTCGGCTGCCTTGAGCGCGTCGGCGCGCATTACCGCCGCTTCTTTCTTCACCCTCCCAACAAAGGCATCTCCCTTCGCCTTCAACACCTCCGCCTTGGCGAGCGTGTCACGCAGCGCTTCGGCCTGCCGCTTTTCCGCATGCCATTGTTCCCGTGTCAGGCGGCGCTTGCCTGGTCCGAGCCGGGTCATGCCGCAGGGCTGCGCGACCCTCGCATGGTAATCATCGAGCCATGCCCTCATCGCGGCCTTGTAGGCCGCGTCGGCGCGCTTACCCGCTGTCTTCTCATCCTCCCCCTGCTGTGCGGCTGCTGTCTTCGCAACCGCCTTCGCCCGGAATCCCGGATGGAGGTGCGCGGCGGTCATGGCCGAATCGTCCGGTAGGACATAGGCGTGCAGGTGAGGGTGGCTCTCGTCCTCGTGCCTCACGACAGAAACGACACGCTCGCCGAACTGGCTGCGCAGCCAGGCAATGGAACGCCGTTCCCAATCATCCACTCTTGCCACCACCTCTGGCTTCGCGCGGTATTCTTCGATCGTTACAGGGTAGCTCAACACGATTCCGGCAAGCGTATTCTGGTCTTGCCTGATGGCCCGCACTTTCCCGCCCTTCACCTCCGTTCTGGCTTCCGACGCGCGCTCATCATGGAGCGTGCGTAGCGCTTCCGGAGCCAGACCGTAGACGACGATCGGCGTGCCGGGGGCCTGAACATGGATCGACGCGGCGGGCACCCGCGCAACCTCGTCAAACACAAATCCGGTCGAACGTCCTTCCTTGCCTTTCCTTGAAAACAACTCGACACGAACAAACTGAAAACTCATGGACGACACCCTCATCAATGGGGAGAATGATCGCCACCGGCGGCGCATGGGGCAACCGCCCGCAAAGATGTATGGTCCGAATACAGCTATTGCATAGCATCGGCCCTGCTGGGAGCCTCTTCCGAGGGACCATGTCATGGAGACCTGGCAGGGCCTTATCGTCGCCCATAGTCCCCATGTCGCCGTCGGGCCAATGAGAACACTCGTAGCTAATGCAAGCTCTGAACGAGATAGTCGCGGATCTGATAGAGGTTGACGGCGAAGTCCTCGGCATCTTCAGGGCGTATCGAGATCAAAAGCCGATTCGAAAAAATTAGGTTTTTCGATTCGTCGCAGAATGACTGCGCAATGCGTTCGGCCATCTTCTTGCGCGGTATACTAACTCGCCCTCTGCCTGTACCCATAAGCGGAATAGACAAGTCTCTGAGGTTTCCATTCGTCCTTATGAATTTCCAAGTCGCTTCAAGAGCATCTTCAATTTCACGCGGAGAGGAACTTGCGTTTCCCTGATCATTTAGGCGGGACATTGCGACAAAATAGAAGGTGCGGCTATCACTCGTGACCCTCGCAACCGTACCTATCGGATACTCGAGTTTTTTACCCGGAGCGTTTACCCTCGATACGCCAGAAACCGCAGCGAGATCGAGGCCAAGCTGACGATCGATTTCCGATGTATCGGCGTTGAAGAATTTTGTCGCTACCTGACCTTGGATGCTCGCAGTATCAATTAATCCACTGGCCATATCTGTGTCGAATGTGGTGTTGGTGCTGACGATAACGTCATTGTTTCCGTCGAACAAATCCCCAATCCGCACTTCAACACAGAAGTCTTTTCCTGGGATCTTGTATGAGAACCGCATGATTGGACGGCGGGTCGCCAAAACCCAAATGATCGCGAGCGCAGCCATAATAGGTATGGCATATACACTGTATCGGTCTTTTGTGTACACGCTAAAAAAATCAGCCATGTCCATCAAGAGATACATAGCGCCTACAAGTGCGAAAACTTTCGCGATAGCTTCTTTAGATAAGAGCGCATGTCTCCAAAAAGACCAAGTCCGAATCGATTTAAAGAAATACTTCATTTCTGATGCCTGACAAGGTGTTGTATTTTATTCTTACAAAGGGAATATGTAGGTATTTGCAGTTGTTTTTGTCGATATCATAAAATTTTTATCGGCGAGTGATAACTTAATCAGCTCTTTCTTCATTGGGACATGGAGGGTCGGAACCTTGTTCATCGAATCTCTGAAAATGGGAAGATTGCCCCAGAGTTCCTTCACCTTCGGCTTCAGGGAACCATTGCTCAGCAAGCTTTCTTTGGTGTCATATTCTGGGTAGACCACGACTACAGGCAAGCCTTGGTCATTAATGCCGTAGTCAAGTTCTTCCCTTACCGCTCGCGAATTCGCAGTGCTAGTGCTGAGAAAGAGCACGATATTCTTCGATGATCGGATTCGTTCTCGTAGCCGGGGCTTGAGCGTACCTTCCCAGTCGCTGCCGTCTCGCACGCTGTAGGTAGTTGCATGTGCATCATTGAACGGAAAACTAGCGTCGCTACCTTTCCAGGATCGCAGCAGATTATAGAAGCAGAAGTCCCTCGTCGCGTGCGCGCCCAATGCTCCTGGATTGAAAGGCTCTGCAACATAAAAGGCACAGTAGTTGGCAGTTCGCGACATTGGTGCTCCCTACAATCGTCGGCTCTATTTTGCGAAACAGTGGGCATGCTCTGGGATTAGCTTGCCTTAAATGATTCTCGTCAAGTAGTCGGCGCGCGCATAGCCATGACGGAGTACGTTAAGGGGTGGATAACTAATGAAAAGGGGGACCAAAGCGCAGCACGGCATCTTCGCCGGAGGCCGCTTTGGCGATCGAGCGCGCTCATGGAGCTATTTTGATGAACCGACGGGTGCGGGACGTTTCCATGCGCCGTGGCGACCCGGTGGCGACCCAAATGCAGGTCCTCCATAACGCCAGGGATTCGAGTTTGTTAACGCATTGTTTTATAAGGGAAAAATGGTGCCGCTTGCAGGACTCGAACCTGCGACCCCATCATTACGAATGATGTGCTCTACCACCTGAGCTAAAGCGGCGCTCGCAAACCGCTGCGAAGCACGTTGCGATGTTGACGGGGCTGATACAGCCAACGCGCAGCAATTTCAAGCCGCGAATTGATCTTCTCGGCTTTTTCCACGCGCTACCGTGTGATCGCCATGGCCCATGGGGTTCAGAGGGAAAGCCGCGCGCGGGCGGCCTTGTATTCGCTTTCCAGCCGGTCGACGACGGAAGCGACGGGCTCGACTGCCTTGACAGCGCCGATACCTTGGCCGCAGCCCCAGATGTCCTTCCAGGCCTTGGCGCCGGTGGTCGCCTTGTCGAAATCCATCTTCGACGGATCGGCGACCGGCAGATTGTCCGGATCCATGCCGGCGGCGATGATCGAGGACCTCAGGTAGTTGCCGTGGATGCCGGTGAAATAGTTGGAATAGACGATATCGCTGGCATGGCCCTCGACGATCGCTTGCTTATAAGCGTCGGATGCCCGAGCCTCGGTCGTGGCGATGAAGGGCGAGCCGATATAGGCCATGTCGGCGCCCATCGCCTGGGCGGCGAGAATGCCGTTACCGGTCGAGATTGCACCGGCCAGCAGCAGCGGCCCGTCGAACCACTCGCGGATTTCCTGCACGAGGGCAAAGGGCGAAAGCGTGCCGGCATGACCACCGGCGCCGGTGGCCACCGCTATCAGCCCGTCGGCGCCCTTGCGGATCGCCGAATTGGCATGGCGGTTGTTGATGACGTCATGCAGCACGATCCCGCCATAGGAATGCACGGCGGCGTTGACTTCCGGGACTGCGCCGAGCGAGGAAATGACGATCGGCACCTTGTACTTCACGCACATCATCAAATCGTGCTCAAGGCGCTTGTTGGAGGTATGGACGATCTGGTTGACCGCGAAAGGTGCGGCGGGGCTGTCCGGATTTTTCGCGTTATGGGACGCGAGTTCCTCCGTGATCATTGCGAGCCATTCGTCGAGCTGGCTCTCCGGTCGGGCGTTGAGGGCCGGAAACGCGCCTATGATGCCGGCCTTGCATTGCGCAAGGGTCAGTTCCGGATGAGAGATGATGAAGAGAGGCGATGCCACCACCGGGAGTCTGAGATTGTCGGAGAGAACCGGGGGGAGAGCCATTGTGTACCTCGGATGTTATTACGTTTACGGAAACGTCAATTGCATACCAGATGCAAACCGCAAGGAAAAGGCCGCCCGGTGGCAACATATCCGCCATGGGGATGTTGCCGTATCCACGTCCTTTGCGGCAGGCCGGCGGGTGTGCCTCCGATTTCGGCCATGGTTTCGATGCTGTCGGGCCGAAAGTCTGCCACTTTCTTCTGGGTATCGTTTGTGCGGCAAAAGCGAGGGCTTGCGGATCGGCAAGCCAACCGTTACCGAATCCTTGTAGGACTCGAAAAATGTCGGGTATGTCAGCCGAGGGGGCGAGGGCCGCTAGTGAACGGATTGGAAACCGCAATCAGGAACGCTCTAGAGCGATCGGATCGCGCCAATGCGGAAACGCGTGCCCGTGTCTATCAGTCGGCGCGCCACGCCCTCGAGACCGGACTGCAGAAACAGAATATCAGCGACCCGGAAATCGTGGCGCAGCAGCGTCATCGGCTGGAAGCCATGATCCATGCCATCGAGCTTGAGGAACGCGGCCGACTCCATGCGGCAGCACCCGAGACACGACCACCGGAAGCATCGGCCCCGCCGCCTGTTCCACCCGTGCGAACTCCGCCCGTCGAGGCACCACCAGCCGCCCCACCGGTCGAGGCGGCCATGCGTGCCGATGCCCGAGAGGTCTCGCCGTCGCGGCGCGATTTCGGCGATTTGCGGGCCGAGAGACGGGATTCGCCCGCAGAGGCGCCGGCATCTGGGCCGGATGTAAAAACTGCGGGTGATGAAGGGCCAGGGATGGACTTCAGGCCGGACACGGCCATCCGTCATCGCAAGAAGCGTGGGAATTTCTTTTCGCGTCTCTTTGTTTTTTCGGTGTTGTTGGCAGCGGTTGGCATGGGCGGATGGTGGGTCTACACCTCCGGTCTGCTGCTAACCGAGGCGGAGCGTGATACCAGCGTTCCCAATCCGCCGCCGCGCGCCGAGGAGGAGGATTTTTCCGGGACGCAGGAGCCGAAGACGCTCGATACCCAGGCGGCCTTTTCCGATGACTGGATCGAGATCTTCGAGCCGAAGCGTATCGACGCGATCAGGCCACGTGGCAACGCCGCTGTCGACGTGGTGTCCGCCAGCGATGGCACGGCCATGAATATCGTCTCCAAGTCCGCCGATGCCGACGGCAATGTCGAGATAACCGTCCCCGTCGATGTCCTGCAACAGATGGCCGGACGAACCTCGACCATTTCCCTGACGCTGCAGGCCTCCGGCGATGCTTCGGCGCAGATCGCGGTCGAATGCGATTTTGACCGCATGGGCAACTGCGCCCGTCACCGATTCACCGTCGGCACGGAAAAGACCGATGTCATTTTCCGCGTGACTTTCGACCGCGCGATCGCACCGGCGTCCCCCGGACACCTGCTCCTCAACAGCGATCTGAGTGGACGTGGCCAGGGCGTGAACCTCTATTCGGTGCGCATCCTGCCGGGTCAGTGACCGGCCAGAGCGCCGCGTGCCCCTTGCATGCGCGCCGCTCGTGTTTGCGGGGGCTCACAAAATGAAATCAAGACCGCTGCCGAGGATTTTCTTGTCCAGCTTGCCGATCTTGTCCTCGTCCCTGCCGTCGTAACTCAGTGAATTGAGCATGTGGCGTATGACGTTGAGCCGTGCCCGGCGTTTGTCATTGGCTTTGACGACTGTCCATGGGGCATGGTCGGTGTGCGTTTCCTTGAGCATCCGGTCGCGCTTCTCGGTATAGTCGTCCCACTTGGTGAGCGCGACGATATCGATGGGCGAGAGCTTCCAGATCTTCAAGGGATCGTGGCGCCGGTCATGGAAGCGTTCGATTTGCATTTCCTGCCCGATGTTCAGCCAGAATTTGAAGAAATGAATGCCTTCCTGCTTGATGAGCTTTTCGAAGTGGGGAAGCTGCTTCATGAACTGCTCGTACTGTTCCATGGTGCAGAAGCCGTTGACGGGCTCGACGACGGCGCGGTTGTACCAGGAGCGGTCGAAAAGAACGAACTCGCCTGCGGTTGGAAAATGCGAGACATAGCGCTGGAAATACCACTGCCCGCGTTCCGTCTCCGTCGGCTTGGTCAGCGCCACGACCCGCGCCGAACGCGGATTCATGTAGGAAAGGATATTGTGGATGGTGCCGCCCTTGCCCGCCGCGTCTCGGCCCTCGAAGAGCGCCAGCACCCGCTTGCCGGTTTTCTGAAGCCAGAACTGAACCTTGACCAGTTCGATCTGCAGTCTCTCAAGCTCGTCCTCGTAGCCGTCCTCATCCATTTTCTGGTCATAAGGATAACCGTCCGATGACAGCGCCGCATCGTCGACCCATTTGGGAAGCTTCGGATCGTCGATATCGAAAATATGCTTCTCGCCCCTGATCGTGATCTCAGTCGCGCGGTTTTCCTCCGGCTTTCCCATGATTTCCCTTCCATTCGCTCTGTTGATGCGCCGACTGCGGCGCCCTTGGCCATGTTCCAGTGAGCGCATATTTGCCCGACCAGTTCAAGCATCGGCTGATATCCCCGATCGGGTTCATCGGTAGGGGATAATAATCGCGCCTCATGGCTTGCGGTCTAAACATCTGTCATGAATTGGCGCTATCAGGGTTCGTTTAGGTTCATGTCGAATATACTCCAGCGAGGCACGATTGGCTGAAAATCCAAATAGTTGGGGGGGATTTCTGGAGCGTGTCCGGTCGGGCTGGGCCTACCTCTTGGCCGCGACCCTCGTTTCCGTATCGGCCTATCTTGCTGGTGCCGAACCCCTGTTTTCCGTCATCTTGTGGGTCCTGTCCGTTGCTGCCGTTCTGGTCCGGCAGCTTCCCCCGGCGGATATCCCGGCCGCCCCATCCAGGCGGACAGACACGCCTGAACCAGGTGATTTGCTGCTTCCTGTTGTCGATGCCACGCTTTGCGCGCTTGATCTGCCGGTCTTCGTGTTTGACAGCAATGCAGTCCTGGTCCACCAGAACAAGGCTGCCGACAAGGCCTTCGGCCCACCGGCGCCGGGACTGCATATTTCGGTGAAGTGGCGCTCTCCGAGCATTCTCGACATGATCCGGGAAACGATCGCGACCGGTGAGCCGAACCAGATCGAGCATTCCGAACGCCTGCCTTCCGAACGCGTCTACATCGTTCGCTCGGCGCCAATTGAGGTGTCGGCCACAGTAGGGACAGGCGAAAAGCTCTATCTCCTTTCGTTCCGCGACATATCCGAACTCCGCCGCCTTGACCGCATGCGAAGCGATTTCGTCGCCAATGCCAGCCATGAGTTGCGCACACCGCTGGCTTCCCTGCGCGGCTTCATCGAAACCATGCAGGGACCGGCCCGCTCCGATCCGAAGGCGCAGGAGCGCTTCCTTGCCATCATGCTCGATCAGGCCAATCGCATGAGCCGCCTCGTCGACGACTTACTGTCCCTGTCGCGGCTCGAGCTGAAGGCGCATCTGGCGCCCGACCAGATGGTGGATTTGGTGCCGGTCATCGGCCATGTTCGCGACTCACTCGCCCCTCTGGCTTCCGAACTCAATGTCGACATCCGCCTGCACCTGCCCGAAGGCAAGGTCGAGGTCGTCGGTGATCGCGACGAACTGGTACAGGTTTTCGAGAACCTGATGGAGAATGCCTGCAAGTATGGTCAGGAGGGAAAGGTCGTCGATGTCTATATCCGCAATACGGCGGGAGAGCCCGTCGAGGTCGGCATTGTCGACCACGGGCCAGGCATCCCGGCCGAGCATGTACCGCGGCTGACGGAGCGGTTTTATCGCGTCAGCGTCGCCGACAGTCGGTCGAAAAAGGGTACGGGTCTGGGGCTTGCCATCGTCAAGCATATCCTCACCCGCCACCGCGCCCGCCTGATCGTGAAGTCCGAAATCGGCAAGGGAACGGACTTTACCGTGCGTTTTTGACATATAAGTATAGCATTTTTCCGCGGCCAACCAAAAAATATTAAAAAATTCAATAGGATAAATTGTCACAAATGTTTCATGAAAGTGACATAAAAGAGAGAGGCAACAGTGAGTATGAACGTCGTGCCGATGCTTGGCGGCAGTGAGTGCCGTTTGTAATCGCATCCACACACAAGCCCACTGACGGGAGATCTAAATGAACATTCTGAAACTTTCGGTAGCAGCGCTGGTGGCTTCCGTTGCCTTCACTGGCGCCGCCGTTGCTCGTGACCAGATCCAGATCGCTGGCTCTTCCACCGTTCTGCCCTACGCTTCCATCGTCGCCGAAGCCTTCGGCGAAAACACTGACTTCGCGACCCCGGTCGTTGAATCGGGTGGTTCGGGTGCGGGCCGCAAGAAGCTTTGCGAAGGCGTCGGCGAAAACACCATCGATATCGCCAACTCTTCCTCGCGCATCAAGCAGTCCGACATCGACAACTGCGCCAAGAACGGCGTGAAAGACATCCAGGAAGTTCGCATCGGTTACGACGGCATCGTCTTCGCATCGGACATCAAGGGTGCGGAATTCGCCTTCACCCAGGCCGACTGGCACAACGCCCTTGCTGCCACGGTACTGAAGGACGGCAAGCTCATCGACAACCCGTACAAGAAGTGGAACGAGATCCGCGCCGACCTGCCGGCACAGGACATCCTCGCCTTCATCCCGGGCACCAAGCATGGTACCCGCGAAGTGTTCGACGAGAAGGTTATCATCGACGGCTGCAAGGAAGACGGCGCTCTGGAAGCGCTCAAGGCAGCCAATGGCGGCGATGAAAAGGCGGCCGAGAAGGCTTGCATGACGCTGCGCACCGACGGTGTTTCGGTTGACATCGACGGTGACTACACCGAGACGCTGGCTCGCATCGATGCCAACAAGAACGCCATCGGCGTCTTCGGCCTGTCCTTCTACCAGAACAATACCGACAAGCTGCGCGTCGGCACCATGGCTGGCGTAACACCTTCGGTCGCTACGATCGCATCGGGTGAATATCCGGTCTCGCGCCCGCTCTACTTCTACGTCAAGAACGCTCACCTCGATGTGATCCCGGGCTTGCAGGAATACGTCGAGTTCTTCGTGTCTGACGACATGGCTGGCCCGAACGGTCCGCTGGCCGCTTATGGCCTCGTCTCGGATCCGGAACTTGCCAAGACCCAGGCGGCCGTCAAGGCTCGCACCCCGATGGGTCCCCTGAAGTAATTCAGAAGATTGACTGGCGGCGCGATTGTCGCGCCGCCAGTTTTCAGCGTTTTCGGAAGGTGCAGACAAGATGAGTGTGGGCGTCATTATCCTTGTCGTGTCGGTGCTTGCAGCGCTTGGCTATATTCTTGGCAGGCGGCGTGCGGTGGCACTTGCGGCAAAGAGCGGCGCAAAGCTTCACTCTCTTCCTAGTTACTATGGCCAAACGGTCGCGTTGTTCACCGCGGTTCCAGCTTTTCTCCTCTTGATTGTCTGGCTGTTTCTCCAGCCTATGCTTATTGAAGGACGGGTCAGTGGCATGGTCCCGGACAGCGTGATCCCGGATGGAGGCGCGCGCAGCCTGGTCATGGCCGATGTCCGCCGGATTGCCGAGGGGCTTGACGCGGTCCTCGCGCGGGGCGGGATGGATGAAACTGAGCTCACTCAATTGCGCGCGGACCCGAGCAATGTCCGAGCTCGCCTTGCGGAAGTCGGCATTGCTTTGGGCGGCGAAGTGCCGCCGGAGCTTCTCGAAGCGGCGATAGCCTTCCGGCAGAGCGCGAAGACTGGGAACTTGGCCATGGCTGTCGCGGCCCTGGCGCTGGCCATGAGCCTCGGGCCTTGGGCCTATCTGCGAATCCGGCCGGAGATGCGGGCGCGCAATATGAGCGAGAGCTTCGTCAAGGCGCTGCTGCTCGGCTCCTCGTTGGTCGCGATCCTGACCACGGTCGGAATCGTCGCCTCGCTGCTGTTCGAGACCTTCCATTTCTTCAAGTTGTATCCCGCAAAGGACTTTTTCTTCTCCACCGTGTGGAACCCGCAGTTCCGCGGAGGTTCAGACCTCGGCATCCTGCCGTTGCTTTGGGGCACGTTCTACGTATCGCTGATTTCTCTGATCGTCGCTGTGCCGCTTGGGTTGATGATCGCGGTCTATCTGTCCGAATATGCCGGCCCGACGATGCGCAGCGTGGTCAAACCTGCCATCGAAATCCTCGCCGGCATCCCGACGATCGTCTACGGTCTTTTTGCGCTGATCACGGTCGGCCCATTCCTGCGCGACTGGATCGCCCAGCCTCTTGGCCTCGGAACGTCGTCTTCCTCTGTTCTTACCGCTGGCCTTGTCATGGGCGTCATGATCATCCCCTTCGTCAGTTCGCTGTCAGACGACATCATCAACGCCGTGCCCCAAGCCCTGCGCGACGGTTCCTACGCCCTTGGCGCGACGCAGTCCGAAACCGTCAAGCAGGTCATTCTGCCGGCCGCCTTGCCCGGCATCGTCGGTGCTATTCTGCTGGCGGCCAGCCGCGCGATCGGCGAGACCATGATCGTGGTTATGGGGGCGGGTGCCGCCGCGAAGCTTGATCTCAATCCTTTTGAGGCAATGACGACGGTCACGGTGAAGATTGTAAGCCAGCTGACGGGGGACACCGAGTTTGCGAGTCCTGAGACGCTGGTTGCCTTTGCCCTTGGCCTGACCCTCTTCGTCCTGACGCTTGGACTGAACGTATTGGCCCTTTACATTGTGCGCAGATACCGGGAGCAGTACGAATGACCGACATGACCGTATTCGGCAATTCTGTCGCGGAAAAGCAGGGAAAGTCGCTCTTGGCCGTCGATGCCCGTACCCGTCGCCGCAATGCGGCCGAGGCGCGGTTCCGCCTGATGGGCAAGATCGCGGTTGCGATCGGCATTCTAGCGCTTGTCGGCCTCTTGTTCTCGATTCTGTCGAATGGCCTGTCGTCCTTTCAGCAGACATACATCGTTCTGGACATCTACCTGGACCCGGCCAAGCTGGACAAGGATGGCGACCGCGATCCCGCGAAGATTGCCAAGGTATCGACGTTCGGCTACGCACCGTTGATCGAGAAGGCGCTCGCCGACACGATGGCGGCCAAGGGTGTCTCGGTCGAGGGGCTCAACGTCAAGAAGGCGGCGGAACTGATTTCCAAGGAAGCGCCGGCAGATATCCGCAATAGTGTTATTGCCGATCCTTCGACCATCGGAGAGACGGTCTCGTTCAAACTGCTGGCTGCGGGGCGTATCGACGGCTATTACAAGGGGCGCGTGACCATGGAGAGCGCGCAGCTTGACCGCAATGTCTCACCCGAGCAGCTGATGCTGGCGGACAAGCTCAAGGAAGCGGGCATCCTCACGACCCGTTTCAACTGGTCCTTTTTTACTGCGCCGGATGCCTCCGACACGCGTCCTGAGGCGGCCGGCCTGGGCATTGCCATTCTCGGCTCTGCATACATGATGCTGATCGTGTTCGTGTTGTCCCTGCCGCTCGGTGTCGCTGCGTCGATCTACCTTGAGGAGTTTGCCCCTCAGAACCGCTTCACCGATCTGATCGAAGTGAATATCGGGAACCTGGCCGCGGTGCCCTCGATCGTGTTCGGTATTCTCGGCTTGGCGGTTCTTATCAATTTCGCAGGTCTTCCGCAGTCCGCGCCCATTGTCGGCGGTCTCGTCCTGACCCTGATGACGCTGCCGACCATCATCATCGCCACGCGGGCCGCACTCAAGGCGGTGCCTCCGTCGATCCGCGATGCGGCGCTGGGCGTCGGTGCCTCGAAAATGCAGTCGACCTTCCACCATGTACTGCCGCTGGCGATGCCTGGCATTCTGACGGGTACGATCATCGGCCTCGCCCGGGCTCTCGGTGAGACCGCTCCGCTGCTGCTCATCGGCATGGTGGCATTTGTGCGTGAATATCCGGCAGGCCCGCCGGAGGGTTTCTTCGATCCGGCCTCTGCCCTTCCGGTCCAGGTTTACAACTGGACCCAGCGCGGGGACCCGGCATTCGTTGAGCGCGCATCTGGTGCGATTATCGTACTGCTGGTGTTCCTGCTACTGATGAACCTGATTGCAATAATTCTTCGCCGCCGCTTCGAGCGTCGTTGGTAACCGGAGCGAAATCATGATCGATATGTCAACGACGACGGCGATGACGAAGGCTGCAGCCATGAATGAATCGAAGATTTCCGCCCGTGATGTTCAAGTCTTTTATGGCGACAAGCAGGCCATCAGGGATGTGAGTATTGAGATCCGGCCCCGCACGGTCACGGCCTTCATCGGCCCGTCTGGCTGCGGCAAGTCGACTTTCCTGCGGTGCATCAATCGCATGAACGATACGATCGATAGCTGCCGCGTCGAAGGTCATATCTCGATTGACGGCGAGAACATCTACGATCCGAAGGTGGATCCGGTGCAGCTTCGTGCCAAGGTCGGCATGGTGTTCCAGAAGCCCAATCCGTTCCCCAAGTCGATTTACGAGAACGTGGCCTATGGCCCGCGCATCCATGGCCTGGCCAACAAGAAGTCGGATCTGGACGAGATTGTTTCTTCCGCGCTGCAGAAGGCGGGTCTGTGGAACGAGGTAAAGGACCGTATGGACAGCCCTGGCACGGGCCTGTCGGGCGGCCAGCAGCAGCGTCTGTGCATTGCGCGCGCAATCGCGGTCAGCCCGGAAGTGATCCTGATGGACGAACCCTGTTCGGCTCTCGATCCTATCGCTACCGCCAAGGTCGAGGAACTCATTCACGAGTTGCGCACCAATTTCACTATCGTCATCGTCACCCATTCGATGCAGCAGGCCGCTCGTGTGTCTCAGCGTACCGCCATGTTCCATCTGGGGCTCCTGGTGGAGGAGAATGATACAGACAAGATGTTCACCAATCCGGACGATCAGCGCACCCAGGATTACATTATGGGCCGCTTCGGCTGATATCCGAACCGGTGCCGTCGCCGTCTCAAGAACAGGAACCTTGCTCATGTCTACTTCGCATATTTATTCCGCGTTTGATGAGGAACTAAAGTATCTGATGCGGCGCATCTCGGAGATGGGCGGCCTTGCAGAGCAGATGGTTGCTGATTCCGTGCGCGCCCTCGTAAACGGCGATGTGGCGCTTGCGCAGAAGGTCATCTCCGACGACGCCATCATGGATAGTGCCGAGCGTGAAATCGGCGACAAGGCAATCGTCACGATCGCTCGCCGCCAGCCTGTCGCCTCGGACCTGCGCGAGATTATCGGTACTCTTCGCATAGCCAACGATCTGGAGAGGGTCGGCGATCTCGGCAAGAGCAATGCAAAGCGGGTGATGGCCGTGCAGGGTACGGGTGTGCCGCGCAAGCTCGCTCGTGGCATAGAACACCTTTCCGAGCTTGCTCTCGTGCAGCTGAAGGAAGTTCTCGACGTCTACACGACGCGCTCTGCGGAAAAAGCCAAGTCGATCCGCGACCGCGACGAGGAAATCGATGCGATGTATACCTCGTTGTTCCGTGAGCTGCTGACCTACATGATGGAAGATCCGCGCAACATTACCAGCTGCACGCATCTTCTCTTCTGCGCCAAGAATATCGAGCGCATTGGCGATCACGCCACGAATATCGCTGAGACGATCTACTATATGACCACCGGTGCGCAGCCGGAGGGGGAGCGGCCGAAGGACGACCTGACGGCGAATATCGGCGCGGTAACCGAATAATTTCCATCGCCAAGGATGAGCAAGACGATGTTGCCCAAGATAGCTGTCGTTGAAGATGAGGAAGCCCTGAGCGTGCTTCTCCGCTACAATCTCGAAGCCGAAGGCTACGAGGTGGAAACGATCCTGCGCGGTGACGAAGCCGAGTTGCGTCTCCAGGAGCGGATTCCCGACCTCCTGATCCTCGACTGGATGTTGCCGGGTGTTTCCGGAATCGAGCTGTGCCGCAGACTACGTATGCGCCCGGAGACGGAGCGCCTTCCGATCATCATGCTGACGGCTCGGGGCGAGGAGAGCGAGCGGGTGCGCGGACTTGCCACGGGCGCCGATGACTATGTCGTCAAGCCCTTTTCGACGCCGGAGCTGATGGCCCGCGTCAAGGCCATGTTGCGCCGAGCGCGTCCGGAAGTGCTCTCCAGCGTCCTTCGCTGCGGCGACATCGAGCTCGATCGAGAAACCCATCGCGTCCACCGCAAGAGCCGTGAAGTCCGCCTCGGTCCGACGGAATTCCGTCTGCTCGAGTTCCTCATGTCCTCGCCAGGCCGGGTCTACTCGCGCTCGCAATTGCTCGATGGCGTCTGGGGCCATGACATCTATGTCGATGAACGCACCGTCGACGTCCATGTCGGACGGCTGAGAAAGGCGCTGAATTTCTCGAACATGCAGGATGTCATCCGCACCGTCCGCGGTGCCGGGTATTCCATGGAAGCCTGATCTCAGGTCTTCTGGCGAGACACAAAAAAACGGGCCTGACGGCCCGTTTTTCGGTTGCTTTGTACGCTATGGCTTACCGGGCAGTCTTCCGGCGCTCGGACACCGGCTGATAGGCGAGTTTCGCGTGATAGCTGCAATAGGGCGAGTTGTCCGGGGACTCGCAGCCACAGAAGTGGAATTCGTCCGTCATCGGGTCGCCGATCGGCCACTTGCAGGTCCGCTCCGTCAATTCGGTCAGCACGAGCTTACGGGAAATCGGCACGACCACATTGCTGGATGGAACGATCTCGGTTTCCTCCAGGCCGTCGATCTCGACTTCTTCCTTGATCATGTTGGAGCCGGAGGCGCGAGCAACAGTCCGGATCGTCGCGCGCGATGCGTAGTTCGGGGCCCGCAGAGCAGATGTCGGGCGCTTTGCTGCACGCGTCGCTGCGGTGCTTCCTCCCGACTTGGCGCGCCCGGGCAAGTTCAGCCGGTGAACCTTGCCGATGACGGCGTTTCTGCTTACGCCGCCCAGTTGGGCCGCGATCTGGCTTGCGCTCAGGCCTTCGGACCAAAGTCTTTTCAGTTTTTCGACGCGCTCGTCTGTCCAGTTCATGCCAATATCTCCGCTAGTCGCGTTTTGATGGCAGAATCCCTCACCGTTGCTTCGAATGAATCCGAAGCAAAATATCCTCGATACTTTCGGTGACTACTTCCGCCGCATGCAATCTCTTAATCTAATGTTAACCTAGTGTGAGGCTGACTCCGTGACAAGAGTCGGGCGAATCATCGCGAATCGATTTCGAAGTTTTCCCCAACTTGCTATCCAGGTACCGAGTGTCGCGGGCGGGAGAACTGGCAATAACGTGTTTCTCCGCCCGGAAGTCGAATAAACCCCGCGAGGGCGCAGTTTTATTGACAGTGTCGCGGGAAATGACGATAGTGCGACCGCCGCCGAAAGGCGGCATTTTTGATTTTTTCGGGAGTGTCTCGGCCCGTGAAATCAAAAATCCATATTTGCATTTTCTCGGTTGCCGAAGGAGTTGTTCCATCATGGCTGAAGCCACGCCCCTCTATGAAACCTACATGCGCGCGCCCCTGCGTTTCGAGCGCGGCGAGGGGGTCTGGCTGGTCACGGAGGATGGCGAGCGATATCTTGATTTCGCGGCCGGCGTCGCGGTGAATTCTCTTGGTCATGCGCATCCCCATCTGGTGGAGGCGATCAAGTCTCAGGCGGAAAAGGTCTGGCACCTCTCCAACCTGTACGAAGTTCCCGGCCAGGAGAAGCTTGGCAAAAGGCTGACCGAGGCAACTTTTGCCGACAAGGTATTCTTCACCAATTCGGGCGCCGAGGCGCTGGAATGCGCCATCAAGACCGCGCGCCGTTACCAGTTTAGCAAAGGGCACCCGGAGAAATTCCATATCATCACTTTCGAGGGCGCTTTTCATGGCCGCACGATCGCGACAATCGCCGCCGGCGGTCAGGAAAAGTATCTCGAAGGTTTCGGTCCCAAGGCCCCCGGCTTTGACCAGGTTGCCTTTGACGATATCGAAGCCGTAAAGGCCGCCATAACCGATGCGACCGCCGCGATCCTGATCGAGCCCGTTCAGGGTGAGGGTGGTATCAGGACTGCGTCCAGGGAATTCCTGCGCGCGCTGCGCCAGATCTGCGACGAGAACGGCCTTCTCCTCATCCTCGACGAGGTCCAGAGTGGCGTCGGCCGGACAGGAAAGTTCTTCGCGCATGAATGGGCTGGCATCACGCCGGATATCATGGCTGTCGCCAAGGGCATCGGTGGTGGTTTTCCGCTCGGTGCATGCCTCGCGACGGCCGAGGCTGCATCCGGCATGAAGGCGGGCACCCACGGGTCGACCTATGGCGGCAATCCGCTGGCCATGGCGGTCGGAAACGCCGTGCTCGATGTCGTTCTCGCCGAAGGTTTTCTGGAGCATGTGCGCGATGTCGCACTGGTGTTCCGCCAAGGCCTCGCCGCCCTGAAGGACCGCTACCCGGACATCATCGACGAAATCCGCGGCGAGGGTCTGATGCTCGGTATCAAGGCGAAGATCCCTTCCGGCGAGCTGCTTCAGGCCATGCGCGCCGAGCATATTCTCGGCGTTCCGGCCGGTGACAACGTGATCCGACTGCTTCCGCCGCTCACCACGACCGCGGAGGAAGCCCGCGAGGGTCTGAAGCGCCTTGATCTGGCGGCCGAACGCCTTCAGAAGAACTCCGTCAAACACGTGGCTCAGGCCTAATCAGGTTGCAAGTGATGGCATCTCCCAAACATTTTCTCGATCTCTCGGCTATGTCCGCTTCCGATTTGCGTGCGATCCTCGAGGATGCAAAGACACGCAAGCAGGCTACCAAGGCCGGTTCCGCCGACAAGCCGCTCGCCGGCAAGATGCTGGCGATGATCTTCGAGAAGCCCTCGACCCGCACCCGCGTGTCCTTCGACGTCGGGATGCGGCAACTCGGCGGCGAGACCTTGTTTCTGTCCGGCACAGAAATGCAGCTCGGCCGCGCGGAGACGATCGGTGACACGGCCAAGGTGCTGTCGCGCTACGTGGATGCGATCATGATCCGCACGACCGATCACTCGCGGCTCCTGGAAATGGCCGAACACGCCACCGTGCCGGTCATCAACGCGCTCACAGACAGCACCCATCCCTGCCAGATAATGGCCGATGTCATGACCTTCGAGGAACATCGCGGACCGGTTAAGGGCAAGACCCTTGCCTGGACGGGCGATGGCAACAACGTCCTGCATTCGCTGGTCGAGGGGGCCGCCCGCTTCGGTTACCGGATGAACATGGCCGTTCCGTTGGGCTCCGAGCCGGACGACAAGATCCTCAACTGGGCGCGCAACAATGGCGGCGACATCATGCTGTGCCACGAGGCCGAGCGCGCCGTCGCGGGAGCCGATGCGGTGATCACCGATACCTGGATTTCCATGAACCAGGAGCACAAGGCGCGCGGCCATAACGTCTTCCAGCCGTTCCAGGTCAACGCCGCGTTGATGGCGCAAGCCAATGAGGATGCGCTGTTCATGCATTGTCTTCCGGCTCATCGCGGCGAGGAGGTGACCGACGAGATCATTGACGGACCGCAGTCTGTCGTCTTCGACGAGGCCGAAAACCGTCTGCATGCGCAGAAGTCCATACTTGCCTGGTGCCTGGGGGCGATATAAGGCGTCGGTATAAAGGCGCTCTTCGGAGTGCGGGCGCTTGCTGCCGGCATTCTTGACCTTCTTGCTGCTCGATACCATGTGTGCGGTAAATTCGAGGGCATGCGCCCCGACGGTTCGAGCGCTTCGGCGCAAGGGAGTGCAATAATGACAGACAGGGTAACGGGGCTTGGCGAATTGGATTTCGCCGGTGACGACCGGGTTGTACCGTTCCAGGTCGAAGGTCTTGATGTGCGCGGCCGGGCCGTGCAGCTCGGCCCCTTGGTGAATACCATTCTAGGGCGTCACGATTATCCGCAGCCGGTCGCGCGCCTGCTTGCCGAGGCAATGGTGCTCACCGTGCTGATCGGCACGTCGTTGAAGTTCGAAGGCAAGTTCATCGTCCAGACCAAGAGCGATGGCCCGGTAGACCTTCTGGTCGCCGATTTTTCCACGCCGGAGAATCTGCGCGCCTATGCGCGTTTCGACGAGGAAGCGCTGGCAAAGGCGACCGAGGAAGGCAGAACCTCGCCCGAGGCTTTGCTGGGGAAGGGCATCCTCGCCTTCACGATCGACCAGGGCAACCATATGCAGCCTTACCAGGGGATCGTGCCGCTTGACGGTGCCTCGCTCGAGGAAATCGCCGGCGTCTATTTCCGCCAGTCTGAGCAAATCCCGACCCGCGTGCGCCTGGGCGTGGCCGAGCTTTTCGATCGCGACGAGGAAGGCAAGCCGCGTCACAATTGGCGGGCAGGCGGCCTGATCGCGCAGTTTCTTCCAGAAGCGCCGGATCGCATGCGTCAGCCGGATCTGCATGGCGGCGATGGCGACGACGGAGAGTACGAGTTCACCGAGGATGATGCCTGGTCCGAGGCACGGATGTTGGTGGAGACGATCGACGCCGACGAGTTGACCGATCCGCAGGTCGGGGTCGAGCGTCTTCTGTTCCGTCTCTTCCACGAGCGCGGTGTGCGTGTCTATAACCCGCAGCCGGTGTTTGACCATTGCAGCTGCTCGCGTGACAAGATCAAGGGCGTGCTCAAGGGGTTCTCCGACGAAGAGATCGATGCGAGCCAGGAAGACGGTGTGATCGCGGTGACCTGCGAGTTCTGCTCGACCACCTATCGCTACGAAGCGGCGGAAGTCCAGAGCGCCTGATCGCTCGAAAATGTGAAGAGCGGAAGCGGCGGGGTCTGGGGCCTCGCCGTTTTCAGTTCAGCACGCGCAGCAATCCCGGCGCGTCGAGGGAAAAGGCCGGTATGGCAACATCGAAGACCTCGCCATCATCGGTCTTCATCTGGTAGTGGCCGAACATCATGCCCGATGGCGTGTCGAGCGGGCAGCCGGACGAATATTCGTAAGTATCGCCCGGCTTCAGCCGCGGCTGCTCCCCGATCACGCCGGGGCCGCTGACCTCATCGACTTGGCCGTTCTGGTCCGTGATGTGCCAATAGCGATTCATCAATCGCACCGGGACCCTGGAGTGGTTGGCGATCACGACATGGTATCCCCAGACATAACGACTGTCTTCCGGATCGGATTGCTCCTCCAGATAGTAAGGTTCGACACTCACTTCGATATTCCGCGTGAGGGCTCGATACATGCGCTTGACCTTTTTAAAGCTTTGCTAACCATATGTTACAGCACGCGGCCATGGTCAAGGAATGCCGTTTCCGTGGCACCCAAAAGCTTCGGCATTTCGTCGGTTAAGGCTAATGCAATCGGTTAAGGAAGCGCGCAAAAGCGCGCAAGGTGGCCTCCCCGGACTTTTTTTGGTCCGGGAGGGCCCGTTTTAGGGTTCTGCTCAGGCGGCGACTGATTTCAGCGCTCTTGCGAAATCCTCGAGCAGGTCGTCGGTGTCCTCGATCCCGCAAGACAGTCTGAGGGTGCCGCCGGAAATGCCGAGTTCGGCGCGCGCCTCGTCGGTCAGGTTCTTGTGTGTTGTGGTCGCCGGATGGGTGATCAGGCTCTTGGTATCGCCGAGATTGTTCGAGATCTTGACGATGTCCAGTGCGTTTTGGAGCGCGAAGGCGGCAGCCTTTCCACCCTTGAGTTCCAAGGCGAGCAGTGTCGAGCCGCCGGTCATCTGCCGGGCGACGATCTCGGCCTGGGGATGGTCCGCGCGCCCCGGATAGATCACCTTGGCCACCTGTTTCTGGCCGGCGAGGAAATCGGCGATGCGCGATGCACTTTGGGTCTGCTGGCGAACGCGGATCGGCAGTGTCTCGACGGCCTTCAACAGTGTCCAGGCGTTGAAGGGCGACATTGCAGGTCCGGTGTGACGGAAATAATCCTGGAATTTCTCTTTGATCCATTCCTTGTCCGATAGCACGACTCCGCCGAGGCAGCGGCCTTGTCCGTCGATATGCTTGGTCGCCGAATAGACGACGACATGAGCGCCGAGTTCGAGTGGCTTCTGGAACAGCGGGGTGGCGAACACGTTGTCGACCACCAGAGTGGCGCCGATCTGGTTCGCAAGCTTTGCAACGCCGGCGATGTCAACCACTTCGAGTGTCGGGTTGGTTGGGCTTTCGAGGAACATGACCCTGGTGTTCGGCCGGATCGCCTTCTCCCAGTTTTCGAGGAAACGACCGTCGACCAGCGTGCATTCGATGCCGTATTTCGGAGCCAGTGTTTCCACCACCCAGCGGCAGGAGCCGAAGAGTGCACGGGCGGCGACGATATGGTCGCCGGCTTTCAACTGGCAGAGGATGGCGGCGGACACGGCCGCCATGCCGGAGGCGGTTGCGCGCGCTTCTTCGGCGCCTTCGAGAAGGCACATGCGCTTCTCAAACATGTCGTTCGTCGGGCTGCCGTAGCGGGCGTAGATGAAGCCGTCGTCCTCGCCCTTGAAGCGGGCTTCCGCAGCTTCCGCCGTCTTGTAGACGAACCCCTGCGTCAGGAAGATCGCTTCGGATGTCTCGCCATATTGTGAGCGAAGGGTCCCGCCATGGACCAGTTGCGTTGCCGGGCGCCAGTTTTTGCTCATGCCATTACGCCTTTCAAAAACAAAAAAACCGGTCGCGAAATCGGACCGGTTTCTAGCACCCGGTCATTTTAGCCATTTGTTTAACGTGGCTGCAAGCCGACCGGCCAAATCACCACGGGATAAGGCTCCAATACGCCGATCGCATACTTGCGTCAATTCCTGGACTTTGGTTTTGTCGAACAAAACGGGATGGGAAAAATGAAGCGGACTACGGGTATCCTGGCGGATCGCGCAATAGGCGCGCTGTTCGGCAATGGGCGGCTGAAAAGCGAATCCATGCTCGACCATGACCAAATCCAGCCGGCGAGCCTCGATTTGAGATTGGGGTCCAAGGCGCTTCGCGTTCGCGCCAGTTTCATGCCGGGCCGCGATCATAAGGTAGCCGACAAGCTCGAGCGCCTGACGCTGCACGAGATTGACCTGGAGCAGGGGGCGGTGCTGGAAACGGGCTGCGTCTATATCGTGCCACTGATGGAGAGCCTCGACCTTCCTTCGGACATGTCCGCATCGGCCAACCCCAAAAGCTCGACCGGGCGGCTCGATATCTTCACCCGCGTCATGGTCGATCACGCCCAGGAATTTGATAAGATCCCGGCGGGCTACAGTGGCCCGCTCTATCTTGAAATCAGCCCGCGCACCTTCCCCGTCATCGTGCGCCGTGGCTCGCGTCTGTCGCAAATCCGCTTCAGGGTCGGGGATTCGGTGCTGAACGACGCCGAACTTCTCCAATTGCATAGGGCCGAAACGCTTGTCGCCAGCGAAGCACCCAACGTCTCCGGTGGCGGTATAGCGCTTTCGATCGATCTCAAGGGAACCGGACCTGAAGGTCTGATCGGCTATCGTGGCAAGCACCATACCTCGGTGATCGATGTCGATCGCAAGGCGGCCCATGACGTGCTCGATTTCTGGGAGCCGCTTCACAGCCGCGGTCGCGAGGAACTGATCCTTGATCCCGACGAGTTCTATATCCTCGTCTCGCGTGAGGCCGTTCACGTGCCGCCGCTCTATGCCGCTGAAATGACGCCCTACGATCCGCTGGTTGGCGAGTTTCGGGTCCACTATGCCGGTTTCTTCGATCCTGGCTTCGGCCATGCGGGCGCCGGCGGCGCCGGGAGCCGCGCGGTGCTCGAGGTGAGGAGCCATGAAGTCCCCTTCATTCTCGAGCACGGGCAGGTCATTGGCCGGCTCGTCTATGAGCATATGCAGGAGCCGCCGGAAGGCCTCTATGGCAGTGGACTGGGCTCCAACTATCAGGCACAGGGACTCAAGCTTTCAAAGCACTTCCGCCCGGTCTGATACCTGGCGCAGCGCCGCGATCTCCCGGCGCAATTCCTTCAATTCGCTTAGAATGTGCTCCTGGTTTCCCTTGATGACATCGTGATCCTGCGCGCGTGGAAGCTCATGTTCCGCCTGCATGGAAGACACGATGATCCCGATGAAGAGATTGAGGACCGTGAAGGATGTCGCCACAATGAACGGAATGAAGAACACCCAGGCGAGTGGCTGGATTTCCATGACCGGACGCACGACGTCGCCTGTCCAGCCCTCCAGCGTCATGACCTGGAACAGCGTGAAGGCCGACTTGCCGATATTTCCGAAGAGCTCCGGAAAATCCGTCGCGAAGAGCTTGGTCGCCGCGACCGACGAGACATAGAAGACCAGGCTCAGCAGCAGGAAGATGGACCCCATGCCGGGAAGAGCTGAAAAGAGTCCGCCTACGACCCGCCGCATCGACGGGACGATCGAGATGAGCCGGAACAGGCGCAGCACGCGCAATGCCCTTAGGATCGAAACCGTTTCCGTTGCCGGCACGATGGATATGCTGATGACCAGCAGATCAAAGAGTCGCCAAGGGTCGCGGTAGAAACTGCCGCGATAAACGGCAAGGCGCGCGAGAATCTCGAGCACGAATATGCCAAGGAGCGTGTGGTCGAGCGCGTAGAGGAACGAGCCGTAACGGCTGAGGAGAACAGGTGATGTTTCCAACCCGAGCGTGAAGGCGTTCAGAAGGATCAGGAAGGTTATGGTGGTTTCGAAGCGGTGCGATTCGATCAGGCGGCGAAGGGAATCCATTTTGGGGCAATCCGAAGCAATATCAGGCTGGTAACATGTCCCCAGTCTGCGCGCCGAAGGTTAAAACTTGATGCCGTTGCCGCTGGAACCGTGCCGATGGCGCGGCGAAATCTTCTTCGCCCTTGACAGATCCGGGGATCTGTTGGATCTGTGCGCCTGTCGCGGGTGTAGCTCAATGGTAGAGCAGCAGCTTCCCAAGCTGAATACGAGGGTTCGATTCCCTTCACCCGCTCCAGCAAAAAAACCTTTTACTTTCAAACGCTTAGATAGAGAAATGCGTTTCTCCGGCAAGTGTTTTAGAGGATAAAAACTCCCAAAAATCTCCCCTATTTTCGCGCTGTAAAAGGCACAGGGTTGCGCATTTACGGTATCGAGAACGGTCCGAGCGGATACCGCGTTGCCGATACCGTAACGCTGTATGTCTCATAGTTTTCAATGAGTTAGCTCGCCAAGTTCGATTCCAGTTTTCGTAATCGAACCTTCGTCGTCTCACGGGAATCGAAATCCACTCCACCTGCTGTCGATCAGAAAACCTTCCATTGTCAGGATAAACACCGGAGCAGTTCACAACGCAAAAATAATACCGGATAGTGCTTCAAGGCTAGAATGATTTGCGGGGGCAAGTATGGCTTGGGTAATCGGCATATTTTGTGGACTGATTTTTCTAGCAATACTCTTCAGGTTTCCGCTTCAGACAATCGGCTTCGCGGTGCTGGTCGTGGGAGGCATTTGGCTTCTCATCGACACCAATGCCAAGAATAACGCCCGAAGGTATGAGCAGGCCCGTAGCCTCGTTCAGGCCGACCAGTTATCACTCTCGGACCTATATCTCAGCAATACCTATGGTAGCTGGAAGCTGACTGGGAACGCTAAAAACAACTCCCGTCACACCATCACCCAGATCGAACTGTTGGTGACGCTGCAAGACTGCCCCGCTCCCTCATCGTGTGTCACAGTCGGTCAGAACACGGCTAGGGAATACGTGAGTATTCCGCCAAACCAAATGCGGGCGATTAACTCCTACGTGAGCTTTCCCAACCTCCCACCCCTCGACAAATGGACTTGGAATTATCGCATTCAGTCCATCGCGGCGCAGTGAATTTGCCTGATTTAAGCGTCTCAGATAAGCTCTCAACATCTCAAGATTCCTACGGTATCCAGCGCGGTATCCACGGCATAAGAGATAAATGATTTCTTATAAATCAACGACTTAGCAAGCAGATAGATTCCCTTCACCCGCTCCATTGACTTTCCAGTGACCTGGGCCTGTTTGCCCGGCCGCGAGCAACGACGGTTTACCGCCGGTTTTCCGGCGCTTATTCCCTTCCGTGTCTTATGCCGCACCGTTCGCGTTGCGCCGGCGCCTGGCTTCCAAAAACGCAAGTCCCGCAAGCGTCATGAGGGTGAAGCTGGCGCCTGCGAGAAATGTGCCTCTCGGGCCGGTCGCATCCCAGAGCAGGCCGGCTATGACGCTCGCGGCCAGAAGCACCACGCCGGTGATCAGGTTGAACACGCCAAACGCCGTGCCGCGCAGTTCGGCCGGTGCGGTATCGGCGACGAGCGTCGAAAGCAGGCCCTGCGTGAAGCCCATGTGCAGGCCCCATAGCGTGGCGCCGAGCACGAGACCGGTCAGGCTTGATGAAAAGGCGAGCACGAGATCGGCGGCGAGCAGCAGAAGAAGGCCAATTATCAACAGTGTCATCCGGTTCATCTCGTCTGATAGCGCCCCGACCGGATAGGCGGACAGGAAATAGGCAATGTTCATCACCACCATCACCGCCGGAACGAGTGCGATCGGCAACCCGATGTCCTCTCCCTTCAGGACCAGAAACGCCTCGCTGAACCGCGCGAGCGTGAATGCGGAGCCAACCGCTACGACCCACCAATAGGTGGTGCTGAGCCGGCCCAGTTCGCGGCGGCCGAGCGGCATGCGCACGGCGCGCACCGGTTCGCTGCGTTTGGGCTCCTTCACCGCGACGATGATCAGCCCGGAGGAGATGAAGGCCGGAATGACGGCGATCCAGAATACGGTTGTGAAGTCATTGCTGACGACCCACATGAAAAAAATGGCGAGCAACGGCCCGAGCAGCGCGCCCAGAGTGTCCAGCGATTGCCGTAGCCCGAAGCTCGCGCCGCGCAGTTCGGGCGGAGAGATATCCGCAACCAGCGCATCGCGCGGCGCTCCTCGGATTCCTTTGCCGATCCGGTCGATGAAGCGTGCCCCGACCAGCCATCCCACGCTGGGGGCGAGCGGGAAGATTGGCTTGGTGAGCGCGGCAAGGCCATAGCCGATGGCTGCCAGAAGTTTGCGCTTGCCCAGCCAGTCGCTGAGCGCGCCGGAAAAGACCTTGGTTATCGCTGCTGTCGCTTCGGCGACGCCCTCGATGATACCGACGGTGAGTGTCGATGTGCCAAGTACTGTGACCAGATAGAGGGGCAGGATGGCATGGATCATTTCCGAGGAAATATCCATGAACAGCGACACGAAGCCAATTGCCCAGATTGCCCCCGGAACCTTGTGCCAGGTCGCGGGGCTGCTTTTTCCTTGTGCGTCGGTCAAGTTTCGAGCTCCCAGAGCTGCGGTATCGGTGACGGGGATCGGCGTGTTGTGTGCGGCACCGGCAAATATCTGCGCGTTCGCCGGCTAGCGGTCAAGTTCCGCCTTCGCTCGCCACGGCGCCCTTGAGCGAGAGCACATCGCAGTTTTCTGCGCCATCGGCAGACCGCCTTGGTTGATGCGGCGTCTTGTTCCAGAAGAATGGCTTGGTTTTCAGTTCGAGAGCGGCCCGCCAAGCGGCATAGGAAACCATCATCCAGTAGAGCGGAGTGGCGACCCAGCGCCAGCCGACCAGCCTCTTTTCATGCTCGATCATCACCGACGCGCCAAGCGCCAAGAAGGTAGCATAGCTGCCGAAGATGTTGATGGCGTCGATTCCGAACAGGATACCGTCCAGGAGAGCAATATCCTCGGCGGGATTGCGCATCATGGCCACGGCTGATATCCCGAGGAAAAGCAGGATCGCCGGATGGGCGAGCGAGGAGATCAGCATACCGCCGATCAGAAGGTGGAACACGACGAAAGCGGCAAGTCCCATTTCTCGCCGTGCGAGGGCCGGCTCGCGCATCATGACCAGCCAGGTCTGCAACCAGCCCTTGAACCATCGCGTCCGTTGCCCGACCCAGACACGCGCCTTCACAGGGGCGTCCTCGAGTGTCTGCCGCCGTATTGTCTGCGAGCGGTAGCCGAGACGGTAGAGCCGCATACCGAGATCGGCATCCTCAGTCACGTTGTAGGGATCCCAGCCTCCTGCGGCCTTCAGCACGTCCGTGCGAAAATGATTGGATGTGCCGCCGAGCGGCAGCGGCATCCGGTATCGGGCGAGGACCGGCAGCAGTCCTCGAAACAGTGCCGAATACTCGAGAGAGAAAAGGGCGCTGATCCACGAATCCTGCGTGTTGCTTATGATCAGCGGCGCCTGCAGGCAGGCGATGTCTTCGGGCGCGGCGCGGAAGCTTGCATATGCTTCCTTCAACTGGCCGGGATGCGGCCGGTCCTCGGCGTCATAGATCGCGACGTAGTCGCCACGCGCGCCGGCCAGCGCGTAGCTGAGCGCCTTCGGTTTGGTGCGCGGTCCGATGGGAGGAACGGCGACGATCTCGAATTGCTGTCCCAGGCGAAGCGCCTTGATTGCCGATATCGTTTCGCTGTCGTCCGCTTCGCAGACGAGCTTGATATCGAGCCGCGAGCGCGGCCAGTCGATCCGTTCGAGGGAGCCGATCAGTTGCCTGACGACCGCCGCCTCGCGGTAGAGAGCCACCATGACTGTGTAGACCGGCAGGATCTCGCCTCCTGCAACGACAAGGGGAGGTCCCGGGCGCGGCCTTTTATGGAAAAGTGCGGTCAGCCGCAGGATAAGCGAACAAAAGTAAAGTAGCGACAGCATGATATGAAGACAGAGCATGACCGGACCGGCGGCGAAAAGCAGGGCGGAAATCCCGGCGCTTGACAGCGCGCCGGCATAAAATCCCTGCCTGCCCGTCATGACGATCCGCGCCGACAGGCGTGGGGTTTCCTCGAAAAGGGCGTTCGCCGTTGCCTGGACACGGCGTTCTGCGCCGGCCTCCCAGACCGCCTTGCGGATTGTGGCGGGAGATGCGATCGCGAGCGCCTGCTTCAGGCTCGGATGCCTTGCCAGCCGTTCAGCCAGAGCCGCGAGCTGATGCGCTTCTGGTGCTATTGCTGTCACCGGCGGCCGTTGGGCGTCGTGGAGCCGCACGATGGTCGGTCGCCGGAGCTGGCAATCCAGCGCTGCCCGGTCCATCAGGCTCTCCGGCGCGATATGGTCCAGGAAGGGGAGATCGAGGGATCGGGCGACGGCCTCGTAGTAGGCGCTCTCTTCCACGCCGCCATTGCTCAGCAGTTCCCGCTCGATCGTGGTGCCGTTGACCAGTGCCTTGCAACCCATCCGGGCGATCAACGGTTTGGAAAAGCCGAGCTGTTTGAGCGCTAGTACCTCGGCTTCGAGCGGCGACAGTATTTCGTCGCCCAGCGCGCTTTCGCGGCCGTCGTCAAAATGCGCAAATCCAGTCCTCGAGGCGACCTCGATTGGTCGCCTTTCGTATTCCCCGGCTCGCATCGTTCTGATAAACCGTCATCGGTCGATGACGCCCCAGATTGCCCCGGACGGATCATAATGACACACGTTAAAGTTTCATCCCCGGATTCAAGGGGGGTGCGCGCATTCCTTGTATCAATTATGTCGGTGCTACTTTTTGCAGCGGCGACGATCGAGCGGGCGCGTGCGCAGGATTTGCCTGTGCTGTTCGATGCCCATGAACGCGTGCCTCGGCCGGATCTGTCGGCGCTGTTGCGCCTGCGCTTCCTTACGGCCACCGATTTTCCGCCGTTCAATTTCGCCGACCAGACCGGCCGTCTCGCCGGTTTCCATATCGAGCTTGTGCGCGAAATCTGCGCCGAACTCGGCATCGAGGCCAAATGCCAGATCCAGGCAATGCCCTATGCCGAGCTCGAAACAGCGCTTGCGAACGGCCAGGGGGAGGCAGTTGTCGCCGGCGTCGCGGTCACAGAAGATCTCCGCCGCCGCTTCGCCTTTTCTCGACCCTACATGATGCTGCCGGCGCGCTTCGTGCGTAACGTCAAGGCGGGGTTTGCCGGCGATGACGTTACCGCGCTCCGTGACCGTCCGGTCGGCGTCGTGACCGGTACGGCCCACGAAGCCATGCTGAAGGCCTTTTTCCCTGATGTCCGGGTTACGGGCTTCGACGATCGCGGTGCCATGCTCGACGCCCTGAAGCAGGGCAGGGTCGATGCGGTCTTCGCCGATGCCCTCCAGCTTTCGTTCTGGGCCGCGGGCGAGACGTCGGAAGGATGCTGCGCGCTCATGGGGGGCGCCTATGTCTCGGAACGGTTTCTGGGCGAGGGACTGACGATCATGCTGCGACAGGACGAGGCGCCGCTCGCGGCTGCCATCGACAGCGCGCTTGCGGCGATCTCGCGTGACGGACGACTGCAGGAAATCTACCTGCGGTACTTCCCCTACGGCCTTTATTGACGAAGTCCGTCCGACAGACGGACCTCGCCGCGCTCAGGCCCGGCGGTAGCGGGCAATCGCGCTGTGCTCGATCGCCGCGCAGGTGAGTTTGTCGAGCTGCAGACGGTCGCGGAGCATCTGCAGCAGTCGGATCTCTTCCGGACGGACCCATAAGTCGACCGCCATGATTTCGACGGCAAGTGCATAGGCCGTGTCGTAGCTGTGCGGCGGTACCGTGTCGCGAATGACTTCGAGCGCTATATCGAGTCCCTCGGGGCCGGCGAGGATTTGCGCGCAACGCTGCGACACCTCGATCAGCCGCTCTTTTTCGAAGCCCTCGAAGACGGGCAGGACGTCGACCAGCTGGCCGATCCGGCCGAGTTCCTTGTCGTTCATGGCATTGTCGACGGCGGATGCCATCACCATCACGAAGATCAGGGCTTCATGGGCTGTCAGGCGTGTGTTCATGGAAGGAAAACCTCGTTGTTTTTCCGCACAGTAGGCATTGCGCGGGGCCGTTTCAAGCCGAAGTATGCCCTTAGCGCGGATCGTTTCCGAATATACCGAGGCGGCCGGCCCGGGCCCGTTCGGAAAGAGCGGCAAGGGACGAGCCTTGCTCGGCCTCGACCCAGCCGTTGCGCACGAGCCATTCGGCGATATCAACATCGCCGATGCGGCAGCGGGTCACCAATAAACCCTGCCAGTTGGCCTGATCGTTCTCGCAGGTGACCGTCCGGTTGCGGATGAAGAGCCGCTGCTGTGTACGCGCCACCATCCCGCAGGGCCATCCTCCGCCGGAATCTGTCCGGCATTGCCGTGTCAGTTCGGTCGGCACTACACCGAAAAATTGCACTTGTCGGCCTCCCGAGGTCAGTCGTCCAGCCTGGATGGTCTGCGGGCGCGGCAACATCACCACTTTGACGGGTTCCGGCTCAGCGCTCTTGTGCAGGGGCTCCCGCGGTTCAATCCGTTCAAGTGCGGTGGCTGTCCCGACGATCGGCGAGCCGAACTGTTCAGGACTTACTACCCGCACCGGCCTGTCTTCGATGACCGGTTCTCGCGCTTGCGTGGCGGCGGTGCGGGGGACCGGCGCAGGGGATGAGCTGCTCGCTTCGTTCCGGTCGGAGACATAGGCGCTCCCTATCAGCAGGGCCAATCCCCATATGGCGATGCCGGAGAAGCCGGCAACCAGGACTGTGGCAGGGCGCATAGGCTAAAAGTCCTACTGGCTGGCCCAGATGATGCGCGCGATCCATTCCACCTCGCTCATGTCGAGGCTGCGATTGGGATGTTCGGGGTTGAGCGACATCAGTTCGATCGATTTGGCCGTCTGGCGAGCGAGCACCTTGGCCATGACTTCACCTTCGCGGGTCTTTACCACCACCCGGTCGCCGCGGCGAACCTGCGCTCCCGGCTCCACGATCAGCACGTCCCCGTCGCGATAGAGCGGCATCATGCTGTCGCCTTGTATTTCCAGCGCATAGACGCCTGGCCGGCGCTCCGGGGAGGCCGGGAACTCGACGAGGTCCCAGCCCTGTCCTGCCGGAAAGCCGCCATCATCGAAAAAGCCTCCGGCGCCCGCCTGAGCAAAACCGAGCAGCGGGATTGAGCCTGGATGGGGCGGGTACGAGCCTTCAGCAGGTGTGTTCGCGCCATTTTCGGGCCGCATAAAGCTCATGAACTGGTCGATGCTGGCGCCGGTCGCATCGAGGACCTTGGAAATGGATTCCGTCGAGGGCCATCGCATGCGCCCGTCGGCGCCGATGCGCTTGGATTTGTTGAAGGAGGTGGGATCAAGGCCCGCGCGCCGCGCCAGCCCTGACGGCGTCAACTGGTTGCGCTCCGCCAGCTTGTCAATCGCGTTCCAGATCCTGTCATGCGATAACATTGTCGCTCGTGCTCCAAAAGCCGAAAGCAGGCGCGAGATAGGTAACCTGCTTCCTTTGAACTTTAAACAACCACATGACACGAGTAAAGTCGCAATAAGGAATATAATCCTTGTTGCGGAAGCGGATGCCGTCTTCAGGCTGAAAAGTTGCTCAGGCCACCATCGCCATATTGATCTTGCCGAGCTGGATCACCGCCTGGGTGCGGCTGTCGACGTTCAGCTTCAGCAGGATGGCGGATACATGCGCCTTGATGGTCGCTTCCGAAACCCCGAGCTCGTAAGCAATCTGCTTGTTGAGAAGTCCTTCGGCAAGCATGCCGAGCACGCGGCTCTGTTGGGGCGTGAGTGTTCGCAGGCGACTGATCAGATCGGCGACATCTGGATCCTGCTCCTGTCCGCCCTCGTAGAATTTCGGCGTCCAGATATCGCCCTGGAGCACAGCCTGGATCGCAGAGCGGATGTCCTCGATGCCGGAAGACTTGGAAATGAAGCCCGAGGCGCCGAGCTCAAGCGAGCGGCGGATTGTCGTCGGGTCGTCGGACGCGGAAACGATCACGATCGGCAAGCTGGAAAATTCGGCCCGGAGCGACATCAGTCCGGAGAAACCACTGACGCCGGGCATGGCGAGATCGAGTAGCAGGAGATCGGCATCCGGATTGGCGGACGCGGCCTTTCGCGCTGCCTCAAAATCACCCGCCTCGATGATCGTCTGCTTGCCGTCCGTCCCGTCGACTGCCTGGCGAAGGGCTCCGCGGAAAAGCGGATGATCGTCTGCGATGATGATTGTGAGTGCCGTCATATTGAAGCCCCCTCCCAAGAGCGAAGTCTTGTCCCGCGCTGCGGGTGTCTGTCTTTTACCGACACCCGGGAATATATACAATAGTCTAGGTCTTGTCGGGCGCGGCGCCGTTCTGTTCTTCCCGGCCCTTGAATTCCTCGATAAGGCCGAAGAAGCTTCTCATGAAGCGTTCCATGATGCCGATCGAGCGGTCGACCTCCTCATCGGAAGGCATGGTTTCGCTTTTGCCGCCCGAAGGCGGCCGGCCGGTGGCGAGTGCCTGTTCGAGCGCGCTCACCCTCTTCTCGAGCCGGTCGAGATCTTCCTCATAAGCCGCGCGTTCGTCCGCGGCCATGCGGCAGACCAGCGCACCATCCTGCTCGCGGCAAAGCGTCATTGCGCCTGTTCTTGTATCGAGCCTGACAAATCCATCGCCCGCCTTTTCAAGCCGGAAACGCCCTGCATCGGTGTCCTGCGCACCGACCGTCGAAATTCCCGCTGCCATGCCAATCAGGAGCGTTGCTGGCAAGACTATCATCGATCTCATCGTTTTTCTCCTGGAAATGACTGTGTTGCGGCAAATCACATACCGCTGCCGTGGACAAGGGCCTTTCTTTGCTGCAAATCCCCTTTGCACCTGCATTGATGATGAGAGGATGAGCCTTTGGACCGCATTATATACAAGATAGTGCCCGGGGAACTATGGCGGAAGGCCGAAGATGAAGGCGTCTTCCACGGCGCAGCGATCGATCTCCAGGACGGCTATATCCACTTTTCGACGGCCTCGCAGGCGCGCGAGACGGCGAGGCTTCATTTTGCAGGCGTTGAAGGGCTGCTGCTGGTCGCCGTCATAGCGGATGCGCTCGGCGACAAGTTGCGTTTCGAGCCCTCGCGCGGCGGCGAGCTCTTCCCGCACCTCTATGGCGATCTGTTTCTTGATGCAGTCCTTTGGCAGAAACCGATGCCCGTCGGACCGGACGGGGTCCACATCTTCCCGGAGCTGGAACCATGATAGACGGCTTCAAATCCATCGCCCGGCGCGGACTGTTTCTCTTCGACGCTGAAACTGCTCATGGCCTGTCGATCACGGCGCTGAAATCGGGCTTCGTGCCCGCATACCGCGCACCGACCGACCCGAGGCTCGCACAGACCGTCGCCGGCCTTGCCTTTCCCAATCCGCTCGGAATGGCGGCCGGGTACGACAAGAATGCCGAGGTTCCCGACGCGCTGCTGCGCCTCGGTTTCGGATTTGCCGAGGTCGGCACCCTGACGCCGAAGCCGCAGGCGGGAAATCCGCGCCCTCGCATTTTCCGATTAGAGCGCGATATGGCCGTCATCAACCGCCTTGGCTTCAACAATGAAGGTCATGACGCCGCGTTCCGGCGGTTGAGCGCCCGGCGCGGCGGTATCGTCGGGGTCAATATCGGTGCCAACAAGGACAGCCCGGATCGTATCGCCGATTATGTGGCCGGCATCCGCCGGTTCTACTCCGTTGCCGGCTATTTCACCGTCAACATTTCCTCGCCCAATACGCCGGGCCTTCGTGACCTGCAGGCCCGCGAAAGCCTCGCAGCGCTTTTGTCGGCGGTGCTGGGCGCCCGTGAGGAGCAGGCACAAAAGACTGGAAAGCGGCTTTCCGTCTTCCTGAAGATCGCCCCGGATCTCACGGAGGAAGGCATGGACGACATTGCGGCCGAGGCCCTCGCTCATGACCTCGACGGCCTGATCGTTTCCAACACGACGCTTTCGCGCGATGGCCTTTCGGACCGCAGTCTGGCCGGCGAGGCGGGGGGCTTGTCCGGCAAGCCGCTCTTCGAGCGATCGACCGCCGTGCTGGCCCGCATGCGAAAGCGCGTCGGTACCGGGATGCCGATCATCGGCGTGGGCGGCGTCTCCTCTGCGGAAACCGCGCTGGAGAAGATCCGCGCCGGCGCCGATCTCGTTCAACTCTATTCCTGCATGGTCTATGAGGGTCCCGGCCTTGCGGGCCGGATCGTCACAGGGCTGTCGACGCTTCTGGATCGCGAAGGGGTCTCCTCGATCGGCGACCTGCGCGACAGCACGCTCGATCACTGGCTTTCGGTGAAGCTCTGAGAAATCCTGGACGGCACGAGCGCGAGGAGAAACACGCCGCGCATCGCGAGAAACAGGTTGAGCGACAACCATAGCCCGTGGTTGCCCAGAAGCGGAACGAAGACGGCGAGCGAAGCACTGTAGCCGGCAAAGGCCAGCAGCATCATGTTGCGCATCTCGCGTGACCAGGTCGCGCCGATGAATATGCCATCCATCTGGAAGGCCAGCGCGCCGGTGATCGCGGTTACCGCCGCCCAGGGAAGATATTGCACTGCGACCGAACGCACCTCCTCCGCCGTGGTCATAAAACTGATGATGGTGCCGCCGAAGAACAGGAAGAAGCAGCAGGAAATGATTGCCAGCCCGAAGGACCAGAGGCCCGTCAGCCGGAGCGCCTTTTCGAAGGCCGGACGGTAACGCGCGCCGATCGCGCGGCCCGCGATCTGTTCGGCGGCGTTGGCGATGCCGTCCAGGTAGAAGGCCGCGATCATGAAAAAGTTCATCAGGACCGCATTGGCCGCGAGCACGGTAGGCCCGAGGCCGGTGCCGATCCGCGTCAGCAGTGTGAAGGCGGCGAGCAGCGTGAAACTGCGGATCAGAATATCGCGGTTGATGGTGAAGAGTGCGCCGAGCTTGGCACGGTCGAGAATTTCCGCGATCCTTGGTGCATGCTGTTTGTCGAAACCGGTGATGACGATCGCGAGTCCGGCGATGGTCGCGACCCCCTCACCGATCAGGGTTCCCCACGCAACACCCGCGATGCCCCATTCGAGCATCAGTCCGAGATAGATCGACAGCACGATATTCGTGCCGTTGAGCAAGGCCTGCAGCAGGAGCCCGGTCGTGCCTCGGCCAAGCCCGAGCACGAAGCCGAGGATGGTGAAATTGGCAAGTGTCAGTGGGCCGGCGAGAATACGGATCGAAAAATAGATTGCTGTCGCCTCCGCCACGCGTCCCTCGGGCCCCATGAGCCTGAGCCCTGTGGCCAGCAACCATGGCGAGGCCGCAAGGATGACAAGGCCGAAGGCGACCGACAGCAGGAAGGAGCGCCAGAACACTGCCTGTTGCTCGCGCGGGTCGTTGCGGCCGAAAGCCTGCGCCACTAGCGCCGTAGTCGAAGAGCGCAGGAAATTGAGGCTGGAAAAGAGCAGGTCGAAGAGCACCGCGCCGATGGCAAGCCCCGCAAGCGCCGCGGCCTCGCCGGTGCGGCCGACCACGGCGGTATCGGTAAGGCCGAGCAGTGGCGTCGTCAGGAAGGCGAGTGTCATCGGGATGGCGATCGACAGCACCAGGCGGTGGGTCACGTCGAAGGCCCCGCCAACTCTTCTTCCTGCGTCCATGCTTTCCACTCCCTGCCTCTGGCAGGGCGGGAATCGCCTAGCCGGCAAGCACCATGGCCCAGTAAGGTCTGTTTGCGGAAGAGGGATCATTTGCAACGGCGACGCCGAGGCCGCGATATTCGCCGAGCATGTTGTGTAAATGCTTTTCCGACCGGATCCACGCGTCGACCGCGTCCGCGACATCGTCCTGACCGGCGGCGATGTTTTCGGCGGCCGGAAGTGGCACATCCATCTTCTTCATCCGGCCGAGAAAGTCGTCGTTGAAACCGATCAAATGCGACATCTCGCCGGCGCGCGCCATGCGCTTCGCCTGCGCGAGCGCCGCCGCCTCGGCAGCAGGGTTCTTGCCAAGCGTCAGGAGCCCCTTTTTCGCGCGCAAGTCGTTGACAAGCGGTAGGGCCGCATCCGTCTCGGCGCGCGCCGTGTCCCCGTCTGCCGGAAAGATATCCGCGGTCTTGCAGCCGGCCAGCGTGCCGATCAGGCCGATGCCTGTTACCAGTATGAACTGCCGCCGCGCGACAGATCCGGAAAAGACGGTGTTCATGTCACTTCCGGAAGCTGAGCAGTCTGAGCACGATGAAGACCGGGATCACGATCGTTGCCCCGAGAATGAGATAGTCCCCGACACGGCCGAGTGCGGCAAACCCCCTGTACCAGAGTTCCAGGAAGAAATGCCTGATCCCTTCGAGGATATCGATCGGATAGATGCCGAACACGGTCATGATGAAGCCGACGATCAGCGATACGACGATAAGCTTGACCAAGGTGCGCCCCGGCGTATCGCCGAGAAAACTGTTGACCCTGTCCGACATGCACAATCTCCTGTTTTCCGACACATAGGAAGGCGCATAGCTGCCCGCAAGCGCTGTCGTCTCGCGCCCGGTCCTGCGGTGTTCGAAGTAGCTCTTGTGTTTTTTTGCGTCTTCGGTCAAGACCGCGTGCCCATCGCGGAATTTTGTCATGCTCCCGATCCAGTTCTCTTCCGGCGATCTCATCGCCGACCGCCGCGCCGACTATGCCAGAATGCTGGCCGAAGGTGGCGATCCTGCGGCTGCGGCCGAATTGATGGAGCAGGCGCTGGAGCGCGCGCCGAACTGGGCGGCGGGCTGGCTGAAGCTTGCCGAATATCGCGAGAAGGCAGGTGCCAACGAGGGCGCCGTCGACGCACTTGGCCGGGTGGTCGCGCTTGATCCCGAGGATATCTTTGCCGGCCGCTTGAAGCTTGCCGTGCTTGGCGCGGCGGACGTTCCAGATCAGCCGTCGAGCCGCTATGTCGAGGCACTTTTCGACGACTATGCCGACCGGTTCGAGACCTCGCTTCTCGAAAAGCTCGACTATAGCGTTCCGGGAAAGCTCTCGGCCCTCCTGAACCGCGTTGCGCCAGATGACATGCGTTTCCGGCTCGCGATCGACCTCGGCTGCGGCACCGGCCTTCTCGGCGCCGAGATCAAGGACCGTGTGGACCATCTGGAAGGTTTTGATCTTTCCGCGAACATGCTGGCCAAGGCCACCGAAAAGGGGATCTACGACCACTTGGCGACAGCCGATCTGTCGCTTGCCTCCAGTCAGTCCGGCCTGTTTGGCGGCCGGCTGGAACGGCACAGGGCCGATCTCGTCGGTGCCGCCGATGTCATGATGTATCTCGGCAGTCTGGAAAACGCCTTCGCGCTTGTCGCGGAGATGGCGATACCCGGCGCATTGTTCGCCTTCTCTGTGGAGGAGGCCGGAACGCCGGACGGTTTTGAACTCGCGCCTTCGCTGCGCTACCGGCACTCGGAAACCTATGTCCGCCGGCTCCTCGAAACAGCCGGGTTTCTGACCCTTAAGCTGGAACGCACGGTCATTCGCATGGATTCCGGAAAACCGGTCCCCGGCATATTGTTTATTGCTGAAAGACAACACTGAAAGACTGAAAATTGCAAACTTCCACATAGGTCAGCATTGCTGACTTATTGTGCTTGCCGGGGCGTTTGATGCAGTGCACAATGGCGTCAATCGTGGAAGTTTCCGGAGGTCGTGGCGATGGCGCAGGTGAGCAGTGTTTTGGGTATCTGGAATGCCAATCCCGCCCGCCATTCGGCGGCCGAGGACATTCAGGGTATCCTGTCGGGGAGCATGGTTTCGGCACTTGGCCTGTATCTTCTCGCCAAGGTCGGGCTCCTGACCGGCGGCATGGCCGGTGTTGCCTTTCTCCTGCATTACGCCAGCAATGTCAGCTTCGGCCTCATCTTCTTCCTGCTCAATCTTCCCTTCTACATTCTTTCGCTGAGGCGTGTGGGTCTTGATTTCACCCTCAAGACTTTCGCCGCGATTGGCCTCACCTCGCTTGTCGTCGAACTTGAGGACCGCTTTATCCACATTGACGCGATTGACCCGGCCTGGGGCGCGATCCTCGGCGGCCTGCTTCTCGGCTATGGCATTCTTGCGCTCTTCCGCCATCGTGCGAGCCTGGGAGGCATAGGTATCCTCTCGGTCTATCTGCAGGACCGTTTCGGCTGGCGCGCCGGCCTTGTGCAACTGGCCTTCGATCTGACCGTCATGCTCTTTGCGTTTGCCGTCGTCAGCCCGATGATCGTCGTCTATTCGGTTCTGGGGGCGGTCGTACTCAATCTCTTCGTCGCCATCAATCACCGCTCTGACCGGTACATCGCTGTTCGCTAGTCCGTGTGTCGAAATAGGCCTCAACTCTCGTGGCGCCATGCGCTATGTATAGCGGGAGTTCGTTCTTTGAGCGGAATTGAGAGGAGAAGGCCATGCCCCTTGTAACTCCCGCACTTTGCCATGCTGCGCGGGCGCTCGTGAAAATCGACCAGCCTGTCCTGGCGCAACAGGCCGGCGTTCCGGTTGATGTCGTGAAGGACTTCGAGGCCGGGATCGCGATGCCGGATGCCGACATCCTCGCTAGGTTGGAGCAGGCGCTTGAATTGTTTGGCGCTGTCTTCATCCCGGAGAACGATAGTGGCGTCGGTGTGCGTCTGAAGTTCAGCCGCGCCGAGAGCGAGGGGGTCGAGGGCTGGGAGTCCGAGGGTGGCACGCCCGGCGAGGACGACGTTCTCTAGCCATGCGCAGGATTGGCGCGAAAACCGATTCCTGTCGCGGCATTCATGCGCTATGTAGCCACGCACGAGATCTGACTGGAGACGCTTCGAATGGCTGATGGTGCGGGGAGCTTACGGGAAAAGAATCGCTTGCCGGGACTTCTGGTGTCCAGTTCGGGCCGCCATTCCGTCGTCGAGGATGCCCAGGGACTGGCGGCCGGGGGGATGCTGGTAACGCTCGGCGTATTGCTGCTCTCCGGAGCCGGCCTCCTGACCGGCGGTACAGCGGGTGTTGCCTTCCTCATCCACTATGCCACCGACATCAGTTTCGGCGCGGTCTTCTTCGTGATCAATCTGCCGTTTTACTATCTGGCGCTGAAGCGTTTCGGCATGGCCTTCACCTTGAAGACGTTTGCAGCTGTCGCCTTCACCTCGGCGCTGACCGAGGCGCTGCCGCATTACATCGGCTTCTCGACGCTCGATCCCCTCGTTGCGGCAGCTTTCGGTGGGCTGCTGATCGGCGCCGGTCTCCTTGCTTTGTTTCGTCACCAGGCAAGTCTTGGCGGCTTCGGTATCCTGGCGCTCTATCTGCAGGACCGCTTCGGCTGGCGGGCCGGGCTCGTGCAACTGGTCTTCGACGGTCTGGTGCTGGTCTTCTCCTTCTTCGTCGCCAGCAACTACATCATCTTCTGCTCGGTCGTCGGCGCCGTCGTGCTCAACCTGACCCTTGCGATCAATCACCGCAAGGATCGCTACATCGCGATGTGAGCGACGACGGCTTCTGACGTAGGCGATGTCAGGCGGCTTGCGCGGGTTCATCGATCGGATGCTGTGACCGGAAGCTGACACAGAGCCGGTTCCAGACGTTGATCGTACCGATCGCCGTCGTGATCTTGACGATCTCCTCGTCGGAGAAGTGCTTGCGCATTTCCTCGTAGCAGGTGTTGGGCACCCCTGTCTGTGCCACGTTGGTCACGGCTTCCGTCCATTCCAGCAGCGCCCGTTCGCGGGCGTCATAGATCGGCGATTCCCGCCAGGCACAGACAAGATTGATCCATTGTTCACTCAGACCGTCGTGCCGCGCCTCCTTGACGTGCATGTCGACACAGTAGGCACAGCCGTTGATTTGCGACGCACGGAGCTTCAAGAGATGGATATGCCGGGGTTCCAGGCCACAGCTGCGGATGTATTGTTCGAGGGCGAAAATGGCCTTGTAGGACTCCGGCGAGGCCTTGGCGAAATCGAAACGTGGCTGCATTGCGCTTCTCCTTGGTTGATAGGCAAACTCTAGACACCGGCTGCTCAACGGCCGGTCTGTCGTGCGTGGCAGGCGATGAAATCGGTGCCGCGGCCGGCAATCGCACCGTCTCCGTCCACGGCCCGGACACCGGCGAGAATGTCCGCAATGCTCGTCTTGGCGAGTTCGCTGCGGTAGACGCGCTCGGCGGCATGCATGGCGCTCGCGATGCCGCAGGGCGCCTGGAAATACCGGCCGGGAAGCGGCTTCGGGCCACGTTGGCGGATTTCGGCGCAGCGGAATGCCGGAGCCGGCCCCTCGATCGCCAGAACGATGTCAAGCAACGAGATATCCTTCGGCGCGAGCGCCAGCCGGTAGCCGCCCTTTGGCCCCGGCACCGTGGCGAGAATTCCGGCACCCGAGAGCGCCTGAAGATGTTTCAGAAGGTAACTGGCCGAGACGCCATGATACTCGGCGAGGGCGGCAGCCGAGAGAACTTGGCCCTGATCGAGTCCGGCCAACATCGTTACACAATGGATTGCCTGCTCTATGCCTTCACTGAGCTTCATCTCTTGAAATCCTATCACGGATAAGAAATATCCATGATTCTCCGCGGCTGTCAATTCGCTCGCTGGCGCCACGCTCTCGATTTTCTTTTCCAATTCCGATCCGGCTTCACTACCTTCTCACCGTGAGCGCGACCGATTCCACCACGACGGGTTCCTCCGTCTCTCTTCCCGATGCCTTTCGCCGCTGGTTCGCGGACAAGGGCTGGCGGCCGCGTGCCCATCAGCTGGAGTTGTTGGCGCGCGCAGAACGGGGTGAGAGCACGCTGCTGATTGCCCCGACCGGTGCCGGCAAGACGCTTGCCGGCTTTCTGCCGTCGCTCACCGATCTTGCGCGAAGGGGCAGGCGCAAGCCGGGAACCGCCTTCACCGGCATTCACACGCTCTATGTTTCGCCGTTGAAGGCGCTTGCCGTCGATATCGAACGCAACCTGATGAAGCCGGTTGCCGAAATGGGTCTGCCGATCACGATCGAGAACCGTACCGGCGACACACCGCAGTCGAAACGGCAGCGCCAGAAGCTCAATCCGCCCGACATGCTGCTCACGACACCGGAGCAGGTGGCGCTCCTGATCGCCAATGGCGAGGCGGAACGGTTCTTCAAGGATCTGCGCTATGTGATTTTCGATGAATTGCATTCTCTGGTGACGTCGAAGCGGGGCCATCTGCTCTCGCTCGGTCTTGCCAGGCTGAGGCGTCTCGCTCCGAACCTGCAGACCATCGGGCTCTCGGCAACGGTTGCCGATCCCCCTGATCTCATGCGCTGGCTCGTGGCGCAGACACCGAGGGAGATGTGCGAAGCCGGCCTCGTTACCGTCGAAGGCGGCGCCAAGCCCGACATCTCGATCCTGCACACGGAGGATCGGATCCCCTGGTCCGGTCATTCGGCCCGCTATGCCATTCCCGATCTCTACGCGATCTTGAAACGGTTCCGGACGACGCTGGTCTTCGTCAACACCCGTTCCCAGGCCGAGCTGCTTTTTCAGGAGCTTTGGACTGTCAATGACGACAACCTGGCGATTGCGCTCCACCACGGTTCCCTCGATGTCGCCCAGCGCCGCAAGGTCGAGGCGGCCATGGCGGACAACCGGCTGCGCGCGGTCGTCGCCACCTCGACGCTCGATCTCGGCATCGACTGGGGCGATGTCGATCTCGTCGTTCACGTCGGCGCGCCCAAGGGCGCAAGCAGGCTCGCGCAACGCATCGGCCGCGCCAACCACCGCATGGACGAGCCGAGCCGCGCCATACTCGTGCCCGCCAACCGCTTCGAGGTCATGGAGTGCCAGGCGGCCCTCGACGCCAATTATATCGGCGCGCAGGATACCCCGCCGGTCGGGGAGGGCGCCCTCGATGTGCTCGCCCAGCACGTGCTCGGCATGGCCTGCGCGGGTCCCTTCGATGCCGACGATCTCTATCGCGAAATCGTCACCGCCTCGCCCTATGCGCATCTTCCGCGCGAGACCTTCGGGCGCATTGTCGATTTCGTCGCCACTGGCGGCTATGCGCTGAAGACCTATGAGCGCTATGCCCGGATCAGGCGGAACAAGGACGGCAAGTGGCGGGTTTCCAATCCGCAGGTCGCTCAGCAATACCGCCTCAATCTCGGCACTATCGTCGAGATGCCGATGCTGAATGTCCGCCTCGTCAAGCGCAACCAGTTGGGCTCGCTCGGCCGTGGAGGCATGGTGCTCGGCAAGGTCGAAGAATATTTCTTCGAGCAGTTGAGCCCCGGCGATACGTTCCTCTTTTCCGGCAAGGTGCTGCGCTTCGAGGGTATTCGCGACAATGAATGCCTGGTCTCGAACGCTTTTTCGCAAGATCCGAAAATTCCCGCCTATGCCGGCGGCAAGTTCCCACTTTCGACCTATCTCGCGAGTCAGGTCCGCGCCATGCTGGATGATCCGGCGCGCTGGCGGGCGCTTCCCGATCAGGTGCGCGACTGGCTGGAGATCCAGCGGGAAAAGTCGGAGCTGCCCAAACGCGGCGAGCTCTTGATTGAAACCTTTCCGCGCGCAAGCCGGTTCTACATGGTCGCATATCCGTTCGAGGGCCGTCTCGCACACCAGACGCTAGGCATGCTGCTCACCCGCCGCCTGGAGCGCATGGGTGCCAAGCCGCTCGGCTTCGTTGCCACCGATTATTCGCTCGCGGTCTGGGGGCTGGAGGACATGGGGAGCATGATCCGCTCCGGCCGTTTGCCGCTCGGGCAGCTCTTCGACGAGGATATGCTGGGTGATGATCTTGAGGCCTGGCTTGCCGAATCCTGGATGCTGAAGCGCACCTTCCGCACCTGCGCGGTAATTGCCGGGCTGATCGAGAAGCGCCATCCGGGCAAGGAGAAAACCGGCAGGCAGGTGACTGTCTCCGCCGATCTGATCTACGATGTTCTGCGGGCGCATGAGCCGGATCACATTTTGCTGCAGGCGACGAGGCAGGATGCCGCGGCTGGCCTTTTGGATATTGCCCGTCTCGGCGTTATGCTAGAAAGAATCAAGGGTCATATCACCCACAGGCAGCTCGACCATATCTCGCCGCTGGCCGTGCCGGTGATGCTGGAAATCGGTCGCGAGCCCGTCGCGGGCGAAGCCCAGGAACATGTGTTGGCCGCGGCCGCGGACGATCTGGTCGCCGAGGCCATGGCATGACGATTTGCGATGAAGGACTGACGAACAGATGAACCGGCTGGCCGCATTGCGATCTACTCTCTCGGAAAGCGCCGATTGCGGCGCCGAGTTGTCGATCGCCGGTGTCGGTGCGCTCTGCGATCCCGCCGGCGCGCTTTTCCTGCCCGATCTCGATTGTGTCGTCGTTTCCGACCTGCACCTCGAAAAAGGTGCGGCCTTCGCCCGGCGCGGGCAGCTGCTGCCCCCCTATGATACGCTTGCGACCCTGTCCCGGCTCGAGAGGGTCATCGCCCGCCACGACCCGAGGATCGTCATCAGCCTCGGCGACAATTTTCACGATCCCGTCGGCTCGGCTTTGATGCCCGCGCCCTTCCGCGCCATGATCGGCGCCATGGCCCGTGGCCGTGAATGGATCTGGATCAACGGCAACCACGATCCGGACGGCACCTCGGACCTTCCCGGCATTTGCGCCGATGAGCTTCGTTTTGGCGGTCTCACTTTCCGCCACGAACCTTCGCTCATCGATACGCGGGGGGAGATCGCGGGCCATCTGCATCCCTCGGCCACCGTGCGCCGGCGTGAGAAATCGGTTCGCCGCGCCTGCTTTGCGAGCGATGGCGCCCGCATGCTGATGCCCGCCTTCGGCGTCATGACCGGCGGGCTCGATCTGCGCCACAGGGCCTTTTCGGGACTGTTCGACAAGGCCGGGCTTATCGCCCATCTGCTCGGCCGCGAGCGGATCTATTCTGTCCGCTTCGCCAACCTCATCGGCTGATCTCAGGCTGTCGCCGGCTCGTAGCGCAGGATCACCGCGCCAGTCTTGACCGGCTTGGCGTCGAGCAGCCGTAACATCCTGGGTGCCTCGGCCGGCTTGAAATGCGGATTGCCGCCGCCGAGCACGACCGGCACCAGGCAGATCCGGATTTCGTCGACCAGTTCGGCCTTCAGCAGGCTGTTGCAAAGCTCGGCGCTTCCGAAGATGAAAATGTCCTTGCCCGGCTGGGCCTTGAGCTTTTTCAGCTCCGCGATGGGATCGCTGACGACGCGGGTGTTGTTCCAGTCGGCATGCGTCAAAGTCCGCGATACGACGATCTTGGCGATCGAGTTCATGTATTCCTTGATCTCAAGTTCTTCGGTCGCATCGGTCCAATGGGCCGCCATGCCCTCATAGGTTTTCCGGCCGAAGACCAGCAGGTCCGTTTGCCTGCTTATCTCCAGTGAATAGTCACGCAACTCGTCGCCCCAGGCGAGTTGGTGATAGCGCAGGTCCCAGGGGGATCTGCCCTCGAAATAGCCGTCCAGCGTCATCAGGTTCCAGATGATCAGTTTTCGCATGCTGTCCTCCTTATGATCCAATTTCTGCATCAGATATAAAACCAGTTGCAAAAAGAAAGCAATTGCCAATTAATTGAACCGGTGGCAAAACGCAAGCGGAAAAATGGAGGGCGTGATGGCCGAAACCCAACGTTCGGGATGCCCGATCAACCTGACTCTTGAAATTCTCGGCGATCGCTGGAGCCTCATCGTCATTCGCGACATCATGTTCGGAAATCGCAGGCATTTCCGCGAACTCCTGCAGAATTCGGAGGAGGGGATCGCCTCCAATATTCTCGCCGATCGGCTGAAGCGGCTCGTCGAGAAGGGGCTGTTGACGCGCGCCGACGATCCGACCCACAAGCAGAAGGCGGTCTACAGTCTGACGGAAATGTCGATCGATCTGGTTCCCTTGTTTGCGCTCATGGGAGCCTGGGGCCGAAAATATCTCGCCGTGTCGGAGGATCTGGCCGTCCGCGCCGAACTTCTCGAAAAGGGTGGGCCGCCGCTCTGGGCGGATTTCATGGAGGAGCTGCGCGCGCTTCACCTCGGCAGACCGCTGCCCCCGGGAAGGGTTTCCGTCCTAGAGCGCCTGACGGAAGCCTATCTGGAGGTGAAGGCACGCAACCGGGCCCGCTGAGATCAGTCCTTGCGGAAAAGCAGGCTTGCGCCCCAGCCGGTGATCAGCGCGAGAAGGACGGCCAGGAAACCGTAGGAGAGCGGGCTCTCATGTGCGGCTCTGGTAATTGAATCCTCGAGTCCGGTCTTAATGACCCTCAAGGGTAGTTCCCGTCGGGCGATGAATTTGCCGCTCTTGAAGAGATAGGCCTGCACGACGTGAACCCCGTCTGGAATGCTGGCGGGAAGCTTGAGCGTCGCCTTGAAGAGGCTTGCGCTGACGAAGCGCACGCCGCCCGTATCGCTCTGGTAGAGCCCGCTGCTCTGCTTCAGGCGGCGGAAGGCCTCACGGAATTCGCTGAGATTGGTCGTGCTGCGGAAATAGCCCGTCGGTGTCAGTGGCAGGTAGTCTATCCCGACACCGAGCTCCGCGAGCGTCTGCGGCATGGCAATCTGATCGAGCGGTCTCGTGCTGGCCAGGGAATAGGACTGCGGCATGCGTTCGAATGTCATCGACGTCCGGTTGACCCAGATGCCGAACATACGTTCCTTGTGGCGCACTGTCGCTTCGTCGCGCGGGCCCTCGAGCGTGACCACGACGTCATACTGTCCGATAGCGAGCAGCAACTGATCGGTGTTGGTGAGCGCGCCAAAGACCGTGAGATCCGCGCCCCGGAAATCCGATGTGATGGCGATTTCACTGGTCGATGTGCCGATGTCGAGGCTTTCCATCTCGGTGACAACGGGTGCCACAGGCACCTGTGCGAATGCGGCGCCGGCGTGGAAGACGGCAAGGGCGGCGAGTTGGGGGAGGAGACGTATGCCCATCAGATTCCGAACGCTCCGCTCGCAACCGAATAGATGTCCTCCGGCGTGACGACCATCTCCACGGCGAGGCGGATGCCGACGGCAAGGACGAGCAAGCCGAGCAGCGCGCGCAATTGCTCGCCGCGCAGCCGCTGTCCTGCCCGCACGCCGTATTGCGCGCCGATCACGCCGGCGATCATCAACAGGAAGGCAAGGACTATGTCGACCGAATAGTTCGTCGCGGCCTGCACGATGGTGGTGTAGGCGGTGACGAAAATGATCTGGAACAGCGATGTGCCGACCACGACGCTGGTCGGGATCCTGAGCAGATAGATCATCGCCGGGACCATGATGAATCCGCCGCCGACGCCCATGATCGAGGTGAGAACCCCGATTGCGAAGCCAAGTGCGATGACTGGCAGGACGCTCAGATAGATCTTGGATTTCTTGAACCGCATCTTGAAGGGCAGGCGGTGAACCCAGTTGTGCTGGCCAGGTCGCCTGAGGCTCACCGGCTCGTTGCGCGCCGCCCGCCGCATGGCGCTCAGGCTCTCCATCAGCATCAGCGTGCCGATCGTGCCGAGGAAGATGACGTAGAGCAGGGAGATGAAGAGATCGAGTTGGCCAAGCCGGCGCAACCAAGAGAAGACGTAGATGCCTGCAGTTGCGCCGAACAGGCCGCCTACCAGCAGAACCACGCCGAGCTTCATGTCGAGCGTGCCGCGCCGGAAGTGGGTGATCGCGCCGGAAACTGAGGAAGCCACCACCTGATTGGCGCCCGTGGCCACCGCCACGACGGGCGGAATGTTGTAGAAGATCAGGAGCGGTGTGATCAGGAAGCCGCCGCCGACGCCGAACATACCCGAGAGAAAACCGACAGCCGCGCCCATGCCGAGGATGATGAAGATATTCACCGACAATTCTGCGATTGGCAGGTAGATTGTCACGGTCAACCTCGAATGCGACTGCCCGCCAGAGCGGGAAAACGGAAAGCGCCGGGAGATGCCGTCGAATTCCGACAGGGGGAGAAAACATGGGTCAAGTCATTGGCAAGTCTTGACCTCTGTCATGTTTGTCATGCGCTTGTCGGTCAGGCGAGTCAATTCTGGCGCAATGCTTTACGCTTGCTTTTTTCCAGTTTTATGAAGGCCGGCGCTATTTATTGCGCGCCAATAGTTCCTTCACCAGTTGATCGCTTACCTTGCCCGTCGGCTCCTGACCGATCGACTTCTGGAAGGCCTTGATCGCCGCCACGGTCTTCTCGCCCATAACGCCGTCGGGCACGCCCGCGTCGAAACCATTGTTGTTCAGGATCCCCTGGATATTCTGGATCGCCTTCTTCATGTCGACCGTTGCCGTTTTCAGGCCCTTGCCCGCCCATTCGTCCGGCGTATTCGCCGAGTTGGCGTCCACATCGAGCGTCTGAGGCTTCCAGAGATCGACTGCGGCGCGGGCTTTTTCCAGCTGTTCCGGAGTCATGACATTGGCGACTTCGTCGCGCTTCTGCGCGGCGTCCTTGTCGCCTTCCTTGGCGGCAATCGCAAACCACTTGTAGGACGCTTCGAGATCCTGCGGCACGCCGTTGCCGCGTGCATTCAGGATACCAAGGTTGAACTGGCTGTCGGATATGCCGAGTTCCGCGGCCCTGGAGAACCACTTGGCGGCCGAGGGATAGTCCTGAACGCCGTCCGCGCCGGACGCATAGATCACGGCGAGATTGTGCATCGCGCTCGCATTGCCCATCTCCGCGGCCATCGCATAGTAGTGCTTGGCCGTGCCGACATTGCGTTCGACGCCGGTGCCGTTCTCGTAGAGATTGGCGAGCCGGTACATCGCCGGGGCAAAGCCTTTGTCTGCCGCCATTCTGTACCATTTCGCGGCCTCGGCGAAATCGCCGTCGACTCCGCGCCCGTCCGAGTAGCGGGCGCCGATTTCGAAGAGCGCCAGCGGGTCGCCCTGCTTGGCCGCGATCACCAGCGAGGCGGGCTTGATTGCATCGGGGACGGTGACCAGGGCGGCGGTCTGTGCGGTTTCGCCTGCGGCAGGTGCTGTCGCGCTCATCTGGGCAGCGGGCTCGGAAGGAGCAGGTGCGAATTGCCCTGTTGCCGCCTGCTGTTCCGAGTTTTCCGCGGAAGCGAGTGTGTCGAGTTGGCCGCTTTCGTCCAGCGGCACCTGTGCCGTCAATGCGGCGCTGTCGGACACGCCGCTCTCCGCAGTCACGATCTCTGACTTGACGGGCGTCTCACCGGCATCGACGGCGGCTATGCTGGTTTCGCTTGCCATCGTGTCTGCCGACGCGCCGTCGCTTTCCGGCGCGCCATACGCCGCAGTGCGGTTTTCCGCTCCTTCAGGGGTCTCGATTGCAATCACCGGCGGCGACTTCTCGCCTCCTGTCAGTGTGCTGACCAGAGGCATGGCCATGGCGGCCAGCAGGATCGCGCCGACCGCCATGAGGATCGGGCGCCGATAGCGGGAAACACCTGAGGCGGAAGCTGCACCGCCTTCCGTGTTTCCGGGCGCATTGCGCTGCGTGCGGTCCATCTCGGTCGCGGCGGCTTGAGCGGCGCGCCGTGCAGCGGCGATGTAGTCCGTACGATCCATGTCTCCGGACAACAAACCCGTGCCGCCGGCATCCCGTTGCTCGGCCTGACTGGCGCGGACCCGTTCGAGGATCTTGCGCACGTCCGGCGCGCCGGAACCAGGTTCGAGCAGCTCATTGGCCTCTTCCGGCGGCAACGTCTCGGCGGGGTCGATCGACGGGCTGGGGTCGACAAGGGTGCGCGCGGCCGGGGCCAGTTCTTCCTTCTTCTGGCCTGGCCTCAGGCGTTTGCCGATGCCGGCGATCAGGCTTGGTTTGGCAGCTCTTTTTTCCGGATTCGAGGCTTCGATTTCGGGCATCGCCATTTCCATGGCGTAATCATATTCGAGATCCGGGAGCGAAGGCATTGCTGTCGCAGCCGTATCTTCCGACATGTAGTCGTCGCGAAGCGTCGCTTCCGGACCCTCCTGCGCTGCCGGGGGAGCCGGCGCGCGGACTGCGGTATCCGGTGCGGCCTGAGCGCTGGCGGGCGGCGGCACGCGGTTGTCGATCTGATCGAGCCTCTCTGCGATCTGCACGAGCGTGTCGTGCAGCGCTTCGAAGGTCCTGTGCGTGCGTTCTTCAGTGTCCCTGCTGAATTCCTCCAATTGCTTCAGGTGTTCGGCGAGCGCTGAAAGGGCGACAATATCCGCGCCCGCTGCGTCGCCTTTGGCTGCCGCTGATTGGGAATAGCTTTCCATCACCGTTTCCGCGGCTTGGCGCGCCGCCTCGATGATATATTCGTCGCTGGTCGACATATAGTCTTCGAGCGCCGAGATGCGATCCGCGAACTGGCTGGTTCCGGTATCGGCTTCGCTTGGGGCGCTGCCGATCAGCGTCGAGAGGTGGGCGATCTGTTCTTCAAGACCCCGCAGCGCACTGGTGTCATGGGCCGGTGCGACAGCCGTCTCTTCGAGCCGCTCGACAATCGTGTTGAGGCGTTCCTCCAGATTGCGCAGCGCGAAGTCGTCGACTGGGGCGGTGCTTCTTGCCGGAGCGGCGAGTTCCCCGATCCGGTGTGCGAGCAGGTCAAGCCGCTCGGCCAGCCGGTCGTTGATCGAACCGTGGTCGAGCGCATCAATCTTGCGGGAGATATCGGCAAGATGACCTGTAAGTTCCAGCGGCGGCTCCGGCGTGTGCGTGCGTTCAAGAACCAGGGAGAGGTGGTCCAGCCGTTCCTCTAGCCGGCGTGCCGTCCGTTCGCTGCTCAAGTCCTCGATCCGCGCCGTCAACGCCTCGATCCGCCGTCCGAGTTCGCTTGCAGGGTCTTCTCGCTCTGCCGCCTTGTCAGCAATACCCTCGATCTGCCGGGCAATTTCGGCTATCCGGTCCTCGATCCGTCCGATTGTCACGGTATCGGTAGACGGGGCGCTGCTGCGGCTGCCGGCGGCGATCGCCCGGCTGATCTCGTCTAGTCGCATGTCGATGCCGGCGAACTGCTCCGCCAGCATCCTTTCGCTGGGGTCGATATGCGCGCCGATAAGTTCGAGCGCGGTGGCGACCGTTACCAGCTTGTCCTCAAGCGCGCGGATTGCGCCATGGTCGCCCATGGTGCCGAGATGTCTCTTGATGTCATCCAGCCGATCGGCCAGTGACAGCAATTCGGTGCGCAGCGCGCCGGGGTCGAGGCCGTCCAGCCGCTCTTCAATATTGTCCCAGTGCTGTTCGATGTGGCGCACGGAATCCTCGCGCGCCAGTCCGTCCATCAGCGAACGCAATTCCTCGAATTCGGCCTTCAGGTCCTCGGAGCCTGGAGCCCGAGACTGGCCGAGCTGGCTGATGCCATCAGCAAGTCTCGCGATGTCGTCGCGCATGTCTTCCGAAGGACGGCGTTCTTCGGCAAGCGTGCGAATGCCGCGTATTTCCGCGCGCAGCGCGGTCATTTCTCTGGTCAGGCTCTCGGTGATGTCGTGCTTCAGTTCCTGCCGCAGACCGAGCAGTGCCTCGGTGATATCCCGTGCTGCCGTGCCGAGCTGCACGTGGGAGGAGGGCGTATGACTGGTCGTAGGTGCAGACCGCTCCACGCCCGGGAGATACCGGTCGTCTCCGCCATCCGTCACACGGCGCTCCGCCGGCATTGACCGGCTTTCCTCAAGGGCGCGCTGGCGTTGTCGGATTTCGGCAAGCGGGTCGGGACGCAGGTCTCGTTCGATCCGGTTGCCGCTGTCGCGCTGCGATTCGCGCCGGGGTTTCTCGGATACCCGAGCGTCACGGCCGTTGCTGTTCATGAGGCCTTCGATACGCGCCTCAAGTCCCTCTATGGTGCGGTTCAGCGCATCGAGCGAAGTTGTGCCGCCTGGGCGGGAAGAATTGGATCGCGATCCGTTCATGTTCTTGCTCGCTTCGACATTGACCCCTCTCCTCTGGCGGCGCGAGGGTATTGGCTGTTCACGCGTCGTGATGTGGGCGTCCTGGGTCGCGTCGGTCGCAATGTATGGCGGTCCGATCGAGGCACGGCCTGTTCAGGCTTGTCCGGATCCCCGCAGAACAGGCCTCCGGATCATCACGTTTCATCGGCAACAATCCACGAAACATGGTAAACAACCCGTTAATCGGGCCTAAGATTTTTAACGATTTGTAAGATTTCCCCGTACAAGGTCGGGATGAGATTTTTGGTCGACGCATAGCGTGCGCAGGTCCCAGGCAAAATTTGCCCTGCGCGCAGAATTGACGTTTACGCAAACGTCAATATTTTATATAAGCGTGAAAACGGCCGGATACGGTCCGCCCTAGTCTCGGAGGAAGTTCTGCATGCCTGTATACAAGGCCCCGGTAAACGATACGCTTTTCGTTCTCAACGACGTGCTTGGTCTCGAACGCTACCACAATCTCCCCGGTTTCGAGGAAGCCACCCCCGACATGATCGAGGCCATTGTCGGTGAGGCCGCGAGGCTGGCCGAGGAAGAACTTTTCCCGCTCAACCTTGCCGGCGACCAGGAAGGCTGCAAGCGCCAAGACGACGGCAGCGTCACCGTGCCGAAGGGCTTCAAGGAGGCCTATGACGCCTATTGTCAGGGCGGCTGGATTGGCCTTGCCGTCCCGCAGGAATATGGCGGACAGGGGCTGCCCTATGTGCTGCATTCGGCCGTCGGCGAATATATGTCGTCGGCCAATATGGCGCTGATGATGTATCCGGGCCTGACCCAGGGCGCGATCGCCGCGATCCTCGTCCACGGCACCGACGAGCAGAAGCAGACCTACCTGCCGAAGATGGTCGAGGGCACATGGTCAGGCACGATGAACCTGACCGAACCCCATTGCGGCACAGACCTCGGGCTCCTGCGCACCAAGGCCGTTCCGAACGGCGACGGCTCCTACAAGATTTCCGGGCAGAAAATTTTCATTTCCGCCGGCGAACACGGCATGACCGACAACATCATCCATCTGGTGATCGCCCGTATCGAGGGTGCTCCGGAAGGCACCAAGGGCATTTCGCTCTTCATTGTTCCGAAGTTTGTGGTCAATGGCGACGGCTCTCTTGGCGCCCGCAACGCGGTCACCTGCGGCGCAATCGAGCACAAGATGGGCATCCACGGCAATTCCACTTGCGTCATGAACTACGACGAGGCGACGGGCTATCTGCTCGGCGCCGAGAACAAGGGTCTCTCCGCCATGTTCGTGATGATGAACGAGGCCCGTCTTGGTGTCGGTCTGCAGGGCCTCTCCATTGCCGAAGTCGCCTACCAGAACGCGGTCGATTATGCTCGCGAGCGGATTCAGGGACGTTCGCTTTCGGGCGTCAAGGCGCCGGACAAGAAGGCCGACCCGATCATCGTCCATCCGGATATTCGGCGCGCGCTTTTGACCATCAAGTCCTTCACCGAAGCTGGCCGCGCCTTCACGCTGTGGACCGCACTGAAATCCGACATTGCGCACCGCTCGGGCGATGAGGCCGAGAGGCAGGCAGCCGACGATCTCCTCGGCCTGATGACGCCGATCCTCAAGGGTGTCTTGACCGACAAGGGCTTCGATCACGCCGTCATGGCGCAGCAGGTCTTTGGCGGTCACGGCTATATCGAGGAACACGGCATGAGCCAGTATGTTCGCGATGCCCGTATCGCGATGATCTACGAGGGTGCCAACGGCATCCAGGCGCTGGACCTCGTTGGTCGCAAGCTCGGGCTGAACGGCGGCCGCGCCGTGATGGCTCTCTTCAAGGAAATCGGTGAATTCTGCGAAGAAAACCGCGCCGACGAGAAGATGGCCTTCTTCACCAAAGGCCTGAAGAAGGGTTTGAACGACCTCCAGGCCTCCACCATGTGGTTCATGCAGAACGCCATGGCCAAGCCCGACAATGCCGGGGCCGGCTCGACTGACTACATGCACCTCTTCGGCCTTGTCGTTCTGGGTTACATGTGGGCGAAGATGGCGAAAGCCGCCAATGAAAACCTCGCCGCCGGCACGGGCGACGCCGACTATTTCAGGAACAAGCTTCTCACCGGCCGCTTCTTCATGGAAAAGATTATGCCGGAGACGGCGCTGCGCAAGATCCGCATCGAGGCCGGCGCCGACAGCTTGATGGAAATGGCGGCGGAAGCGTTCTGATTCTCCCCTTCTCCCCACCGGGGAGAAGGTGGCCCGATAGGGCCGGATGAGGGGCGCTTGTGCAACTGGCCCCCTCATCGCCTCGCATCCGCTCGGTACTTCTCCCCGCTGGGGAGAAGTGGGACAAGAATTTCGGCGCCCCGCGCGCCCCAAGGGAGAGACATCATGACTGAAGCCTTCATCTACGACCACGTGCGCACCCCCCGCGGGCGCGGCAAGAAGGACGGATCGCTGCACGAAGTGCCGACGCCCCGCCTTGCCGCCAAGACACTCGAGGCGCTGCGCGACCGCAACGGGCTCGACACCTCGACCGTCGACGACATCATCTTTGGCTGCGTCGATCCGGTCATGGAAGCCGGCGCCGTCATCCCGAAGGCCGCCGCCTTCGAGGCCGGCTATGCCTTCTCCGCTCCCGGCATCCAGATCTCGCGTTTCTGCGCCTCGGGCCTCGACGCCATCAACCTTGCCGCCGGCAAGATCCAGGCCGGCTCCGACGACATCGTCATCGCCGGCGGCGTGGAATCGATGTCCCGCATCGGCATGGGCATGGCGGGCGGCGCCTGGTATATGGATCCCTCGGTCAATTTTCCTGGCTATTTCATGCCGCAGGGCGTCTCCGCCGATCTGATCGCCACCAAGTATGGCTTCACCCGCGACGACGTTGACGCCTATGCCGTCGAGAGCCAGAAGCGCTCAGCCGCCTCCTGGGAAAAGGGCCATTTCGCCAAGTCGGTCATTGCGGTCAAGGACCAGAACGGCCTGACCATCCTCGACCGTGACGAGCACATGCGCCCAAGCACCGACATGCAGTCGCTCGCCGGCCTCAACCCGTCCTTCCAGATGCCTGGCGAAATGGGCGGCTTCGAAGCTGTCGCCATCCAGGCTCATCCGGAAATCGAGAAGGTCAACTACGTCCACCATGCCGGTAATTCGTCCGGCATCGTCGACGGCGCCGCCGCCGTTCTCGTCGGCTCTAGGGCCGGCGGTGAGGCGATGGGCATCAAGCCGCGCGCCCGCATCCGCGCCTTCACCAATATCGGCTCCGATCCGGCCCTCATGCTGACCGGCCCGGTCGACGTCACGGAAAAGCTGCTGAAGCGCTCCGGCATGAAGATCTCCGACATCGACCTGTTCGAGCTGAACGAGGCCTTTGCCGCCGTCGTCCTGCGCTTCATGCAGCATTTCAACGTCAGCCACGACGTGATGAACGTCGCCGGCGGCGCAATCGCCATGGGCCATCCGCTCGGCGCCACCGGCGCCATGATCCTCGGCACCGTCCTCGACGAACTGGAACGCCGCGACCTGAACACCGCGCTCGTCACGCTCTGCATCGGCGCCGGCATGGGCACGGCAACTGTGATCGAACGCGTCTGATCCGAGGAGGAAGAATATGACCTACAAGAACTTCACCATCGAGACCGACGCCGACGGCATTGCGCTGGTCACCTGGAACATGCCTGACAAGTCGATGAATGTCTTCACCGTCGAGGTGATGGACGAGATCGAGAAGATCGTCGACGAGACCGTCGCCGACGAAGCCGTCAAGGGCGTGGTCTTCACCTCCGGCAAGTCGACCTTCTCCGGCGGCGCCGATCTCACCATGATCAAGGGCATGTTCGCCATGCTCGAGGAAGAAAAGGCCAAGGACCCGGACAGCGCCGTCAAGAAGCTGTTCGACGCTGCCGGCCGCATGTCCTGGCTGTGGCGCAAGATCGAGACCAATGGCAAGCCCTGGGTCGCCGCGATCAACGGCACCTGCATGGGCGGCGCCTTCGAACTGGCGCTCTCCTGCCATGGCCGCGTTGCTTCCAATGCCAAGTCGGTCAAGCTGGCGCTGCCGGAAGTCAAGGTCGGCATCTTCCCCGGCGCCGGCGGCACCCAGCGCGTTTCGCGCCTTGCCGGCACGCAGGACGCCCTGCAGATGATGACCACCGGCCAGTCGCTCACCGCCTCGCGCGCCAAGGCGATGAACCTGGTGCACCAGGTGGTCGAGCCCGACCAGCTGATTCCGGCCGCCAAGCAGATGATCAAGGACGGCCTGAAGCCCGTCGCCCCCTGGGATGAAAAGGGCTTCAAGGTTCCCGGCGGCGGCATCTGGACCCCGGCAGCCGCCCAGCTCTGGCCGGCAGCGTCGGCCATCCTGCGCCGCGAGACCGCCGGCAATTATCCGGCGGCACTTGCCATCCTGAAGAGCGTCTATGAGGGCCTGCAGCTGCCCTTCGACACCGCGCTCAAGGTGGAGCAGCGCTATTTCACCGAGATCGTCCAGACCACCGAAGCCTTCTCGATGATCCGCTCGCTGTTCGTCTCGATGCAGGAACTCGGCAAGGGCGCCCGCCGCCCGGCCGGCGTGCCGAAGTCGGAGTTCAAGAAGGTCGGCGTCGTCGGCGCTGGCTTCATGGGCGCCTCGATCGCCTATGTGACCGCCGCCGCCGGCATCCCGGTTACCCTGATCGATCGTGACATCGAAGCGGCCACCAAGGGCAAGAGCCATTCCGAAGGCCTGGTCGCAGGCGCTGTCGGTAAGGGCAAGATGTCGAAGGAAGACGGCGAGAAGCTGCTCTCCCTTATCACGCCTTCGGCTGACTATGCCTCGCTGTCGGATGCCGACCTCGTCGTCGAGGCCGTGTTCGAGGATCGCGACGTCAAGAAGGCCGTCATCGAGGCGGTCGAAGCCGTGCTCCCCGAGGGCTCGATCTTCGCCTCCAACACCTCGACCCTGCCGATCACCGGTCTGGCCAAGAACTCGAAGCGCCCGGCCCAGTTCATCGGCGTTCATTTCTTCTCGCCCGTCGAGAAGATGATGCTGACCGAAGTCATCCTCGGCAAGGAAACCGGCGACAAGGCGCTGGCCGTCGCGCTCGACTATGTCGCGGCGATCAGGAAGACCCCGATCGTCGTCAACGACACCCGCGGCTTCTACGTCAACCGCTGCGTCTTCCGCTACATCCATGAAGCCTATGACATGCTGATCGAGGGCGTGCCGGCGATCATGATCGAAAATGCCGCCAAGTTCGCCGGCATGCCGGTCGGCCCGCTATCGCTCAACGACGAGGTGGCGATCGATCTGTCCCAGAAGATCCTCAAGGCCTCGATCGCCGATCTCGGCGAAGCCTCGGTCGAGCCGAAGCACATGGCGCTGATCAACAAGATGGTCGATGACCTCGACCGGCGCGGCCGCAAGAACGGCAAGGGTTTCTACGAGTATCCGGCAAAGCCGGCGAAGAAGTTCCTCTGGCCGGGCCTCAAGGACCTGTTCGCCCAGAAGAAGGCCGACGAGGTCGACGTCGAGGTGCTCAAGCAGCGCCTGCTTGTCACCATCGCGCTGGAGGCCGCCCGCACCATGGAAGAGGGCATCGTCACCGACCCGCGCGAAGCCGACGTCGGCTCGATCCTCGGCTTCGGCTTCGCCCCCTATACCGGCGGCACGCTCTCCTACATCGACGGCATGGGCGTCAAGACCTTCGTGGAACTCTGCGAAAAGCTCGCCGCAAAGTACGGCGACCACTTCCAGCCGACCCCGCTCCTCAAGGACATGGCCGCCAAGGGCGAAACCTTCTACGGCCGCTTCGACCCCTACGGCGCCAGCGCCAAGGCGGCATAACAATCTCCTCCTTGCAGGGGAGGAGCATTTGTCGAACAGAAAGAGCGGCCCCTGCCGCTCTTTCCATTTCCATTCTCACCGCAGCAAGACCGCCGCCGCGAGTGGCACGATCACCGAGGTCGCCACCGCGTTGAGCGCCATGGCGATCCCGGCAAAAAGCCCCGCCGTTTCGTCCACCTCGTAGGCGCGCGCCGTGCCGATCCCGTGCGAGGTGAGCCCCACGGCAAAGCCCCGCGCGGCATAGTCGCGAATGCGCATCAGGTTCATGAACGGTGTCACGATCAGCGCGCCGGTGATGCCCGTGAGCAGCACGAGCACCGCCGTCAGCGACGGATTGCCACCGAGCGAGGCGGAGATCGCCATGGCGACGCCCGCCGTCGCCGATTTCGGCAGGAACGAGATCATCACCTCCTCGGGCAGCCCCACCGCATAGGCCAGTGCCACCACGGAGCCGACCGCCGCCAGCGAGCCGACGATCAGCGCCGCCGCGATCGGCAGCAAGAGCTGCTTTACCCGCTTCCATTGCCGGAACATCGGTATGGCGATCGCCACCGTCGCCGGCCCCAGCAGGAAGTGCACGAACTGCGCGCCGGCGAAGAACTGCTCGTAGGGGATGCCGCCAACGGTCATCACCAGAGACAGGAACAGCGTCGAGGTCAGCACCGGATTGACCAGAGGATTCCGCCTCAGCCGGAGCGACAGCTCGGAGGCCGCGATCCAGGTGCAGATGGTGAGTGTCAGCCAGATCAGCGGGGATGCAGAGAGATAGACCCAGAGCTCGACCGGGCTCCTCATTCGCCACCCACCCTCTGGCCGAGCAGCCGCCGGGCCGCGATGAAGGTCCAGACCGTCACCGCCAGCGTGAAGACGGCGGAGACCACCAGCACAACGGCGATCGCCATCCACTGCGCCTGCACAACGTCCCACAGCGCCACGACGCCGACGCCCGCCGGCACGAAGAGCAGACCGAGATTGGCCAGCAGCGCGTTGGCCGCGCCCTCGACGCTCGGAAAGGAGGCGCTGGCGAAGCGCTTGCCCGCCTGCAGGGCGAAAAACAGGAGCACAAGCCCGATCACTGGGCCGGGCACCGGCACCTTGGTGAGGAACACCAGGCTTTCGCCGAGAAGCTGGAAGAACAGCAGCGCTGCAATGCCGCGTAGCATGGGAATACTCCGTCTGTGGTCGGGAGGCGGAGACTATCCGATGGAGGAGCAAACGTCACGAGGCGGCCTGGGCTCTCCCATCCTTGGAGTGTCGAAGGGCCTGCGGGAAGGTGTCGGCCCGGAATCGGCGCGATGCCACTTTTCGTTGTTTGCGCCTTGCCACGGACACAATTGCCGCGTACTGTCCAACTATCGATCTTGCTAGATGAGCTTAGTTATGGCCAACGCGCCGTTCCTGGCGAACTTTCCTTCAAAATCGGTCTACTCCACCGCAGTTCGGGTTCTTCCCGCGCTGCACACTTCTATATGCGATTGAAAAGGATATCGTCATGAGCACAGGTACCGTAAAGTGGTTTAACGCAACCAAGGGCTTCGGCTTCATTCAGCCGGATGACGGCGCAACGGACGTTTTCGTCCACATCTCCGCCGTTGAGCGCGCTGGCATGCGTGACCTCAAGGACGGCCAGAAGCTTTCCTACGAACTCGTGCGCGACAACAAGTCGGGCAAGATGTCGGCGGACCGCCTTCAGGCTATGTAATATAAATCTTCTCCGGAACGTGACCACGGATGTACCGGCACGGCCTGTAGAGAGTAAGGGAAGGTCGGGTTTGCCCGGCCTTTTTTTATGCCTTGCGACATGCGGGCGTCGGGCCGTATCCGAGTCGAATCCGCTAAAACGCCCCTTCGAGCCTTTACTTGGCCGTTATCCGCCCTACGCTTTGTTCCTGTTGGAAAGGAAGAATGGCCATGGACGAAGTCACAGGTACCCCGCAGAAGACGACCGTGCGCGTCATTCATGCCGATCTTCCGGTCAACGCTACCTGGCATATCTGGCTGAAGGCGATGGTTCCGGGCATTCCGGGCGCGGTGTCCCTTTCGAACGACAATGGCAAGTTCGGCGAGGTCATTGCCGCCAATACCGAGGAATATGCTCTCCGCATCTACCATGTCTTCGGCGGCGGCAAGGTGGAACTGTCCTATGACAGCGACGTCACTTCGGTTTCGGTGGCATACTGGTTCATGCCTGCCGAGGTCCTAGAAACAGGCATCACCGTGGTGCACACCAATCCCGCCAACGCTCCTCCCGATCTGCCCGCAAGCTACCATTTCCGTCCGCCCTTCGGCTGGATGAACGATCCGAACGGTCTTGGCCGCTTCGGCGGGCGCCCGCATCTCTTCTATCAGCATTATTCCCATGGGCTCAGGTGGAACAACATGCATTGGGGCCATGCGGTCTCGTCGGACTATCTGCGCTGGCGGCACCTGCCGATCTTCCTCTTTCCCTCCGAGGATTTGCGTGCCCGGCCGGACAGGCGCGGCGGGGCGTTCTCCGGTTCCGCGATTCCGCTGCCAAACGCTCCCGGCATCCGCGTTTTCTTCACCGAGCAGGAGAAGGACAGGGAGCCGGAGGCGGAAATCCAGATGACAGCGACCTCTGCCGACCTTTTCAGTGCTGGCCAGGCGGAAGTGATCCTGCCGCGACGGCCCGCGGGCGAAGGGCTGACGCGCGATTTCCGCGATCCATACGTGTTCAGGGGCCCCGATGGCATGTGGAAGATGCTGCTCGGCAGCCAGAGCGCCGAAGGCGGCGTCATCCTGCTTTACGAAACGGAGGATATGACGGCTGCCGGGGGCTGGGTGTTTCTCGGCAAACTGCTGGTCGAGAAACGGTACTCGACGACGGCGATCGAATGTCCCTGCATGCTGCCCCTCGATGGCCCGGCCACCGATCCGGCCACGCGGTGGGTCCTGATCTACGGCCTGATGAACAGCGAAGACACGGCGACCGGCCGCAGGAACCTGACCATGGCCGAGGTCGGGTGGTTCGACGGCAAGGGCTTTGCGCGGGAGTTCGAGCAGGAACTCGATTTCGGAACCGACAATTATGCTTTTCAGGCGTTCCTGGACGGCGATACGCCGGTGGGGATGGGATGGCTCGCAAATTGGGCGGACGCGGGACCCGCAATCGATTTTCCGACAGCCATGACCCTGCCGCGCACTCTCAAACTGTTGGAGGGTACCCTTCTGACCCCGCCAATCGGCGCCGCGGAAAGCCTGCGGAGCCACATTCTCGACCGCACACGACTGGCCGCCGGCGAGATCGTCACCTTTCTCAGCGGGGCAGTGGAAATCCTCTTCGAACTGAGGGCTCCCGGCGCCTGTTTCGATCTCCGTTTCGATCATCCGGGTGTCGGTCTCGGCGTGGTGCAGGACGAGACGGGGCTCTGGATCAGGCACGAAGCCGAAGGCAGGCCATCGCCGCGCTACATCGCACCGGGGGCCAGGGCCAAACGGCTGCGCATCTTCCTCGACTACGGCTCGATTGAGGTCTTCGCCGATCACGGCCGCTTCACCGGCACCAAGCGCATCGACGGTTTCGAACCAGTTCGCTCGGCGCGCCTGGTGGAGGGCACGGCCGACATCAGCCACGCCACCATCTGGGCGCTCAGGCTCTGAGCGCATTGAGCAACCGGCGGGCGACAGACCCCGATGATGCTCAGGGCGACTGGTGAGCCGTTCGCGCAGCCGTGGCGGTGCGTTCGTAGCGATCGGGCGTGTCTTTGTCGCTCTCTTTTCCGGTATCTCCGCTCTGCAATTCCTTCAGACGGTGCTTGATGGCGAGCGCAAAGATCGTGTGCAGGATGTTGCGGTCCGAGAGGGCGGGATCGCTCAGCGACAGCAGTGCCGCGTGCACGATCTTCCGGCTGGTGGTCTTTGGATGCCGGGAGAGGATATATCCGAAGAGCTCATCACCCCCGAGGCCCGCAGTAGCACCTTCCACCAAAGCCTCGTAGATCTTCCTGCTGGCCATTCCGGTCTCCGCTCAAGGGCTGTACGATCGCCTACAACGTAAGCGGCAGTCCGATAGTGTAGTACTCGCAAGGACTGGGAACAACGCGGACTGATGCCCACTGCATGGTTCGCTCCCGCCACTGGGGGACGTGTCACCTGTCCGTTATGTTTGTGCTATACTTTTTTTAACGGATATCCGTCTGCGAAGCCTCGTTTCTTCCGGTTTCCGGCCTGGTCGCGGAGATCGTGAACAGCATCGGCTGGCGGTTCCGGGAGATTGCGATGAACACACACGATTTTCCTTCCGAAGTATCCGGTGCTTCCATCCTGATGGATGAAGTCCTGACCCTGCGCGCCGCCGTCGTAGAAGCCGCCGTGCCGCTTATCGAACATTTTGGGACGGATGTAGTTGTGGGCGATCCGGCGCTTGCCAATCTCGCCCACTATCTCGTCTTGCGCCATCACGACCTGCGCCCGCTCCAGCGCCGGCTGATGTGTCTTGGTCTCTCTTCGCTCGGCCGTCTGGAAAGCCGGGTGCTGCCGACGCTCGATGCCGTAATCGTTGCTCTCGCGGCGCTTGCAAGGCGCGAAAGCCCGGTTGCGGCACCCGGCGAGGCCTATTTCTTTTCCGGCGAAGTCCGTCTCGTCGACGCGGCTGACGCGGTGTTCGGAGAGCCGAGACCGAACCGGCGAACCAGGATCATGGTGACCCTGCCGAGCGAGGCGGCGGAACAGCCAGATTTCGTCCTCGCTCTCGCGCGCGCCGGAATGGATGTTGCACGCGTAAACTGCGCCCATGACGGAGCGGACGCCTGGCGTGCGATGACAGCCAATGTCCGCGCCGCTGGCAGTGCCCTGAGCCGCGACCTGAAAGTACTTATGGATATCGCCGGACCGAAGATCCGCACTGCCGCCGTAGCCCTGCCGGAGAGCAAGGCCCGGCTTCATTCCGGTGACCGGGTCCGTCTTGTCGCCTCCGGCATGCCGCGCACATGCCCCGAGGTCGCTTTTTCCGCAGGCGTTTCATTGCCGGAAATGGTCACGCGTCTCACGGTCGGCGACCGGGTACGCTATGACGACGGCAAGCTCGAAGGCGTGGTCGAAAGCGTTGCGGAGGGAGAAGCCGTCATACTGGTGAAGAGGACCAAGGCAGCGGGAACGAAGCTGAAGCCTGAAAAGGGCATCAATCTGCCCGACACGGCTCTCGGGCTTTCGCCTCTGACCGCCAAGGACGAAACGGATCTGGCAACTGCGATCGAGTGCGCCGACATGATCGGCTACTCGTTCGTCAGCCGCCCGGAGGATATCGATCTCCTCGATGCGGCCTTGCGGTCGCGCGGTGCGCACGAACGCCAGTTCGGCCTGATCGCCAAGATTGAACAGCCGGAGGCCCTGCGCAACCTTCCGGAGCTGATTGCCCGCGCCCGCCGGCGCGGCCCCTTCGGCATCATGATTGCCCGTGGCGATCTCGCCGCCGAGATCGGCTTCGAACGTCTGGCGGAAATGCAGGAGGAAATCCTCTGGATCTGCGAGGCGGCTTCCGTACCGGTCGTGTGGGCGACGCAGGTTCTGGAGGATCTGGTGCGGGAGGGCATCCCGACCCGTGGCGAGATGACTGATGCCGCGATGGCCGCGCGCGCCGAATGCGTTATGCTCAACAAGGGCCCCGCAATCGAGCAGGCGGTCGAAATGCTGGATCGTCTCCTGGCCCGGATGGATGAACACATCCTGAAGAAGACGCCGACACTGCGCGCGCTCAAGTCCTGGTAGTCCGTGCTGCAAACGATCTGCGTTCGTGATCCAAGTCCGGCGCCGTGGGCAAACGCCGGCCGAAAGCGGGATGCAGCTGATTGATTTATCCCGCTTCCCACAATAGAGAAGTCTAAATAAAGAATTAAATTGGGGCGCCGACGTGTCTGATGAAAGATCGGAACCGGCCGAAATCAAGATAGGCTCTCTTGATTGACGCTGCTTTGGAAGAAAAGTCCGTCCGAAGGCACTTTCCTGTTGCGGGTCGTTGATGAAATCGAAAGTCCATTCCTTTCGCGATAGCGCCTTGCGGCTGCTTTCCGCGTTTCTGCTCACATTGATTGCCGCCTGCAGCCAGGTCTCGTCGGGCGAGGTCAATGCGCGGGCAGTTCCCGCCAGGGTGGACGGCGATCCACTTGCCACCTGCTGTCAGCAGCCGGAGATATACCCGAGGCCTCTCGTCGCCCTGCTGGAGCCGTTTGCGCCGGCCATCGGGCGAACGATCGCCGCAATGGTCTGGCGGCCTGGCACGCTGCTCAGCCATCCGGACGCGACGAACGAGATTGTTGCTTCTCTGAGGCCTCTCGACATCATTGCCGTGAGCAACAAGGGACGTATGTCCGGCCACACCATTCCCGGACTTTTTAGCCACGTCGCGATCTATCTCGGCAATGAGAAACAGCTGCGCGCGGCCGGGATCTGGGACCATCCGCAAGTGCGCAAGCACAGGGAGGAGATCCGAAAGGGTTATCTTTTCGTCGAGGCAGATCAGAAGGGGGTACACCTTTCAACGACCGAACTGACGCTTGACGCCGACGCGATTGCCCACCTCAGGCCAAAGAGTCTCTCGCTCCGGCGCAAGCGTGAGGCGCTGGCCGGTTTCTATAACCGGATCGGTATGGCCTTCGACTTCTATTTCGATCTGAAGACGAAGGACTGTACCTTCTGCACCGAGCTTGCCAACACCGTGATGCCGGAACTGCGGCTGCCTGTCCGCGAGGTTTACGGCCGCGAGATGATCCTGCCTGATGAAGTCGTCGCGAACACGATCCGGGGACGGACCGGGCTGGCTTTCATCCGGTACTACAGGAGCAACAAGGACGACTGGTCGTCCCTCGGATCATCCATTCTCGCGCAGGATCTGAAACCGGCCTGGGCTACGCCGAAGGTGACAACCGCCCGGTCGGCGGACAGATAACGCCCCCGCGTCGGCACGGCGCAGCCTCTATTCCGCTGCCGTGCGTTTCACGCCGGACACCTGGGTGATATAGGCTCTGAGCGCAGCCGGCCGAACTGGTTTGTGTTGCAGTCCGATATTCTGTTTCTCGGCTTCGGCGCGGACTTCCGCCGTCCTGTCGGCGGTGATCAGCAGGGCCGGGATATCGGCCTCGTAGAGCGCGCGCAGCCTGAGGATTGCGCCGATGCCGCTTCCGTCCCCGAGGTGGTAATCCGCGATGATCAGATCCGGCGGGCCATTCTTCGCGGCAACGATCTCATCGAGTTCGGCGATCGACTCTGCGCATTCCACCCTGCAGCCCCAGCCTGAGATCAGAAGCGCCATGCCCTCGAGGATTTTAGGTTCGTTGTCGATGCAAAGCACGCTGAATCCTTTGAGAGGAAGCGCCGCCTTGTCTGCTGTCTGAATCCCGGAGACGGCTGCCTTGCTGGGCTCCGACTGGTCGAGCGGCATGACGACCCGGAACGTTGTCCCTTTTCCCTTTTTCGAGGAAAGCTGCACGGGATGGTTCAGAACCCGTGCAATCCGGTCGACGATGGAAAGGCCGAGCCCCAGTCCCGAGGCCGTCTTGGCGCCCTCGTCGAGCCGCGCGAATTCCTTGAACACCGTGCGGAATTTCGAGGCTGGTATGCCGATACCGGAATCCATCACCTGGATGATGACGTCCTTGCCCCTACGCCGGGCACCCACCAGGACCTTTCCGGAGGGAGTGTACTTGATGGCGTTCGAGACGAGGTTCTGCACGAGCCGCCGCAAGAGATTCGGATCGGAACGCACCTTGAGCGATGTGGGCATGACCACGAGCTTCAGGTCTTTTTCCCGGGCGATCGGCTGGAAATCGGTCTCGATGCGCTCCAGCAGTTCCTGAAGCGGGACGGAGGCGAGCCGGGGCTTCATCGCCCCGGTGTCGAGCCGGGAGATGTCGAGAACGGCGCCGAGAATGGTTTCCACCGATTCGAGAGCGGAATCGATGTTGCGGACCAGTGGACTGTTGTCCGAATCGCCGAGGCGTTCGACCAGCGACGACGAGTACAGGCGGGCGGCATTGAGGGGCTGGAGGATGTCGTGTCCGGCTGCGGCAAAAAAGCGCGTCTTGCCGATATTGGCCTCGTCGGCTGCCGCGCGCGCCTCGGCAAGCGCCCGGTTTACGCGCGTCAGTTCGGCGGTGCGCTCACCGACCCGCTGTTCCAATGTCTCGTTTGCCTGTTTCAACGCCTTGTCGGCTGCGACCTGGCTGGTGATATCGGTGAATGTCGCAACGATTCCCTGGTCGGGCATGGCATTGCAGCGCACCTCGATGATACTCTTGCCTCCGCCCAGCACGAGTTGGAAGGGCTTGTCGAATTGCTGGAAATTGCGAACGACCCGCGCTTGTTCTCCAGCCGGGACGTCGCCGCGTTCCGCGAGAATGGCGACAATCTCGGTGAGCGGAAAACCGACCTGCCCGACATGCTCTGGAAGGTTCAGAAGGCTGCGAAAACGGCGGTTCCAGATGGTAAGGTGGCTGGTGCTGTCGAATACCGCAATGCCTTGGTCCATCTGCGATAATGCCGTCTGCAGCATGTCCTGATTGTATTGCAGGGCCTCGCTTGCCTGGTCGAGAAGCCAGGCGGTATCGGCCGAGGTATCCTCGGCTTTCTGCAGGATAAGCGAAAGGACCAGCCGGGCCGAGGATGAACCGATCGCGGTGCCCAGCAATTGCTCCGAAAAATGGATAAAGGCCATGTCGGCCTGGCTGTCGTCAGGAAGCCGGCGGCCCGCCGCCTGCTCATAGCTCTTGAATGAGCGCTCCATCCGTTCGTCGCCGAGATAACGCGCGATCGCTGTCTTGAGATCGCCGACGCTGACACGGGTCTTCCAGCCTCTGGTGGCAAACTGCGATCGCGGATGCCGCTTGACGAAGATGCCCGACTGGATCCGCTCGACGGGCCTGGGGTTCCGGCTGAGCGTACCGATCACGAAGGCGGTCGTATTGAGCAGCAGGCTGAGGATCGTTGCATTGACCAGGGGATCGGCCGCCGGCCCCGTAAAAATGGACACGCCGGGAAACAGGAAGCCGAGCACGCTCGATGCCAGCTTTGCGTTGTCGCCAGTGCCAAAGCTCGGCAGAAACAGAAGGTATGCCCAGACGAAGAAACCTGTGCTCAAGCCCAGGATTGCGCCGCGCGCATTGGCTCGACGCCATATCAGGCCGCCGAAAAGCGCTGGTGCGATCTGGGCGATGGATGCAAATGACAGGAGCCCGATCGAGGCGAGGCCGCTCGTGTTGTCGGCCGAGCGGTAATATATGTAGCCGAGCAGCAGCACGCCGAAGATCGAGGTCCGGCGGATGTGCAGCAGTGTCTTGGCGAAGTCGGCACGATGACTGGGTCGGGCCAGAAGCTTCTGGCGCAGGAAGATCGGCAGTACGATATCGTTGGATACCATGATCGCGAGTGCGACCGAGGCGACGATCACCATTGCGGTCGCGGCGGAAAAGCCGCCAAGGAAGGTAATCAGCGAGAGGAATTCCATCTCATTGTGAAGAGGAAGCGAGAGCACATAGAGATCGGCGTTTCCTGTGCCGCCGAATGTGAGGATGCCGCCCATCGCTGCGGGAAGAACGAAGATGTTGATGGCGACGAGATAGAGCGGGAGCAGGATCCCCGCCATCCGCAATTCCTTCGGCGTCCGGTTCTCCACGACCGTTACATGGAACTGGCGCGGCAGCATGATGATCGCGAATGCCGAAAGCCCGATCAGGAGAATCCAGCGGCTGAGAGGAGTCTGGTGGGAAAGCGCCTCCATGACGGCGGGTGTTTCACTCGCCTTTTGCCAGAGTTCGGCTGGGCCGCCGAAGAGGAAGAAGACGACATAGACCCCGAGCGTCCAGAAGGCGACCAGCTTGACGACCGACTCCATGGCGATCGCCAGGATCAGACCGTCCTGGTGTTCCGTCGCATCGGTATGGCGGGTGCCGAAGATGACGGCGAAACAGGCGAGCGAGAGCGCCACGAGCAGCGGCAGGTCGATAAAGTAGAGATTGCCGGTGCCGATGCCGTATTCAGACGGATCGACCATCGCCTCCACCGAACTCGACACCGCCTTCAACTGCAAGGCGATGTAGGGAATGGTCCCGACCAGCGAGATTACCGTCACCAGCATGCCGACGATCGGGTTCTTGCCATAGCGAGCCGCGATGAAGTCTGCCCCGGATGTCAGTTTTTCGGCCTTGGCGAGCTCGGTGATCCTCCGAATGATCGGCATGCCGAGGGTGAACATCAGGATCGGTCCGATATAGATCGCTGTGAATTCCAGCCCACGCTCGGCGGCAAGTCCGACGCCACCGAAATAGGTCCAGGATGTGCAGTAGACCGCAAGGCTAAGGGCGTAAACGATTGGCCGTCCGCTCGCCGGTACGCCGAAGAGCCGGCTTTTCCGGTCGCCGTAACTGGCTACCGCGAAGAGCAGCAGCAGATAGGCGATGGCCGAAGCAAAAATGGTCCATCCTGGAAGCACGCTTCCTCCTCGATACGAGCGTTCCAAAACACTGAAGGAACATTAGGGGAAGTGCGTGCCTTTTGAAATCGCCGAAGACTTGATCTTAAGTCGAACATTGGCGGCGAACGGCGGCCGATTGCGTGTTTCCGAAGGGATGAACTTTCAGTAATATCAGTGTGACGAGTTGGAAGCGATCGGCAGGCGCAGTTTTCACGAAGCTCTGAGGAGATATGGATGCTCAACGAATTCAAGACTTTCATAGCGCGCGGCAACGTCATGGACCTGGCGGTCGGCGTCATCATCGGCGGCGCTTTCGGCCTAATCGTGACCTCGCTTGTCGAGGATATCGTCATGCCGCTCATCGGCGTGATCTTCGGCGGGTTCGACTTCTCCAATTACTTCCTGCCTTTGAGCAGCAATGTGACGGCAACGTCGCTTGCCGCCGCGCGCGAGCAGGGTGCGGTCTTCGCCTATGGCAATTTCATCACCGTGGCGATCAATTTCCTGATCCTGGCCTGGATCATCTTTTTGATGGTGAGGGGTGTGAATGCGATCCGGGCGTCGCTGGAGAAGCAGGAAAAAGTGGTGGCCGAAGCCGCTCCGCCGCCCGCCGACATCCAGTTGCTCACCGAAATCCGCGATCTTCTGAAGTCGCGCTGAGTTCGGGCGGCGCAAGCGGATTCCGGCCCTATCCCGGAGTTCGCTCTCCGAACCATCACTGAAATCGATCCCTCGCTCACGCATTATCATGGGATTTTCGCTGCGTGATCGGCTATGAACGGCGAAAACGGAGAAGCTCAAGAATGTCGCTCGTCAATAGCCTAAGTCCGCGCGCCGTTTCCGCCCCCGAAAGCGGCATCGTCGAGATCATGAACTATGCTCGCGGCCGGCAAAACCTGCTGCCGCTCTGGGCCGGCGAGGGGGATCTTCCGAGCCCCGACTTCATCAACCGCGCCGCCAGCGACGCGCTGCTTGCCGGCGAAACCTTCTATACCTGGCAGCGGGGCATACCGGAGTTGCGCGAAGCCCTTTCGCGTTATTATACCCGGCATTTCTCCGTTTCGCTGTCGCCTGAGCATTTCTATGTCACCGGCTCGGGCATGCAATCGATCGTCCTCTCCGTCCAGGCGCTGACCGCGCCAGGAGACGAAATGATCTATCTGACGCCGGCGTGGCCCAACATCGTATCGGCGATCGAGATCGCCGGCGCGAAGGCCGTCGGCCTTCCACTGAGCTTTGGCAATGGCCGTTGGTCTCTCGACCTCGAGCGGCTCGAGAGCGCCATCACGCCGAAGACAAAGGCGCTTTTCATCAATACGCCTTCCAATCCGACCGGCTGGACAGCGACCCGCGAAGACCTTGCGGCGATCCTGTCCCTGACGCGCAAGCACGGTCTGTGGATCCTGGCCGACGAGATCTATGCACTATACTATTATGGCGCGGGTGCGCGCGCAGCCTCCTTCCTCGATGTCAAGGAGGAGGGTGACAGGATCATTTTCGTCAATTCGTTCTCCAAGAACTGGTCGATGACCGGTTGGCGGGTCGGCTGGATCGTGGCACCTCCCGAGACGGGGCAGGTGTTCGAAAACCTGATTCAGTATTCGACCTCCGGCGTCGCCCAGTTCATGCAGAGGGGTGCCGTCGCCGCCCTCGATCGCGGCGACGGTTTCATGCGGGAGAACTTCGAGCGCGCCGCCCGCTCGCGTGATCTGCTCTGCGACGCGCTCATTGCCACCAACAGGGTCGAAACTCTGAAACCCGAAGGCGCCCTGTATGCGTTTCTGAAGATCGACGGCATAACGGATAGCCGCCAGGCGGCGCTCGATATTGTCGACAAGACGGGTGTTGGCCTTGCTCCGGGAACGGCTTTCGGTAAGGGCGGCGAGCAGTTCCTGCGTGCCTGCTTCCTTCGCGATCCCCGCCAGATCGAGGATGCGGCCTCAAGGCTTTGCGACTATATCCTGGGACGGTGACGGATATTTTCGGGGGCGGCTCGATCTCCTGCCCAGGGAAAACAGAATTCATTTTGCGATCGTCAAAGTTAAGTCCAAACTCCACCCGATAGAATGGTCGGCTGAGGGCACCGTGTTCAACGGTGCCGGATTCGGGAACGCAGTGCTGTTCCCGATCGATCAACAAGGGGAACCACGACTATGGCGATCTTGGTGACAGGTGGTGCAGGATATATCGGCAGCCATATGGTCTGGGCATTGGTGGATGCGGGCCATGATGTTGCCGTGATCGATCGGTTGTCGGCCGGTTTTCGCTGGGCGGTCGCGCCGCAGGCGCGCTTCTATCTCGGCAATGTCGGGGATACGGCGCTGCTGGAAAAGATCTTCGCGGAAAACGCCATCGATGCCATCATCCATTTCGCGGCCTCCATTGTCGTGCCGGAGTCGGTCAGCGATCCGCTGTCCTATTACGAGAACAACACCGGCAATACCCGTGCGTTGCTTTCGGCGGCGGTGAAAGCTGGCATCCCCCATTTCGTGTTCTCCTCGACCGCTGCCGTCTACGGCACGCCGGATGTGGCCGGGCCGGTTCTCGAGACAGCGCCGCTGCGCCCGGAGAACCCGTATGGGCAGTCGAAAGTGATGAGCGAGATTATGTTGCGCGACACCGCGAAGGCGCATGATTTCCGCTATGTCGCGCTTCGCTATTTCAACGTCGCCGGCGCCGATCCTGCCGGCCGTTCCGGCCAGTCCACGCGCAACGCCACGCATCTGATCAAGGTGGCCTGCGAAGCAGCGCTCGGGGAACGTGCGAATGTCGATGTCTACGGGACGGATTATCCCACGCCCGATGGAACCGGGATCCGCGATTATATCCACGTCAGCGACCTCGTGGGCGCTCATCTCAAGGCGCTTGAATATCTGCGCAACGGCGGCCAGCCGCTGGTTGCCAATTGTGGCTACGGCAAGGGGTATTCGGTCCTCGAAGTGCTGGAGGCGGTTGGCAGGGCAAATGGCCATCCGCTGGAAATAGCCTATGGGCCGCGCCGTGCGGGCGATGCATCGTTCATCGTTGCCGACTCCAGTCTGGCGCGCAAGGTCTTTGGATGGACACCGCGACACGACGATCTCGACTTCATCGTCAAGACCGCGCTCGACTGGGAGCGTCGTCTGGCGAAAGGCGAGGTTCAAGGCGCCGCCGCCGAAAGCGCCTAGTTGCCGTTTGCCCATGCCTGCCCATCAAAGCGCCCGTTGAGTTTCCCTGACTGGCGCATTTCGTCCAGTTTGACGACAGCTTCGCTCGTTAGCCTCGCTTCCGCAATGAGAGATTCACCGGGCAAGGCATCATGAGGTTTTCTGAGACTGGAGTTGGACGCGGCCACGGACTCCTGGCGCTTTGCCGCATGAAGTGGAACGCCCCATGAAGGCCGTTATCCTGGCGGGCGGCATGGGAACGCGTATCTCAGAGGAAACCCATCTGAAGCCCAAGCCGATGATCGAGATCGGCGGCAGGCCCATCCTGTGGCACATCATGAAGCTCTATCATGGCCATGGAATCCGCGATTTTATCATCTGCTGTGGTTTCCGCGGTTATGTAATCAAGGAATACTTCGCCAATTATGGTCTGCATATGTCGGACATCACGTTCGACCTGTCCGAGAACCGCCTTCAGTTCCACCGCAAGAGCGCTGAGAACTGGCGGGTGACCCTCGTCGATACCGGCGAAACATCCCTGACAGGCGGCCGTCTCAAGCGCGTTGCCGACTATGTCCGGGACGAGGAGGCCTTCTGCTTCACCTATGGCGACGGCCTTTGCGATGTCGATATCGGTGCCACGATTGATTTCCATCGTCAGCACGGGAAGCTTGCGACCGTGACGGCGGTTCGCCCGCCCGCCCGCTTCGGAGCTCTGAAGCTCGACGGCGATACGGTCGAGGGTTTCGTTGAGAAGCCGGAAGGTGAGGGTGGCTTCATCAACGGCGGGTTCTTCGTCCTTTCGCCAAAATGCATAGACCGTGTTGCCGGTGACGAGGTGAGCTGGGAAGGAGACCCGCTCTCGAGCATCGCCGAGGACGGCGAACTGAAGGCGTACTTCCACAAAGGTTTCTGGCAGCCAATGGACACCCTGCGCGACAAGAACCTTCTGGAAAACCTTTGGGCCAGTGGCGCCGCCCCGTGGAAGACCTGGTGACCATGGCGACGAATTCATTCTGGAAAGGCAAGCGCGTTCTCCTGACCGGCCACACCGGGTTCAAGGGAAGTTGGCTCGGTCTCTGGCTTTCGGAAATGGGCGCCGAGGTCAATGGTCTGTCGCTCGCGCCAGATACCGATCCCTCGCTCCACATGCTTCTGAATGGCGCGCGTCCCTCGGCTGCCGGCATTTGTGACCTGCGCGATCGCCTGGCAGTCGCCGCCCGCGTCATGCTGGCCAGGCCGCAGATTGTCTTTCATCTCGCCGCACAGCCGCTCGTGCGCGCCGGTTATCGCGATCCGCTGGGCACCTATGAAACCAATGTCCAAGGCACGGCGAACCTGCTCGATGCGCTTCGCATCGCACCGGATCTGCGCACGATCGTCGTCGTGACGACCGACAAGGTCTACGAGAACCTGGAAACAGGCAGGGCATTCGTCGAGAGCGATCCGCTCGGTGGCCATGATCCCTATAGTGCAAGCAAGGCGGCAGCGGAGATCGTGACTGCCAGCTATCGCTCCTCCTTCTTCGCCGCTCGTGGTATCGGTCTCGCGACCGCGCGGGCGGGAAACGTGATCGGCGGCGGCGACTGGGCCGAGGATCGCTTGATACCGGATGCCATTCGCGCCTGGGCCGGCGGCAAGCCCCTGCCGGTGCGCAGGCCTCACGCCGTCCGTCCCTGGCAACATGTCCTCGAACCCTTGAACGGCTATCTGGTGATGGCTGAACGGCTCTGGAGAGAGCACGATTTCGCTCCAAGCCTCAATTTCGGTCCGGACCATCAGGCTGCCGCCACGGTCGGCGACCTGCTGGGACGAGCACGCGCCGCCTACGGGCAAGGCGATGTTTCGCTGGGCGACGGCAGCGAGGGGCCGCATGAAGCCGGCTATCTGATGCTGGATTCCTCGAAAGCACGGGCAACACTCGGCTATCGCCCCCTCTGGACGCTGGACGAAACGATCAGGCGCACCATGGACTGGTATAAGCGCTTCTCGGAAGGGGCGTCGGCCTTGGATCTCTGCCTTGCCGATATCGATGCCTACCAGCAGTCGCTCGCGCAGCCGATGCGGGAGGCGATATGACGGCGCGATTCGACGTGGAAGAAACGGCGATCCCCGGCGTACTGGTCTTGACCCGGCGCAAGTTTGCCGATGACCGGGGGCACCTGTCGCGGCTGTTCTGTGCCGAGGAATTGGAAGAGATCGGCTGGCGCGGGCCGGTGTCACAGATCAACGAAACGGCAACGCGCCTTGCGGGAACCGTGCGCGGCATGCATTTCCAGCATCCGCCGTTTGCCGAAATGAAACTCGTCACCTGCGTCGCTGGAACGATCCGCGATATCGCGGTCGACCTTCGGCGGGACTCTCCGACTTTCCTCCGGCATGTCGGCGTGGAGCTTTCAGCCGATAACGTGCGCTCATTGCTGATACCGGAGGGCTGTGCCCATGGCTTTCAGGCGCTGAGCGATGATGTCCGTATGATCTATGCCCACTCGGCACCCTATCGCAGCGAGGCAGAAGGCGGGCTTCACCCGCAGGATCCCGGCCTTGGGATCGTGTGGCCCCTGCCGGTCGTCAATCTCTCGCCAAGGGATGTCTCTCACCCGTTCCTGTCGCCGGGCCATGAAGGGTTTGCCGCATGAAATGCCGTCACTGCCAATCGCGTAGAATGGGCCCCTTCCTCGATCTCGGAACGGCTCCGCCGTCGAATTCCTACGTGCGCATGGAAGATCGCGGAAAGCCCGAGTTGTGGTATCCGCTCGTGATTCGCGTGTGCCAGGATTGTCTACTGGTCCAGACGGAGGATTTTGCCTCCCGCGAAACCTTCTTCTCGGAAAACTACGCCTATTTCAGTTCGTTTTCGTCCTCGTGGCTGAGCCATGCCAAGTCCTATGTGGATGCGATGGTTGAACGGTTCGGCCTCGACCCGTCGTTCCGGGTGGTCGAAATCGCAGCCAATGACGGGTATCTGCTGCAATATGTGAAGGCGCGCGGGATCGCCTGTCTCGGCGTCGAGCCGACCGCGAGCACGGCTGCGGCGGCGCGCGACAAGGGGATCGAAATCCTCGAGGACTTTTTCGGCGCGGCACTTGCCGACGGGCTTGAGCAGCAGGGCTGGTCCGCCGACCTGATGGCCGCGAACAACGTGCTCGCCCACGTGCCCGATATCAACGACTTTGTCGCCGGGTTCGCGCGGCTGCTGAAGCCCACAGGCGTTGCCACCTTCGAGTTCCCGCACCTTCTGAACATGGTGGCGGAAGCGCAGTTCGACACGGCCTATCACGAGCACTATTCCTACCTCTCGCTCACCGCTGTCGATCGGACCTTCGCGGCCAATGGACTGCGCGTCTTCGATGTCGAGACGACGCCATGGCATGGTGGCAGTCTTAGGGTCTTCGCCGACCGCGCCGACTACGCCCACCACGAAAGGTCCGGTGCTGTCGATGCGATGCTGGCCCGCGAGGCTGCCGCCGGAATGCTCGACCCGGCTTACTACGCCGCCTTCCAGGACGTGGCCCAGCGGGTCAGGAACGACTTTCTCGAATTCCTGATCGATTGCCAGCGGCAAGGTCTCAAGGTTGCAGCCTATGGGGCTGCGGCCAAGGGCAACACCCTGCTGAACTTTGCGGGCGTCAAGCCCGACCTTTTGTCCTTCGTCGTCGACAAGAACCCTGCCAAGCAAGGAATGCTCCTGCCCGGCAGCAGGATACCTGTCGTAGAGGAGCATGTTCTGAAAACGGAAAAGCCGCAAAGGGTGGTGATACTGCCATGGAATCTTCAGACAGAAATCAAGCAGCAACTTTCGTATATCACCGACTGGGGTGGGAAATTCGTGACGGCGGTGCCGAAGCTGACGGTTCATCCCTGATACCGGCGGGTCCTGAGGCCGACAAACCGGGCGAGGCGCAGGCGAAAGTCAGCGTTGTCCCGCCTCCGGCATCGGACGCAAGAACCAAGTGACCGCTCCCCGAGCGTGCCCAGACTTTCTGCCATAGCGGAGAACACAAATGGCTGAGTCCCTTCGACTTTCGATCTGCGTGCCCTCGCGCAACCGCCAGTACTATTTTCAGAAGACGATCGAGGGGTTGTTGCGCAATCCAAGGACTGATGTGGAGTTCGTTTTCGCTGACAACTCCGACGACCCCTCGATCATGAACGAATACATGAGGGAGGTCGCGAAGGATCCGCGGGTTCGCTACCTTCCATCCGAGGATCGCGCGCTGTCCATGTTGGACAACTGGGAACGCACGTTGCAGGCGGCGACCGGGGACTGGGTGACGTTCATCGGGGATGATGACTTCGTCGATCCGGATGTCATGACGGTGCTCACCAAATCCGTCGCGGTCAACCCAGAACTCGAGGCCTTCTCCTGGGACGTCGTCGCCTATACCTGGCCAACGGAGAATTCCCGATCCGACAGTATCCTCATTCCCTTCAATTCCTTTGTTGTGAAGGTGCCCCGCGACCAATCCTTGAAGAGAATGTTCGGCTGGTACGATTCTGCTGCCGTGCCGTCATCCGGCTTTTCGATCTATCATTCCGCAATCAGCCGGCCCTTGCTGGAGAGAATCAAGGCGATGTTCGGCGGCCGTTATTTCGAGTATCCCGTGGTAGACTACGAAATGGCCATGAAGGTGATTGTCGCCGGCCGGGAATTCGCGTTCTGCCAGAGACCGTTCTCTATCATGGGAAGCTGCCCGGAAAGCAATTCCTATGCGACCTCCAATCTGGACCGTCTCAAGAAAAGGCTCGATGTCTTCATGAATGAGCTTGGCCGGAATTCCGACGAGGACGGCCATCTCCGCGATTTCCCCTTCGGTTCATCGCTTGGACTGACGGCGACGATCGCGATTGCCATGCACTGGTTCAAGGAGAAGTACAATTTCAGGTTTGGCGGGTGGGAGAAGAGCTTCGCTTGCGCGTGCATGCATAATACCGAAATGTTCCGTGACCGGGAATCGTTCGACATTGTGAAGAATGGCTATGTGGCAGCCTTCAAGAAATGGGAAGGCGGCAAATATCTCAAGCACTTCGCCCCTGTCTTCAAGGGAAATGAGCTCGGTATCACTCTCAGCGGCTCCAACGAGAACGGGACCTATATCCGTTCCGATATCGCGGGCATCAAGACGCCGGAAGGCCTTCAGAATATCATCAACGCGATCGCGACGCCGGCCGATCTGGTCCGGGTCCGACCGGAGGGCCTCCGCTATCCGTGGGATGAGGAACGGCTCTGTGTCGATGGATCGGTGAAGCCGGTCCAAGTGCGCACGAAAGAGGTTGCTTGAGCGGCGAGCGCCCCTGTGGGCTGGAGGCAATCCGTACCACGTCATGGTACTCTGGGTCGATTTCGGTATCCGCGTGGATACCGAAATCACTCAATCGTCCAGCCAAACCAGTTCGAGTCCCTGGCGGGCCAAAACCGGCACCTGGGCGGCAATGGCGCGAGCCTTGAGCGGATTCAACCCCATGAAGACCACGTGAACTTCTTCAGGCAGCTCCGCCGGAGGGATCACGCTTAGACCGAGATGGCTTGCGCCTTGAAGCTTGGGATTCTGGTCGAGGAAGGCGGCAATGTCGAGCTTGTCTTTCAAGCGCCCATGAATCCAGCTGCCGTAGAAGCCGGCGCCGTAGACCGCGCAGCGCTGGCCCGCATATCGCCTTGTCGCAGCATCGAGACGCTTTTCCGCCTCTCTCCAAAATTCGCATATTGAAACATTGAGCGCAGCGGCCATTGCGACGGCCGTCGGGTTGGGACACTCGCTGTCGTTGTCCGCCGCCGGCGTCGCGACTGTAAAGATGGCGCCGGGGAAGGATACCGTGTCTAGCTTGAGGGCTGTGAATCCGGCCCTGCTGAGGGCGTGGCGCAGCGAGACCTCACTGAAATGATTGAGATGGTCCACCACGGCCATGTCGCCCGGATTGCCCGCGACATCGGGAAGCGACAACAGGAGCCGTCCCTCGGACTTCAGCAATGCGCGAATGGTTTTCAGGAACGCGACGGGATCAGCGACGTGCTCGATGACGAAGTGGCTCATCACGGCATCGAATTTTCCATGCCAGGTATCGGGAACAGCATGGGTGGCCTGATTTTCGCGCGGGACCCAGCCGCGCCAGGCGGGCTCATAGTCGTTGCTGACGTCGAAGACATACGGATCCACGTCCGCGCGGACTTCAGTGAGCTTCCGGAGCGTTGCGGCTTTCGCCGCGCCGTAGTCGAGAACCTTGGCGTTTGGCGGCAAATCCAGGAGCCTCAGGCTCAGGGAAGTTTGATGATCGGTGCGGTAGATCGGAGGTCCCGACGGCGTAACCGCGAATATCTGGTCGTGATCATCGGACTCCAGGGAAATGCGGTATTCAGTGTCGTAGAAGGCCTGGATGTCTGGCAAATCGGGGCATTGCGCATGGCCGCATCCCTCGCAGACATAAACTTCAGTTGCCACATTGAGAAAGGTCAGAACGGACGTTATGGCCGGCAACTCCGCCCTGAAAACTGGCGCACCAAGGGCAGTCAGGCAGACTCTGCATTGCATCATGTTACTTGCCCGCCTGCTCAGCAACCAGTTCCGGCAGCACTTCGGCGAAGTTGACGCCGGCTGCGAAGGAACCGCTCCAGCCGATGCGGACGCCGAGCGGATCGGCATAATTGAAATAGCGGAACTGGATGCTCCAGCGTGGGATTGCAGAAACGTTGTAACCGGACTGATGGAGGGTCAGGAAATCCATCAGGATCAGGTCCCCGGGCTTGGAGAGCGGGGCGACGTGGTTGTACTTCTCCAGACGCTCCTCGCAACGGTCGAGGTGAAGCGCATAGGCGCCGGTCTTTCCCACGCCCTTGCTATCGGAGTAGACAGGGATCAATCCTTCGGCATGGGAGCCTTCGGCGATCTGTACCGGCCCCATGTCGGCGCTGATCGGAAGCAGCGGAGTCCAGTAGACAATGCCGTCGACACTGCGGAGCTGCGACGGAAATTCCTGGTGCCATTGCGCGCGAAACTTCTCTTCACCGGGATTGTCAATGCGGATCCCGTATCCGCCGGCTGCGATACCGGGAATGCTGCCCGTGCGTAGATCTTTGAACACCGTCTCGTTGCGCGGATTGGCGACAAGACGGGCAAAGGCCGGGATTTGTTTGACAGCGTCGTAGACTTCTCCGCCCCAGGCCCGATTCTTGGCAATTAGCGCGCGATAGCCCTTGGTCATCGCTTCTTCCGCGGTGCCGACCGGCGCGTCTAACTCGTATTTCTCGCAAAGCAGCGCGATGATTGTGCGGATACCCTCGCGGATCGGCTTGATGTCGAGTTGCTCGTCGTAGAACTGCGGCAGGACCGCGTATCCCTTGGTGCGGAAGGCGTCGTAGGTTTCCTGGGAGAGTATGGATTGGTCCTGGGTCATGAGTTCATCACCTTTTGAAGCTGGAATTGTCGCCAAGGGATTGTTTCAGGCATGAGGTATTGCGCCGATTTCGGCCCGGTATTCGCGATCAAGTCGAGGATTGTGACATATGGCGTGAAGGTACCGCCGCCTTGCGGCCATTCGGTCAGGCTGTAGTGCATATACTCGACGCCTACCCCGTTTTGTTCGAATGCGGAGTGATCGAGATAGTGGGCCGCGCCATGACCGGTCAGATAGCGTGTTCCATCGAAGTGACAGACGATATCAAGCACGCGCTGCCATGATGTTCCGGCGATAGCGAGTTCGCTTGTTCTGGCAATTGTCCTGTTGGCGCCAATGCCGAGATAGCGTGCGGGTTCCTCGATGCTGGCGATCAGTAGGTCACATACGGATTCAGCCTTGTAGACGTTGTCGAAGATGGCCAATGCATCGTCGCGATAGGGCGCATCGTGGAGCGATTGCCGAAGCAGATCCCGATGCCCCTTCTTCCATTCGCTCCCGTCGGCCCTGAGTTCGGCGATTGTCTGGAAACTCCCTTTGCCGGCAAGCGGTATCGTCATCCAGCGACGATCGTCTCCGTACCTGACCTGAATACGGTTGGTGAAGCTGCCCTTAGAGAATTGGGCGTCGTCAAGATAGACATAGCTATCTGCAAGGGCCAATTGCTCGAAAAAACCCGGCCATGGAAAAAGCATCGGCTGAGAAATTACCACCGCCGTCATTGTTGTCTTTCCACAAGGATACATTCGTATAGGTCGACATCGTGGAATGAGCCGTCTCTATCCCTGAAATGCTTTTCGAGGCGGCCGACCTTGCGATAGCCCGTCGACTCGTGCAGGAGTGCCGAGGGGAGGTTGTCGGCGCGTATTTCGGCGAGCAGCTTGACCAGGCCAAGATCTCGTGCCGCGAGTTCCAGCAGCAGTTCCAGCCCCATGCGTCCAAATCCCCGCCCGCGTGCATGGGGACGCAGTGCTATCCCGCCATGTCCGTGTCCGTTCTGGACATGCACCTGGCTCACCTGAACAAAACCGATTGTGTCACCGGTTTCACCGAGTGTCAGGACGCGGAAGAGGCCCGCAGGTTCATTGACGCGGCGCTGGATCCAATCACGCACTGCCGCGTCGTCGGACGCGCGAGGCACCGTGAGTAGCGTCGATTGCAGGGATTCGTCGCGTCGCATGGTGGCAAGGCTGTCAAAGTCACCACCATGCGGCGGTCTGCAGTACAGGCCGGCCCGCGCGGCCTGAACATTCATCCCCGAACGCATCGGACATATCCTCCGGGCGAACTCGAGAGAACGAGTTTGCCGTTGATGACCTCGTCGAGCTCGAAGCGGGTGGTTTCCTTAAGATAGGCGTGCAGGGCCGCGAGCGGCTCATCGCCTGGGAGAAGGACCTGTGACCGCTTCGTCGGAACCTGCGACGGTTCGCAACGGCCAAGAAGCGTATCCGCCACGACCATATACTGGCCTTCAGTGACGAGCGGGGCGTAGTGGCGCAATTCGTCCAGCACGTGGTCGCGGCTATGGTCGCTGTCGAGAACTACCATGACCGATGCGCCGGTCGGGATTGCTGCCCGAACACGATCCATGGTCTCGACCGAGGTGGACGGCCCCTCGATCAATTCGATGCGCGACGCCATCGGATGGGATTCGATTGCTGAGCGGTTGTGTGCCCGAATGTCGATATCGACGCCGACAACCTTGCCCTTGCCGATCAGCTGCAGCATGGCGGCCATAAACACCATCGAGCCACCGCGCGCGACGCCCGTTTCGATGATGACGTCAGGCTTCGTGGCCCAGATGACTTCCTGGGTTGCCATTACGTCGGCTGGCATCTGTATGATGGGAAGCCCCATCCATGACCACAGATAGGAGTAGTCGTACTTGTCCAGCGATACCAGAGTGTCGAGTGCTTGCCCGAAGACGGTGTCGTCCTTGCCGAGCGCGATGCTCATTTCCTTCTTGCGGGCTTCGAATTCGAGGCGGTCATCTTTGTTTGTCATGGGCTCAGCTGGTCTTTCGCTTGGGGATGCATTTGTGCTGCGGAAAATGTTTCGACGCGGATCGATCCCGCCAGAGGGTGGTTGCGGCGCTCGACGAGGTGGGTAATGACCGCGGCGACCCGGGCGATCTGCTCGTCCGTCATGTCGTGATAGCTTGGAAGGTTGATGGCTCTCTCGGGAATATCCCAGGCGTGGACATTCTCGGGCCTTGGTGAAAACATCGGCAGGCTCGACAGCGGATGGAAAAAGACGCGCGCATCGATGTTGGCCGACGCGAAGGCCTCCGTCATGTCTTCCCGCGTAATGCCCAACTCGCGGTCGATCACAGCCGTCGGCATCCAGGCGCCGTTTATGGTGTCGGCTGGTTCCGGATTGACGGCGACACCGGGAAGATCGCCTAGGAGTGCGCGATAGCGCCGGAAGATCTGGCGCTTGCGGTCAGTCAGTTCATCGATGCGCATCATCTGGGCGCAGCCAAGGGCTGCCTGGATGTTCGACATTTTGTATTTGAAGCCGACGGCGTCCGGCCAGAACTGCTTCTTCTGCGCGCGTGCGCGGCCGTGATTGCTGAGCGTAAGGACTTTTTCGAACAGCGCCTCGTCATTGGTGACGAACATGCCGCCCTCGCCGGTGGTGATCGTCTTGGTGCCGTGGAACGAGAAGGTGCCGAACCGTCCCATCGAGCCTGCGCGCCGATCTCCTCGCCAGACCGAGCCGATCGCTTCCGCGCTGTCTTCGATGACTGCAACGCCGTGCCGCTCACCGAGGCGCAGAAGCGCATCCGTGTCGGCTAGATTGCCGTAGAGGTGGGTGGCGATAATCGCCTTTGTTCTCGGGGTAATGGCGCGTTCGGCTGCCCCCGGATCGATGCACCAGCTAACTGGATCGATGTCCACGAACACGGGCGTGGCTCCGAGATGCACGATGGGAGCGGCGGTTGCGATCCAGTTGGTATCTGCGAGGATCACTTCGTCGCCGGTACCGACACCCAGCGCGGCAAGCCCCATGTGCATCGCGCCGGTGCAGCTCGAGGTGGCGATGGCGAAACTGGCGCCAAGATGCTCGCGGAACATCTGTTCGAAACGGATGATGTAGTCGTAGCACTGCTGGCCCCAGCCATTGGCCGCGGCGTCAGCCGCATATTCCGCCTCGAGAGAGGTGATTGATGGTTTGGTATAAAGGATCCGTTCGTTCATGCTGCGGAAACCAGACCGTTGGATGTCTTGTCGGATAGGAGTTCAAGATGTCCGGTGATAACAGCGATCGGAGCGATCATCGAACGTACGACCTCGTAGAATTCCTGAGCAGTCCGGGCATTGCCGATGAATCGATCGACCAGGAGTGTCCGCCCGTGCAGGCCGCGCCGGGCATCCTCCGGCGGGCGGCTGAAGAATTGCGGCCTGAACGTCTCCGCCAGCGCCGGCCCGCCCGGCATGCGATGCAGGGCCGAAAAGTAAGACTGGCATTTGCGTTCGAACGCCTCCTCCTCGTGTTCATGCATGCAATCGAACATGCAGGCTTTGACGAAATTCTCATTGAAGCCGCTCCACGCGGCTCCGAGTTCATGGAGGACGCGCGCCTGGACCTCGGCGATCGTCGCGGTGACCCCGATTCTTGCGTCGAACGGGAATCCTCGAAGCGCCGAGGGGACGTCGACTGCGCGGAAAGGTGCTGTGCTCACGGCAGACAATGGCCGGTTCGAAAGCCCGAGGCCGTTCGCGAAGATCAGCACGCGGGCTGCCCATTCCCAGCGGGGAAGAGGTGTCAGCCAACTTAGGGGACTGCTCGCCGAGAGAATGGTTTGCGCCAGCTCCCGCTTTATCGCCCCATGATAAAGACCGAAGGGCATGCGGGGAACCTGCTGGCTCCCGGACCACTGGAAGAAAGCTTCCAGCATCTTTGTCTTTTCGAGTTCGGAAATGTCGTGGACGATCGGTATTGCGACGGCTGCTTTGGTGTCGCGCGGCGCGTTCGGCGCGATCTGGAATGCGTTCCAGCCGAGCGCGTCGACGCCCGTGTGCTCCTTTTCGATATGAGAAAGAAGCGCGGGCAGGTCTGGCTCGATCATGTCTTCGGGAGAGACAAGAGTTATCCAGTCACCGGTCGCCTCGGCGATCGTCGCAATCCAGAAATCGGATACCGAAGTCTCATCGGAGGCAGATGGAAGGATCTTCAGCCTCCCGTCCTTTGCCGCTCTCTCCCTGAGATTGCCCAACCCTTCGCAGGCTGCATCCGACGGCGCTACGACAATCTCAATGCTGGATTCGGGATTTTCGAGAAGCCGCCCGGCGAGATAGGTCGGCGCCCGCTGTTCGGGTTCGACGGGGATGCAGACGGAAAGTTTCGGCATGTTCGGCCTCGCAAGAATTGCCGTCCGCCATCGGCATCCGTTGCCGCAGGCGGATCGGGTCGCCAGCACATACCCGCATCACCCTTTTGCAAGGAGTATGGATAGTGCTGGCGCCGGGCGTTTCTAGCCGTCAAAACTTGAGCGAGGCTTTGCTCGGAAAAGCCGGCAATACACGAAGGCCGTCCGTCGGGCGCCGTTCAACCGCCGATCTGCTGGGCCATCTGGTAGAGCCCGGCGCAACGCGCGCCCGATGCGCAGAAGGCGAGGACAGGGCCTTCGGTTTCCTTCAGGACGCTGCGCAACTTCTTCGCCTGCTCCATCGGAACTCCGCCGCCCACGGGAATGTAGTAGACGGGAAGATTGTTGGCCTTTGCCGCTTCCTCGATAGCGGAGAACTTCGGCTGGCCCCAGCCTTCGCCATCGGGCCGCATGCAGATGACGGCGGCATAGCCGGCTTCGGCCACCTTGGCCATGTCGGCAGGCTTCAATTGGCCTGATACGTGGTAGTTCTGGGTGACGGGGCGAATGTTCATGGCGGACACTTCCTTATAGGTATGCGGTGGCGGACAGGCGCCTCAAGGTGACCAGGTGATCCGGACCCCTGCGGGTCAGGCGCGTATTTTTCTTGCAACTAAATATAGCGGAAACTCTATGTGTTCAAGGGCCGCACAGGAGGCTTATTTTGTGATGCGTCGATTTGCGATGCGCATGTGGTCGGGACCCCGCGGCAGGCGCATGCCTCATTTTCCCGCGCAGGAGGCGTCGCGGCCGTCTGGTCGGGCAGGGTTGTCTCGTCAACGCCCTACCACAGCCTCGTGTTTTTTTGCCCGGGCCAGATTGGCGACCAGATCGCCGAAGCGGTCGCCTTGAACGGCAATATGGCTGCGGAGCAACGTGCGGGCGGTATCGGCATCGCCGGCGAGAATAGCATCGACGATCTCGCCGTGTTCGCTGAACGAAACGTTCATGCGATTGCGCACCCGGAGCTGCAGGCGGCGATACGGCCGCAGCCTACGGTGCAGGGCGATGCACTGTTCCTGCAGGAAGCCGCTATGGCTGGCGGCGTAGATCGCCCGATGAAATTCCTCGTTCTCATAATAATAGGCGTCGGTGTCCTGGCTGAGCGCCGCCTGTTCGCATTTCTCATGCGCGGCGAGTAGCGTCTTGCTGTCCTCGTCGGTATGGCGGCGGGCGGCCAGGGCTCCGGCCATGCCCTCCATCTCAGCCATGACCTCGAACATTTCGAACACTTGCTGCGGTCCGGGATCGACCACGACCGCCCCGCGGCGCGGCCTGATTTCCACCAGCCCGATGGCGCTCAGCTGCATCAATGCCTCGCGGATTGGCGTGCGCGATACGCCGAACCGGGTCGCGAGTTGGACCTCATCCAGCTTCTCTCCCGGCTCGAACATGCCGGTAACGATACCATTCTCGATTTCGTCCCTCAGCTTGTGGAACGTGCTTTGCCCCATATTTCCCTCTATCATCCCTTAAAAATACATGCGCGCAAATCTTGTATACATAAAGATTGACATTGTGCGCAAGTTATACAAACTTCCACACCAAGCCAGCTGGAGGGCTGGATTACAAGGGAGGAAGTAATGGGAAAATTTGCCAATACACTGAAATTGGCGGCTTGTGCCGCCGTCGGCTTGCTCATGGCGGGCGGCGCTTCGGCGCAGACCATCCTGAAGGCCTCGCACCAGTTCCCCGGCGGCAAGGGCGATATTCGCGATGAAATGGTGCAGATGATTGCGCGCGACGTCGCCGCCGCCAATGTCGGCCTCGAAATCCAGGTCTTCCCTGGTTCGTCTCTCTATAAACCGAACGACCAGTGGAACGCCGTCACGCGTGGCCTGCTTGACCTTACCTCGTTTCCGCTCGACTACGCCTCGGGCCGCCATCCGGAATTCTCCGCGACCCTGATGCCGGGTCTCGTCGGCAACTTCGATCGCGCCATGCGCCTCAACGACTCCGAGTTCATGCAGGACCTCAAGAAAGTAATCGAGGGTGCGGGCGCCATCGTGTTGTCTGATGCCTGGCTTTCCGGTGCCTTCGCCTCGAAAAAGGCTTGCATCACCTCGCCGGACACAATCAAGGGGCAAGTTATCCGTGCCGCCGGTCCGGCATTCGAGGAAATGTTGGTAGCGGCGGGCGCGTCAATCTCCTCGATGCCGTCGTCAGAGATCTATTCCGGCATGCAGACCGGTGTGCTCGACGCTGCCAATACATCTTCGGCCAGCTTCGTTTCCTATCGGCTGTTCGAGCAGGCCAAATGCCTGACTGCGCCTGGAGAAAACGCGCTCTGGTTCATGTACGAGCCGGTGCTGATGTCCAAGAAGGTCTTCGAAGGTCTGACCCCGGAACAGCAGAAGGCGCTTGTGACCGCAGGTGAGAAGGCGGAGGCCTTCTTCAATGAAGAAGTCCGCAAGGGCGACCAGTTGATGATCGACACCTACAAGAAGGCTGGCGTCGAGGTCGTCGAGATGTCCAAGGCAGACTATGATGCCTGGCTCGCGATCGCCAAGGAATCCTCCTACAAGAACTTCGCCACCAAGGTTCCGGGCGGCGACAAGCTGATCGAGAAGGCTTTGGCTGTGAAGTGAGGCCGTTTGCCGGCGGCGGCCGATTCGGTCGCCGCCGCTCGAGCCTGCAAGAGGAATTCTCGAATGATCGATACGTATATCCGGGTGGTGGGCAATGTGTCCCGCGCGTTCGCCGTCCTGGCGACCGCCTTGATGATTGCGGCCATGCTCGTCGTCTGCCAGATGATCCTGCTACGTTACATGTTCCGCCTCCCGACGATCTGGCAGACCGATTTCGTAGTCTTCTCGGCCACGGCGGCGATGTTTCTCGGTGCGCCTTACGTTCTTCTGAAGGGCGGGCATGTCGGGGTCGACGTGATCGAACTCGTGGTCACCGACCGTGTTCGCCGGCATCTCGGTATGATCGGAAGCCTGCTTGGCTTGTTGTTTTGCATCATCATGCTCGCAGCGAGCTGGATCACTTTTCATGAGGCATGGGCCGGCAACTGGCGTCATTCCAGCGTCTGGGCCCCACCGCTGTGGGTGCCACTCCTGGCTCTCCCGCTCGGTTTCGGCATGCTCTGCCTGCAATATGTCGCGGAAATACTCGGCAAGATTCGCGGAGCTGGATCGACGGTGCTGGACGCCGAGCCTTCCAAGACGGGGGACGCGCCCGGGATGCCCGTTCACAAAGATCCTTCGCTGAGGGGAACCGCACAATGAGCCCGACTTCTGCCGGAATGATGATCATCGTCGCGCTCTTCGTTCTGCTCGGTACCGGAATGCCGATCGCCTTCGCGCTCGGGCTCGCCGCTTTCGTCGCACTCTTCCTTCAGAACGGCATGGATATATTCTTTGTCCTCGGCGACACCATGTTCTCCGGCATCGCCAATCTTGCCTATGTTTCGATCCCCATGTTCGTGCTGATGGGCGCGGCGGTTGCCTCCTCTCCTGCGGGGGCCGATCTTTACACGGCACTTGACCGTTGGCTGAACCGTGTTCCGGGCGGTCTCGTCCTATCCAATATCGGCGCCTGCGCCATCTTCTCGGGCATGACCGGCTCTTCTCCGGCCACCTGCGCCGCAATCGGCAAGATGGGCATCCCGGAGATGTTGAAGCGCGGCTATCCGAATTCCGTCGCCACCGGGTCGATTGCCGCCGGCGGTACGCTCGGTATCCTCATTCCGCCATCGGTAACCCTGATCGTGTACGGCATCGCCACGGAAACATCGATCGGACGGCTGTTCATGGCTGGCGTCATTCCGGGCATCATGCTGACCGTCATGTTCATGATCTGGGCGTTGATCGACAGCAAGCGCAAGGGATACGAATTCGATACGCGCTCCATGCGCTATACACTGAAGGAACGTCTGGCCGGAATGCCGCGGATCTTGCCTTTCCTTCTGATCATAGCCGGAACGCTCTATGTGCTTTATGGCGGCATTGCAACGCCTTCCGAAGCTGCCGGCGCCGGAGCCATGCTGACGCTGCTGGTCGTGATCGTCGCCTACAGTCTCTACCGCTTTCGGCCGGTCGCCAACATTTTCGGCTCCGCCATGCGCGAAAGCGTGATGATCATGATGATCATGGCAGCGGCCGAGCTTTTCGCCTTCGCACTGTCATCGCTCTTCATTACACAGACGATCGCCACTGCCATCGCCGACATGGAGGTCAACCGCTGGGTGCTGCTGGCCGTCATCAATGTGTTCCTGCTTGTTGCCGGCATGTTCCTGCCGCCGGTCGCGGTGATCGTCATGACGGCGCCCATGCTGTTTCCGATCATCACGCAGGCGGGATTCGACCCCTACTGGTTCGCGATCGTGCTGACGATCAACATGGAAGTTGGTCTCATCACTCCGCCGATCGGGCTCAATCTCTTCGTGATCAATGCGATCGCGCCGACGATACCGACGAGGGATATCCTCTGGGGCTCGTTGCCCTACGTGCTTGTCATGTTTCTGGCCATCGCCATCCTTTGCATCTTTCCCGGGATTGCGACCTGGCTGCCCAATCACATGATGGGGGTCGTGCAATGAACAGCACGTCCTTCTTCGGCGATATGCTCCAGACGATCGCCGAACGTGGCCGTAGGATTCTTTCGCTCAGCCCGCGGGAGGACGGCGCCAATAAGCTGGCGACGATCGAGGCGGTTTGCGAGACGCTGTTGTCCAGTCGGGGCGAGGCTTCGGGCATGGCGCTCGCAAAGGATATCCTCGACCGCTGGCTGCGCTTTGATGCCGCACAGCGCCGGGACTTCATGGTCCTGCTGCTCACCCGCTTCGGGCCGAATGCGGAGCGCCTGGAAAAGGCGATCGACGCCTACCGCGCCGATCCGACACCCAAGGCGCTGCTTGAGCTTCACGTCGCCGCCGAGCCGCGCCGGCAGGAGTTGATTCGCCGCCTCAACCTTGCGCCGAACGGTATCGCCACGCTCGTCAGAATGCGCGAGACGCTGCTGCAACTGAAGTCGGTCGAGCCTGATCTCGAAGCGGTTGATTCCGATTTCGCCCATCTCTTCGCGTCATGGTTCAATCGTGGATTTCTGGTGCTGAAGCCGATCAATTGGTCGACGCCAGCCGATATTCTGGAAAAAATCATCCGCTATGAAGCCGTGCATCATATCGGTGGGTGGGATGAATTGCGGCGCAGGCTGGCTCCGGCGGACCGGCGCTGCTTCGCCTTCTTCCATCCGCAGCTTGTCGATGATCCGCTGATCTTCGTCGAAGTGGCCTTGACCCGGGACATCCCGACAGCCATCGCCGAGTTGCTGAAGGAGGACCGGGCTCCGATCCGCCCCGATGATGCCAGAACCGCGGTCTTCTATTCTATTTCCAATTGCCAGGAAGGCCTGCGCGGCATTTCCTTCGGCAATTTCCTGATCAAGCAGGTGGTCGAGGATCTGCGCCGCGAATTGCCCAAGCTCGATACATTTGTGACGCTCTCTCCCGTTCCCGGCTTCGCCCGGTGGTTGGCTGACGAACGCGGTGATCGCGAATCCCGTCTCCTGGACGACGACGACCGCAAGCGGCTTGCCGCCCTTGATGATCCCGACTGGGTTGACAGGTCCGAGACTGTCGCCGATCTCCAGCCGGTCGTGACGCGAGCTGCCGCCTCGTATTTCCTGCGTGCGCGTGATCGCAAGGGCAGGATCATCGACCCGGTCGCTCGTTTCCATCTGGGCAACGGTGCGCGTCTGGAGCGGATAAATTTCCTGGCAGACCGTGCTCCGCGCGCGATGCAGCAGGCGCATGGCTTGATGGTCAACTACCTCTACAAGCTCGACGACATCGAGACCAATCACGAAGCTTTTGCCGGACGCGGCGAGGTCGTGGCTGCGGCGCCGATCCGCCGGCTCGTGCCCGCTGACGCCGGTGCGCGCAATTTCGCGCCTCTCTCCGGTCTGGGCAACGGTGCGGGGCCGGCGGGCGAGGCGACAAAAACAAAAAGCAGCAAGGAGTTCATGCCATGAGCAATCATATGTTCGACGCCATCCGCGCGCGCGCCGGACGCCGCGACGCGGTCTTCATCGAGACGACCGGCGGTCGGATCTGGACCTATGGCGATATGGTGGACTTCTCCGGAAAGCTGGCGGCTGCTCTGGTGGATCTCGGTGTCAAGTCCGGAGACCGGGTCGCCGTGCAGGTCGAAAAGAGCCCCGAAGCGCTGATGCTCTATCTGGGTTGCCTCAGGGCGGGTGCGGTCTACCTGCCGCTCAATACGGCCTATACGCTCGCCGAACTCGACTACTTCATTGGTGATGCCGAGCCGGCACTCGTCGTCGTATCGCCGAAGGCGCAGGAGGGCATCGGGCCGATCGCCAGCAAGCACGGCGCCAAGGTGGAGACCCTCGACGAGAAGGGCGGCGGGTCCCTGATCGACCTGTTGGCGGGAGATGGCGACTTCGCCGATGTCGAGAGGGGGCCGGATGATCTTGCGGCGATCCTCTACACCTCGGGCACCACGGGCCGCTCCAAGGGCGCGATGCTGAGCCACGACAACCTTCTGTCGAATGCCATGACGCTCGTCGACTACTGGCGTTTCACCTCGGCCGACCGGCTCATCCATGCCCTGCCAATCTTCCATACCCACGGCCTCTTCGTTGCCTCCAACGTCATTCTGCTTTCCGGCGCGTCGATGTATTTCCTGCCGAAATTCGATGCCGACGAGGCTTTGCGGTTGATGAAGACCTCCACCGCGATGATGGGCGTGCCGACCTTCTATGTCCGCCTCGTCCAGCATCCGGGGCTAACCCGCGAGGCGACGGCGAATATGCGGCTCTTCATCTCGGGTTCCGCGCCGCTGCTTGCCGAAACACACCGGCTGTTCAGCGAGAAGACCGGTCATGCGATCCTTGAGCGCTATGGCATGACGGAAACCAACATGAACACATCGAACCCCTATGATGGCGACCGGGTCGCCGGCACAGTGGGTTTTCCGCTGCCGGGGGTTTCGCTACGGGTCACCGATCCGGAAACGGGCAAGCTGCGCGGCACGGACGAGACCGGCATGATCGAGGTGAAGGGACCGAACGTTTTCAAGGGCTACTGGCGCATGCCGGAAAAGACCGCCGCCGAATTCAGGTCGGATGGGTTCTTCATCACCGGCGACCTCGGCAAGATCGATCCGCGTGGCTATGTCCACATCGTCGGGCGTGGGAAAGACCTGGTGATCTCAGGCGGATACAACATCTACCCGAAGGAAGTGGAGGTGGAGATCGACCAGCTTCCGGGCGTGGTCGAGAGCGCTGTCATCGGAGTGCCCCATCCCGATTTCGGCGAAGGAGTGACCGCCATCGTGGTCAGGAAACCCGGTGCCGCCATCGACGAGGCGGCGATCATGGAGGGGCTGAAGCCGCGTCTGGCGCGCTACAAGCAGCCGAAGTCGGTCATCTTCGTGGACGACCTGCCGCGCAACACCATGGGCAAGGTGCAGAAGAACGTGCTGCGGGACACCTATGGCTCGCTCTATTCGGAAGAAGCATCGGCCGGAAGCGGCTCGGCCTAACGGCGACGATTGCGCTTGCGGCACGGGGCAATGAGGACGGCCGCCCGTTGGGCGGCCGTTCTTCGTCGGGACTATATGTTTTCGGCAATCGCCTCGCGGTCGCGCAAGCGTTCCTGCTCGGCGCGATTGTAGCGTATCGATGACCAGAGGGAGATGCCGATCAGGCCGGCGCCTCCGAGTCCGGTAATGACCTCCGGAATGTGTACCAGCGTCTGGCAGTACATGATCACCGACAGGATCAGGATGGCGTAGAAGGCGCCGTGCTCCAGATAGCGGTATTCGGCGAGCGTTCCCTTCTCCACGAGCATGATCGTCATCGAACGCACATACATGGCGCCGATGCCCAGACCGATGGCGATGACGAAGAGGTTTTTGGAGAGCGCGAATGCACCGATCACGCCGTCGAATGAGAAGCTGGCATCGAGCACTTCAAGATAGATGAATGCGCCGAGCCCGCCCTTGGCTGCTTCCGCCATGGTCCTTTGCGAAGCGTCGAGCAGTCCGCCGACGACTTCCACCGCAAGGAATGTCAGGAGGCCGTAGATAGCCGAGTAGACGAAGGTGGTCGCTTCCTCTCCCTCGAGAAGACTGGAGAAGAGCAGGATCAGGATGAGCACGAAGGCGATCTCAATGCCCTTGATGGTCGCCGAGCGTGCCATGTGCTTTTCTATGACTTCGATCCAGTGAACGTTCTTTTCGTGGTCGAAGAAATAGGTCAGGCCCACCATCATCAGGAAGGTCCCGCCGAAGGCCGCGATCGGCAGATGCGCCTCGTTCATGATGCGGGCGTATTCTGCGGGCTCTCTGGCGGCGAGCAGGAAGGCGTCGATCGGTCCGATGCTTGCCGCGATAACGACAATGAGCAAAGGAAAGATGATGCGCATGCCGAACACGGCTATGACGATACCCCAGGTCAGGAAGCGGTGCTGCCAGACCGGAGTCATGTCCTTGAGCTTGTTGGCATTGACGATCGCATTATCGAAGGAAAGCGAGATTTCCAGCACCGCAAGCACGGCGCAGATGAAAAAGACGGTGGCCATGCCGCCAAGCGTGCCGGTAGATTGCCAGCCGAGCCCGGCGCCGAGCGCCAGACCCACGACGGTCACGATGAACGCCCATTTGAAATAGGAGACGGTGCCTTTCTGTGCGGATGGGCTGCTCATCGGTGCATCCCCCCGGCGTCAGCGGGGAAAAAACCGCTGCGCGATCGCAGATTTCGCGTACCGGAAAAGGCATGCGCGTCAGGCATGGTGAAAAGCTTCATGTTCTTGAATCCGCCGGCTCATCTTGCTGGCGGTACCGACATCACGAGAGCGCCGTAAACTCTCGCCAGAGGGGCCCGGCACCAAAGTTCAACCGCGGTGACCAAGATCCAGGCCGCGGAACCCCGTCGTTTTCACCGAAGTCCGACATTCCGTCAAGAGGTTCGCTGAATTGCAGCCGGGTAGCGCTAATATAGGCTCGTCTGGCGTGCTTTCCAGCGTCCGCAGCCAATTGACGCGGCGATGGCCAGCGAAGCGATCCAGGGCGGCAGGCCATGTCCAGCGTTCAGGCTTCCTTGTCGAGCCGGATGAGCAGCCCATCTTTCCCGAGATGCAAGACGCCCTCCCAGTTCGGGGCGACTGCCGCCTTCCAGTGATCCTCGGTAAAGGCAGGGTCATCGGAGGGTATCAGATGGTTCAGCGCCAGCGCTTTGACCCCCGCCTCGGAGGCGATGCGTCCCGCGTCCCCGGCTGTCGTGTGGGACCGTACGAGGTGCTTCATCAGGCGATCGTCGCCATTGCCTGTGCGCGCCACAAGCGCCGCGAGAGCTTCGCTCAGCATGGCTTCGTGGACAAGCAGATCAGCGTCCCGGGCAAAATCGGCCAGTGCGGGGAGATAGGCCGTGTCGCCTGAAAAGACGACATGCATTCCGTCCGCCCGAAAGGACAGTGCATAAGTGTCTTTCAACGGTGGATGTTCGTTTCGCATGGCAGTGACGGTGAGCGGTCCATCCGCCAGAACGGTTCCCTCGTCGATGACATGAACGGAAACAAGGTTTCGCAGATCCGGGCGCCCTTCGTCCTCGATCCGAAGGTCGATATCGGCTCGCATCGATTCGAAGAAGTGCCTCAGGTAATCCTGCAGACCCTCGGGACCATATACCGTGACGGGGCTCCTCAGTCCGGCCGTCCAGGCGGTATGCAGCAGCGGACCCAATTCCAGGTAATGATCGGAATGCAGGTGGGTGACAAAGATCAGGTCGAGTTCGCGCAGATGCATTCCCTGATCGACCAGACCACGCGTTACGCCGAGTCCGCAATCCACGACGATCCGGCGGCCCGCCAGCGAAAGCAGGCTCGACGTCGGCATCGTCGAGCCCGGCCGGATCGCCGGTCCGCCCTTCGTGCCCAGAAGAGCGACGAAATTCTGGATGCCATTCATTAATGTCTCCGTCGGTCTCGCTTTTGTCGTATCCCTACCCAGTTACCATCGCAGCGCCAGCCGTTGTAGGGGGGCGCCTCTGAATTGGTCGAACCGGGTTCGGACGAAATGCCCGACTCGCTGCCTGATGGGATGCTTGGGAAGTCCGGTCGTCGCTCCGCTTATGCTTTCAGACGGGATTCGCAACGAAACAGCGGAGAATCTCTTGGAAATCAATGTCGTTTTGATTTTCGGGGGACTGGTGCTGCTAGAGAGATTTGAACTCTCGGCCTCTCCCTTACCAAGGGAGTGCTCTACCCCTGAGCTATAGCAGCTTGCAGTTTGCGGCGCGGCTGCGCCGTTCAAAGCGAGCCGCCTATTGCCACAGCTTTGACATGAGCGCAAGCCGCAAATCGAACTTCCGTTCAAGATTTGCGGTTATTGCCAAGAAGTCTTTTGGCTCGCTGCGTTTTCGGCTATCAAGCCGCGATGACGAAGGAAAACAAGAACACTGGCGTTGAAAACGCATCCGCCAGCAAGGACGGCGCGGGGGCGTTCAGGACGCCCGCCGACCACCGGAAGGCGAGGGCGGCGGCGAAGCTGAAGGAAAACCTTCTCCGCCGCAAGCAGCAGCAGCGCGCCCGCCGGGCCGGCGAGGCGGACGACGGCGAAGGCTTGCCTGCCGCAAATTTGGCCAATCCTGATGATTAGTGCGTCGGTGGTTCCCGGTGGCTGGGGCTGAATTGAATACGGCCGCCTTTTCGTCTAAAGACGCCACGCGCAGACGTGGCGACATTGGTAAAAATGAGAAAGGCGGGCGCCGCCCGTAGGATTATATGGATCGTATCAGGATTGTCGGCGGCAACGCACTGAACGGAGTAATTCCGATCTCCGGCGCAAAGAATGCCGCGCTGCCGCTGATCATCGCCTCGCTGCTGACCAGCGATACGCTGACGCTCGACAACGTGCCGCATCTTGCCGATGTCGAACTCCTGATGCGCATTCTCGGCAATCACGGCGTCGACGTCTCGGTCAACGGCCGGCGCGAACGCCAGGGCGACGGCTATTCCCGCACGATCCATTTTACGTGCCGGACGATCGTCGATACCACGGCTCCTTACGAGCTGGTGTCCAAGATGCGCGCGAGTTTCTGGGTGATCGGACCGCTGCTTGCCCGCGAGGGCAAGGCCCGGGTCTCGCTTCCCGGCGGCTGCGCAATCGGCACAAGGCCGGTCGATCTCTTCATCGATGGACTGACGGCGCTCGGCGCCACCATGGAGATCGAAGGCGGCTATGTGGAGGCCACCGCGCCGAAGGGCGGCCTCATCGGCGCAACCTACACCTTCCCCAAGGTTTCGGTCGGCGCGACCCATGTGATGATGATGGCGGCCTCGCTCGCCCGCGGCACGACGGTGATCAACAATGCCGCCCGCGAGCCGGAGGTCGTGGACCTTGCAAACTGCCTCAATGCCATGGGCGCAAAGGTTTCCGGTGCGGGAACATCAACGATCACCATCGAAGGCGTGACCCAGCTTTCGGGCGCGCGACACCGGGTTCTTCCCGACCGGATCGAGACCGGAACCTATGCCATGGCCGTTGCCATGACGGGGGGTGATGTCACGCTCGAGGGAACGGACGCTGCCCTTCTGCAGACCGCGCTCGAGGCTGTAGGGCGTGCCGGTGCCGAGATCAGCATGACGCCGGGCGGCATTCGCGTCATCGGGCATGGGGCGGATATCCGTCCGGTCGATATCGTGACCGAACCCTTTCCCGGCTTTCCGACCGATCTCCAGGCTCAGTTCATGGGGCTGATGACGCGGGCCAACGGCGTTTCCCATGTCACCGAGACGATCTTTGAAAACCGTTTCATGCATGTTCAGGAACTGGTCCGCCTCGGCGCCAAGATCACCCTTTCCGGCCAGACGGCGCGGATCGAGGGGGTCAGCCGCCTGCGCGGGGCGCCGGTGATGGCGACCGATCTGCGCGCCTCGGTTTCGCTGGTGATCGCCGGCCTTGCGGCCGAAGGCGAGACCATGGTGTCACGCGTCTATCACCTCGATCGCGGCTTCGAGCGGCTCGAGGAAAAGCTCACCCGCTGCGGTGCCGTCGTCGAGCGCATCAGCGATTGAGGCCTTGAAAATCCACTTGCCGATTTTCCCCGAGCGTTGCCTATTGCATTGCGGCGACCTATGTCGGAAGGGATGATGGCAAGGGCCGGTTTTCAAGCGGGCCAATCGGGAATCGGTGAAATGACAAGTCTCAAGCTTCTCGCCCTGGATGCCGACGATCTGGCGGTGGTGTCGGCCCACATGCAGGACGCGGTCTTCAAGGTCGCGGACATGGCCTATCTGCCGCGAAATCGGCAATTTTCCCTCGTCGTGAACCGCTTCGCCTGGGAACAGGCCGGACCGAAGCGAAAGGGCTACGAGCGCCGCCGCGCGGTCCTCACCTTCAAGCGGGTGGAGGCGGTGCGCTCCACCGGCTTCGACAGGAAAAGGCGCGATGACGTCCTCTCGCTGCTCGCCATCCGCTTTCATCAGGAGGGCGAGGGGCCGGGCGGATCGCTCGAGCTTGTCCTTGCCGGCGGCGGCGTGATCGCGCTTCAGGTCGAGTGCATCGAGGGGCAGCTTGCGGATACCGGCGCAGCATGGGAAACCGGCCTGAAACCCGAGCATCCGGGAAAATGACCGAAGGCTCTCGTGAAGGGCCGAGGAGAGGGAATAGAAAGACGTGGCGATCTGGCTTGAGCAAGTGTCCGATGGGTTCGAGGAGCGGTTTGCCGCCTTCCTGACCACCAAGCGGGAAGTTTCGGAAGACGTGAACGACATCGTGCGCGCCATCATCGATGACGTGAGGGCGCGTGGCGACGAGGCGCTGGCCGATTATTCCCGCCGCTTCGACGGCATCGATTTTTCGCAGACCGGCATGCGCGTGACCGCCGCCGAGATCGACGCCGCCGTCAAGCTGGTCGATCCGACGGTGATGGACGCGCTCAGACTTGCAGCCGAAAGGATCGAGAAGCATCACGCGCGCCAGATGCCGAAGGATGACATCTACGAGGACGCGCTCGGCGTGGGCCTGGGCTCCCGCTGGACCGCGATCGATGCCGTCGGCCTTTACGTGCCGGGGGGCACCGCCAGCTATCCGAGTTCGGTGCTGATGAACGCCGTTCCCGCCCGCGTGGCCGGTGTACCGCGCATCGTCATGGTCGTGCCCGCTTCGGGTGGCGAGATCAATCCCACGGTGCTGGCGGCGGCGCGCATTGCCGGCGTCGAGGAAATCTACCGGAT
>JBAYTX010000005.1:0-140656 GCA_041675415.1 Rhizobium sp. | reverse complement strand
TCTCTCGCCCTGTCCCTTCACCAGAATTGGGACGGAAATAGGACCTGGAACGCGAGGCGGGGGCCGTTCGCTCAGCCATGTTTGCGGAACCAGGCGTGAAGATAGTCCACGAAAGCGCGCACCTTGGCGGGCAGATAGCGCCGATGCGGATAGACGGCATAGATTCCGCGGTCGGAAGGCAGGTAGTCGTCGAACAGGGAAACCAATTCGCCGCTTTGTACATAAGGGCGGGCGATGAAGTCCGGGATCATCGCGACACCGAGACCGGCGCGGGCGGCGCGCAACGTTGCCTGCGGGCTGTTGACTTCGATCGGTCCGCTGACGGCGACCGAGATGGCGCCCGCGCCGGGATCGACGAAGCGTACACTATTGTGGGAACGTGAATTGGTATCGATGAGAAACGGGACGTGCGACAGGTCCTGCGGATGCGCCAACGGTCCGTGTTTGGCGATGAAGGCGGGCGTCGCGCAGGCATAGACGCGAAAATCGGACAGCTTGCGGGCAATGAGGCCGGAATCGTCGAGCTTGGTGATCCGGATTGCCAGATCGAAGCCTTCCTCGATCAGGTCGACGAACCGGTCCTCGGCAACGATCTCCAGCGACAAGTCGGGATGCTCGGCGACGAAGTCGATGAGCGACTGGCCGACCTCGGCATCTATGAAGGTGCGCGGAACCGAGACCTTCAGCTTGCCCCTGATGTCGGCATTATTCTCGCGCACGAGATCGGCGAGGCTGTCGATCTCCTTGAGGATATCGGCGGCGCGGCGGTAGTAGGTATGGCCGGCCTCGGTCAGCGAGAACTGCCTCGTCGTGCGGTTGAGCAGCAGGGCGCCCAGCTCATCTTCCAGTTCCCGGACATATTTCGACAGGAGCGCCTTGGATCGCCCGGTCTTGCGCGCGGCGGCCGAGAAGCCTTCCGCCTCCACGACGTCGATGAATGCACGGATGCGGGTCAGTGTGTCCAATGCCCTGTTCTCCCGATGTTTGATGGAGTTGTGAACAGTATCTAGGCATCGTTCAATCGATTTCATGGTTTCGGGGTCAAAAAACGCTTGATTATGACCGCGAACATTCTTATCTCCGTGCTTGCCCAAAGTCGCACGTGCCTGTGGGTGTCCGCCGACCCTCGATTAGGTGAGGTCATCGGTAAGGTACCTGGAACTAACCCCTCCAGTCGCTATTCCGGCCAACCGGGAAATGCGAGGACATCTTGAAGCAACGACGGTGCGGGCCTTTCTGGTTCTCTTCCGGCTTTCCATCAGCCGGGGTCACTGAAGAGGCACACCATCATTGCCGGAAGTGCGGTCGGGTTTCCCACCAATCCATGGCAGACAAAGCCGAATTGATGCTCCTGGCAGGGCGTCGGTTCATCATTTGCGCGTCGAGCGTATGCGAAGGTCCCGGGGTCTCCATCGGCTGGTTCCTTGCGTGCACGCCCGTATGCCCTTTGTCCTCCAGTTTTCTGGAGCTTTGGAACTATAGGGAATAAACCGATGACCAGTCAGCGCATCCTCGACTTCATCAATACCCGACGACCCGAAGGTCCGTGCCTCGTGGTCGACCTCGACGTCGTACGCGAAAACTACGGCGCCTTCCGTCATGCCCTGCCGGACAGCGCGATCTACTACGCCGTCAAGGCCAATCCGGCTCCGGAAGTCCTCAAGCTGCTCGCCGATCTCGGTTCGAGCTTCGACTGCGCTTCGGTCGCCGAAATCCAGATGGCGCTCGACGCCGGTGCGACGGCAAGCCGGATCTCCTATGGCAACACGATCAAGAAGGAACGCGACATCGCCCGCGCGCATGCGCTCGGCATCGATCTCTTCGCCGTCGACAGCCATGAGGAAGTGGAAAAGATCGCCCGTGCAGCCCCCGGTGCCCGTGTGTTCTGCCGCGTGCTGACCGATGGCGAAGGTGCGGAATGGCCGCTTTCGCGCAAGTTCGGCTGCGTGCCGCAGATGGCCGTCGACGTGCTGGTTTATGCGCATCAGCTGGGGCTCGACTCGTTCGGCGTTTCCTTCCATGTCGGCTCGCAGATGACCAAGGTCGATGCCTGGGATGCGGCGCTTGGCGATGCCAAGCGCGTCTTCACCTCGCTCGCCAAGCAGGGCATCCACCTGCAGATGGTCAACATGGGCGGCGGTTTCCCGACCAAGTATCTCCGCGACGTCCCGTCGGCGGAGGCCTATGGCCGTGCGATCGCCGGTGCGCTGAAGAAGCATTTCGGCAATCACATACCGCAGACGATCATCGAACCGGGCCGCGGAATGGTCGGCAATGCCGGCGTGATCAAGGCGGAAGTCGTGCTGATCTCGAAGAAGTCGGACAACGACGCCAATCGCTGGGTGTTCCTCGATATCGGCAAGTTCGGCGGTCTGGCCGAAACGATGGACGAGGCGATCCGCTATCCGATCCGCACCGGGCGCGACATGGACGCGATGGAGCCTTGCGTGATTGCCGGCCCGACCTGCGATTCGGCCGATGTTCTCTACGAGAAGAACATGTATCCGCTGCCGGTTTCGCTGACGATCGGCGACGAGGTTCTGATCGAGGGCACGGGCGCCTACACGACCACCTATTCGGCGGTCGCGTTCAACGGCTTCGAGCCGCTGAAGGCCTACGTGATCTAAACGTCCGCGCCGGGCAGCCGGCGCGGCGACCACCACAAAATCGGAAACACTTCTTGGTACGGGAGGCCAATATGGCCGCTGTTCTGGACGTCGTGCGCGCGTTTTTCGCGCCGCCTGCCTTTGTCATCGATCACGAAACGCCGGCCGACGTGGTCGCGCGCGAGACGCTGCTCGACCGCGTCATGGGGCCCGAGCGGAAGGCGAAATCGTCGGAAAAGATCCGTCACGGCCGCGTGCCGGCCGAAGGGCTGACGCTCGTCGCCCGCGACCGCGACGGCCATGTGATCGGTACCGTCAGGCTCTGGAACATCGAGGCCGGGGTCAACGGGCAAGCCAATCCGGTCGATGCGCTGCTGCTCGGGCCGCTGGCGGTCGATTGCGTCCATGAGGGCAAGGGCATCGGCTCGGCGCTGATGCGTGCGGCAATCGCCGAGGCAGGCAAGCGCGGCCATGGGGCGATCCTGCTGGTGGGCGATGCGGCCTACTATCAGCGTTTCGGCTTCCTGGCACAAAAGGCCGAGCACCTCGTCATGCCCGGCCCCTTCGCGCGCGAGCGCTTCCTGGCACTGGAGCTGAAGGCCGGCTGGCTCGACAATGCCGCCGGAATGATCGTCGCCTCGGGCCGCAAGCTCTCCCGGCCGAAGGCGCGCCAGTCCGCCTGATTCTTGCGGCGGGGGCGGCCGTGGATGATTTTCCGCGTCCGTTGCTTCAGCGGCGCGCGAACCCGGTCGGATGGCAATTTAGCGAAGCCCGAAATAGTTCATCAAGGGGTTCAACGCATAGTCCCTAAAGTATATCGTGCGAAAAAATCAGGGACGCCGAGGAAACGCCTTTGACCGGGAATACCAGACCTCCTCCGACCGTGAGAATGTCGGGCATCGATCGTGGGCTGATCGACCGCACCATGGCGCGAACGGGAGGACTTCTCCATTTTCCCGCTGTCCTGGAGCAGCGGTTCGAAGCCGATACGCGGGCCCAGCGCTGCCGCGAAATCGTGTTGCGCGCCTTCATTGCGCTGGCGGCCTTCGATTCTTTCGCGGTCATCGACTATCTCGCGCTGCCGGAGGAATTCTGGCGTGTGCTGATGATAAGGCTGGCCGTGACGATCGTGGCCCTGCTCGCCTTGGCCTTCATCTCGCGCGATCCTGCGCCCGTCCTGCGCGAGGGCTCGATCTCCGTCGTCGTCCTGGCGGTGGCAGTCGCCGTCGTCGTCATGATCCTGGCGCCTTCGAATGTCCTGGCGAAGGAATACCTCTACGGGATGCTGCTGATCCCGCTGCTCGGCGTGGTCGTGCAGCGCCTGCGTTTCCGCTATGCTGTGGCGGTCTGTATCGGTTGCGTGGTGCTCCACGGATACGCGATGGCCAATCTCGGAACAATGACCTGGGAATCCCAATTGATGGCCGGTTTTCAGATGGTCGGGGGCACGATCTTCGCGCTTGTCGCCGGCTATACGATCGAGCGCGAAATGCGAATCGACTATCTCCAGGCGCTACGCCAGCGCCTCAGGACCGAGGAACTCGAGGATCTTTCCACCCATGACGCCCTGACGGGGCTCGGCAACCGGCGCGGGCTGGAGCAGACGCTTTCCTGGATCAGCGCCGATGCCGCCGGAGACGGCAGGCTCGCGGTGATCATCGCCGATATCGACAAGTTCAAGGAGTACAACGATCATTTCGGCCATCCCGCCGGCGACGAATGCATCAAGCAAGTGGCGGAGATCATGGCGTCGGAAATCCGCTTCGCGGGCGATGCGGTCTTCCGCTATGGAGGCGAGGAATTCCTCGTCCTTCTGCCGGGCATGGAGGCCCACGGCGCGGCCGCGATCGCCGAGCGCTTGCGCTATGCCATCGAGGCCGCCGGGATCGTGCATGTCGTACCCGTACCGGGCGCACCGTTGACGCTGAGTTTCGGGGTGGCGACGGCGCGCCTCGACGAAAACTTCAGCGCCGAGGACCTTGTGGAGCGGGCCGATGCGGCGCTTTACCGGGCCAAGAACAATGGCCGTAATTGCGTCGTGGTCGACGGCCTGGCCGCGGTGAAGAGGGCGGTCTAGTTTCGACCGCGCCAGCCGCCAAGAAGCTTGCATCATCGGCCGATGCCTCTAAGATCGCGGCAACGCGAAAGGGCAGGGGAATCAAGGGTGCAAGCAGCGGTCGAGGCATTCATCAGCCGCTGGCAGGGCCAGGAAGGCGGCCAGGAGCGGGCGAATTACGCGCTGTTCCTCACCGAACTCACCGATCTGCTCGGCCTGCCGCATGCGGAGCCGGCGTCCGCCGCGCACGAGGGCAACGACTATGTCTTCGAGCGCGTGGTGAAAGAGGTGGCCCGCGACGGATCGACCTCGGCCAAGCGCATCGACCTCTACAAGAAGGACTGCTTCGTGCTGGAGGCCAAGCAGAGCCGCTTGTCCGGCGACAAGAAGCTCGACGCGCCGCAGCTTCCCGGCCACGACCGGTCGAGCGAGGGCGCCCCGCGCGGCCGCCGCTCGGGCGCCAGCCGCGCCTGGGACGTGCTGATGATGAACGCGCGCCAGCAGGCCGAAAACTATGTCCGCCTTCTGCCCGCCTCGCATGAGCCGCCGCCCTTCGTGCTGGTCTGCGACGTCGGCCACGCCATCGAGGTCTATGCCAATTTCCGCCGCGACGGAAAGGCCTATGACCAGTTTCCCGACCGCCGGTCCTTCCGCATCTATCTGGAAGACCTGCGCGACGAAAAGGTGCGCGACCGGCTGATCGCGATCTGGACCGATCCGCTGTCGCTCGACCCGTCACGCCACGCCGCCCGCGTCACCCGCGAGATCGCTTCCCGCATCGCCAAGGTGTCGAAGGCGCTGGAGGAGCAGGGCCATGCCACGGAAGAGGTGGCGATGTTCCTCATGCGCACGCTCTTCACCATGTTCGCCGAGGATGTCGACCTTTTGCCGAGGGACAGTTTCAAGGACCTGCTTCAGGACTGCGCGCAAAAGCCGGAAATCTTCCCCGGCATGATGCAGGATCTCTGGAAGGCGATGGACGAGGGCGGTTTCACCGCGACCATCCGCGAAAAGGTCAAGCAGTTCAACGGCGAGTTCTTCAAGAACCGCCGGGCGCTGCCGCTCGCCAGGGAGGAGATCGGCGAACTGGCCGCCGCCGCCCGCTATGACTGGAAGGATGTGGAACCGGCGATCTTCGGCACCTTCCTCGAACAGGCGCTCGACCCCACCGACCGGCGCAAGCTCGGCGCCCATTACACGCCGCGCGCCTATGTCGAGCGGCTGGTGATCGCCACCGTCATCGACCCTCTGCGGGCCGAATGGGACAATGCCCGCTCCACCGCCGACCGACAGAAGGCGGAAGGCAAGGCGCAGGCGGCGATCAAGACGGTCGCCGCCTTCCACGACAGGCTGTGCGAGACCCGCGTGCTCGACCCCGCCTGCGGCACCGGCAACTTCCTCTATGTCTCGCTGGAACTGATGAAGCGGCTGGAGGGCGAGGTGCTGGAGGCGCTGAACGACCTAGGCGGTCAGGAGGCGCTTGGCCTTGAAAGTCACACCGTCGACCCGCACCAGTTTTTAGGCATCGAGGTCAATCCGCGTGCGGCGGCGATTGCCGAACTGGTGCTGTGGATCGGCCATCTGCAATGGCATTTCCGCAACCGCGGCGTCGCCCCCTCCGAACCGATCCTGAAAGCCTTCCACAACATCGAGAACCGCGACGCGGTGCTCTTGTGGGACGGCTATCCGCTGCCGAAGGTGGTCGACGGCGTCGAGACCTATCCCAATCCACGCCGGCCGAAATGGCCGGACGCCGACTACATCGTCGGCAACCCGCCCTTCGTCGGCGGCAAGGACATTCGCGCCCGCATGGGCTCGTCTTACGCCGAGGCGCTGTGGAAGGCGCACAAACACATGAACGACAGCGCCGACTTCGTCATGTACTGGTGGGACCGCGCGGCCGAGATCCTGCTGAAACCGAAGAGCCGGCTGAAGCGCTTCGGCTTCGTCACCACCAATTCCATCAGCCAGGTGTTTCAGCGTCGGGTGATGGAGCCGCACCTCAACGCCAAGAAGCCGCTGTCGCTGACGATGGCGATTGCCGACCATCCCTGGACCAAGGTTACCCGCGACAGCGCCGCCGTGCGCATCGCCATGACGGTGGCTGAGGCGGGCAAGCACGACGGCCGGCTGATGGAGGTGACGGCGGAAGAGGCGGTCGAGACAGATAGTCCGGTGATCCTGTTCGACGAGAAGCGCGGACGGATCAATGCGGATTTGACGGTTGGGGTGGACTTGGCGTCGGTGATCCCGATGAAAGCCAATGAGGGTTTATCATCGCGGGGGATGTCACTGCATGGCTCGGGCTTTATCGTGAAGCCAGACGAAGCGGAAGATCTTGGACTCGGCCGTAGCCCCGGCTTGGAACGCCATATCCGCGTCTATCGCAATGGCCGCGACCTGACCGACCGCCCGCGCGGCGTGATGGTCATCGACCTGTTCGGTTTAACGGCCGAAGAGGTCAGGTCGCGTTTCCCGTCGGTCTACCAGCACGTGATGGCCACGGTGAAGCCAGAGCGGGATGGCAACAATCGCGCCACCTACCGGGACAACTGGTGGATTTTCGGCGAACCGCGACGTGACTTGCGCCCCGCCCTCGCCAATCTCCCGCGCTACATCGCCACCGTCGAGACCGCCAAGCACCGCGTCTTCCAGTTCCTCGACGCCTCGATCCTGCCGGACAACAAGCTGGTGGCCATCGGCCTGAGCGACGGCTATCCGCTTGGCGTCCTGTCGTCCCGCTACCACTGCCAATGGGCATTGCGCACCGGCGGCTGGCTCGGCGTCGGCAACGACCCCGTTTACGTCAAATCCCGCTGCTTCGACCCCTTCCCATTCCCCGACGCCTCGGACGTTCAGAAGGCCGCGATCGGCGCCATTGCCGAGGAGCTCGACGCCCATCGCAAGCGCGTGCTGGCCGCCCATGACCACCTGACGCTGACCGGCCTCTATAATGTGCTGGAACGGCTGAAGGCCGGGACGAAGCCGGAGGATCTCGAGCCGAAGGAGCGCCGCATCTTCGACGACGGGCTGGTGCTGATTTTGAAGGAGCTGCACGACAGGCTGGATGCCGCCGTGGCGGATGCCTATGGCTGGCCGGTCGATCTGCCGGAAGAAGAGGTGCTGGCCCGCCTCGTCGCGCTCAACAAGGAGCGGGCGAAGGAGGAAAAGCGCGGGCATGTCCGCTGGCTGCGCCCCGACTACCAGATCCCGCGCTTCGGCTCTGCACGCGAAAAGGCCGAGCAGCTGGAAGCCGATCTCGGCGAGGCGATCCTCGAGGCCGTCTCCGGCCCGAAGCCCGCCTTCCCCAAGGACGAGACCGACCAGACCCCGGCCGTGCTGCACCAGCTGATCGAGGCCGAGGGCGCCGTCGACGCCGCCACCATCGCCTCTGCCTTCAAGCAGGGCCGCAAGGTGATGCCCGCCGTCTCCGCCGTGCTCGCCTCGCTCCACCGCATGGGCCTGGTCTCGACCGCCGACGGCAAGAGCTTCGCCTTCCGCCGGGCGGCGTGAAGCCGCCGGAAAACCGCGGCTGGGTAATCTCACGTTTGACGTCAGCGTTTTGGCCCCCTCTGTGCCCTGAGCCTGTAGAAGGCCGGACATCTCCGCCACAAGGGGGAGATCGGAGCGCGGCCTGTACCGCGTCAGCCCGAAATGTCGACGACGCCGCAGTCGCCGGCCCCGGAGGCGAAGGCGAGAAGCTTGCCGCTGGCGCTCCAGGCAAGCGAGGTGATCGCGCCCTTGCCGGGACGGCGCAGCAGCGCCTCCTTGCCGTCGGCGATGCGGACCGCAAGGATCATGCCGTCGATGAAGCCGATAGCGAGCACTTCCTCCGCCGGGTGGAAGGCGACCTGGGTGACCATGATGTTGGCGCGGGTGCCGAGCTCGAGCGGGGCCTTGCCCATCGGGCCGTCCTTGCCGGAAAACGGCCAGACGATGGCCGCCGGCGCGCCGGAGGAGGCAAGCCACTTGCCCTTCGGCGACCACGACAGCGACTTCACCTTGGCCGGATAGCCGGTCATGCGCATGTGGCGGCTCTCGCCTGCCTTGCCGTCGAGTTTCCAGCCATGCAGGGCGTTTTCCTGCATCATGGTGACGACGAAGCGGCCATCGGGGGAGAAGGTGACGCCGGTATGGGCGCCCTTCCAGTCGAGATCGACCGGCGCGCCCTTCGTCGCGACCCAATGCAGCGTCACGCCGTTATAGCGGGCAACGGCGATCCTCAGCCCCTTGGGCGCGAAATCGAGGCCCTCGACGGTGCGCTCCTCGGTGAATTCGTGGACCTGGCCATCGGCAAGCCGCACGAAGCTCGATTTGCCATGGGCATAGGCGACGGCGCCCTGCGGCCCGGCGGCGACCACGGAAATCCACTTGCGCGGCACATGGGCCAGTTCGGTGAGCGTGCCGTCATGGGCGATGCGCAGCACGCGCCCATCCTCGCCACCGGTGATCAGCGTCTGGCTCGCCGGGTCCTTGATGCAGGTCAGCAGGCCCTGATGGGCCTCGCTCACCTTTTCGCCGCCGTCGAGCCGGTGGATGGCGCCGGACGCCGCGGCGAAAATCGGAATGTCGCCGAGAAAGGCGGTCGCGACGACGTGGCCTTCGATATCGAGGGGAGCAACGGTCGGCATCAGGCGGTCTTTCCCGCTGGCATGGCGTTGTCCGAAAACCGCTTCACACTTTTCTGCGTCATGCTGCTGCCTCGCAGGCGTGGAAGCTCTTTTCGAGCTTTTCACGGTCGAGATCGCGGCCGATGAATACGAGGCGGCTTTCGCGCTTCTCGCCTTCCTTCCAGGGGCGCTGGTGGTCGCCCTCGATGATCATGTGGACGCCCTGGACGACATAGCGCTCCTCGTCGCCCTTGAAGGCGATGATGCCCTTGAGGCGCAGGATGTTGGGACCATCGGTCTGGGTGACCTTCTGGATCCACGGGAAGAAGCGGTCGGGGTTCATCTCGCCGCCGCGCAGCGAAATCGAGGTGACCGTCACGTCATGGATGGCGGACGGGCCGTGATCGTGGTGATGGTGGTCATGATCATGGTGGTGATGATCGTGGCCGTGATGATGATGATGATCGTGGCCATGGTCGTGGCCGCAGCCGGGACCGCAGACATGGTCCGGGTCGTCGTGGTCGAGGAAATTCGGATCGTTCTCCAGCGCGCGCTCGAGATTGAAGGCGCCCTGGTTGAGCACCTTGGCGAGATCGACGCCGGAACGCGTGGTCATATAGACGCGGGCGGACGGGTTGATGGCGCGCACGATATCCTCGATGCGGTGCAGTTCGTCATGGCTCACAAGATCGGTCTTGTTGATGACGACGACGTCGGCAAAGGCGATCTGGTCCTCGGCCTCGCGGCTGTCCTTCAGGCGCAGCGGCAGATGCTTGGCGTCGACAAGGGTGACGACGGCATCGAGCTCGGTCCTGGCGCGCACATCGTCATCCATGAAAAAGGTCTGGGCGACGGGGACCGGATCGGCAAGGCCGGTGGTCTCGACGATGATGCCGTCGAAACGGCCGGGGCGGCGCATCAGGCCCTCGACGACGCGGATCAGGTCGCCGCGCACCGTGCAGCAGACGCAGCCGTTGTTCATCTCGTAGATTTCCTCGTCCGATTCGACGATGAGGTCGTTGTCGATGCCGATCTCGCCGAATTCGTTGACGATGACGGCGTATTTCTTGCCGTGGTTTTCCGACAGGATGCGGTTCAGGAGCGTCGTCTTGCCGGCGCCGAGATAGCCGGTGATCACGGTGACGGGAATGGGTCTTGCGGCAGCTTCGGTCATGAAAACCTCGATCGGTGGGAGTGGCTGTTGCAGCCTGAAAGAGAACTTACGCTCATATAGGCTGCGCCGCGCGGCAGTTCAAAGATTTTGTTGGGAGAGGAGCGCGGGCGGCAGGCGGAAGGTTGTGGAGGTGGATGAGATGCAATAAAAAGTAGCCATGGAGGGCCGGGAGCGGAATGAGCGTCGCGTCCGCCGCTTCAACGGCAACACAGGGGGGCAGGCATGGCATCGGTCGATTTCAAAACGGACAGGCTGCTGACAACGATCCTCAGCGATCCGACCCTGCCGCCGGCGGTGCGCGCCGAAGCGCAGGATCTGCAGGACACGAAACGCGCGTTGGAAGGCGACAAGTGGGTCTACCGGATGGTGGTCGGTTTCCTCGGCGCGGCCATCGTCACGACGGTCTGCGGCGGCATTCTGCTTTCATGGGGGGCCAGCGCCACGGGCCTGCCGGACGGCATCGTGGCGATCGGCTCGGCGGCTGTCGGTGCGCTTGCCGGCCTCCTGGCGCCCTCGCCGAAATCCTAGGCAAGGTCAGTCCGGCCTTGCGACGCCCTTCTCCCGCGACAATTCAGGAGAGGCTTTCGACGTCAAACGCATGCACATCCCAGAGTAGTTCGATCAGCCCGCTGACGGCGTGCGCGATCAGTTTTTCGCCCTTTCCGGCGGTGGCGGCGGCGGCATTGCCCGTGACGCCCTGCCGGTTGAGGTCCGACATCTTCCAGCCGAAGGCGTGCGGGCCATAGGCGCGAAGATGGGTGAAGCGGGCGGCATAGTCCGACTGCCGCGAGGGGAAGTCGGCGGCCTGCGTCATATCCACCCGGTCGGGGTGAAGCGCCAGCATGACGGAGGTCTCGATCTCACCGCCATGAATGCCTATCGCCTTTTCCTCCGGCGCGATCACGCCTTCGGGCAGGCCGAAACGGGTCCAGCTCGTGGCCACTGCCAGCATGTCGAACCGCACCCGCGCCTCGGTCGCGACCACGGTCATCAGCGGCGAGTTGCCACCATGGGCGTTCAGCATCACGAATTTGCGGATGCCCTGTCGGGAGAGGTCTTCTGCTATCCCCAGCCAGCGGGCGACCGCTTCGTCATAGGCGAGGCTCCTGGTTCCGGGAACGTCCATATGCTCGACGGAATAGCCGACCGGCTCGACGGCGAGGAAGGTCGCGGGAAGATCCGCCGGCAGGACGGCGATCAGGCGATTGACGATGCCTTCGACGATCAGGGTGTCCGTCTCGAAGGGCAGGTGCGGGCCGTGCTGCTCATGGGCGCCGAGCGGCAGCACCGCGATCCAGTCGCGGCGCGCGGCAGGGGGCAGGTTCGGGTCGTTTTCGGCGAAGTGATGATAGGGCTGGGGCATATTTCGACTTTATCCGATCCGTGCCATGGGTTTCAATGCGGTGTAAAGATTAGCCGGCGTACAAAAGCAGCAATACCGGGCAAGGCTGAGAGGGGACGACATGGCCAAGAAAGACAAGGGCGACAAGAAGAACAAGTCGGGCAAGAAGAAGGATGCGGGCGAGGGCAGTCTCGCCCTGGCGCCGGCAGTCACGCAGGCGGCACGAGCGATGCGCACGCTTCTGTCGCGCAATCTCGCCGATTGCGGGCTCTATGCGGGGCAGGACGGCGTCATCCAGATCCTCGCAGGCGAGGACGGCCTGACTCCGGGGACGCTGGCGCAGAGGCTCGGCGTCAAGGCCCCGACCATGACGCGCACCATCGGGCGCATGGAGGTTCAGGGTTTCGTCGAGCGGCGGGCGGATGCGCTCGATGCGCGGCTTACCAAGGTCTTTCTCACAGAAGCCGGCCGCGCCAGCCTCGACAAGATCGCCGCGGCGGCAGCCGAATGCGACCGCCAGGCAATGAAGGGACTGTCGGGGAAGGAAGTCAAAACACTGGTGCGCCTGCTTCTCGCCGTCGATGAAAATCTGCAGTCGGCCACCGGCCGGGGCTGACTTATTCGCGGTCACTCAAACAACAATTGAAATGCGATATTAAATTGTTTAATTAAACGGTTTAATCGCAGGCGAATGAAAGGCATTGCCGCAGGCGACGGATCAGCTTGCCCGGGGGAGGTCACGTGGCTCAAAAAGTAAAGCTTTCAACGATTGCCGAGTCGCTCGGCCTGTCGACGGCGACGGTTTCGCTGGCATTGCGCGACAGCCCGCTGGTGGCGGCCGAGACCCGCGAGAAGATCAAGGAGCAGGCAAGAACGCTCGGCTATATCTACAACCGCCGCGCGGCCAGCCTCAGGACCTCGCGCTCAGGCATCATCGGCGTCGTGGTGCACGACATCATGAACCCGTTCTACGGCGAAATCCTGAAAGCCATTGAAAGCGAGCTCGACCGCAGCCGTCACACCTTCATCCTGTCCAATCACTACGATTCGGTCGAAAAGCAGCGGACCTTCATCGAGACCCTGCTGCAGCTTGGCGGCGACGGGGTCATCATGTCGCCGGCGATCGGCACGCCGGACGAAGACGTCCTTTTGGCAGAGAAGAACGGCATGCCGGCCATCCTGATCGCCCGCCAGATGGAGGGCCTCGACCTGCCGACCTATCGCGGCGACGACAGCTACGGCATTTCGCTTGCCACCAACCACCTGATCGGGCTCGGACATCGCACGATCGCGATGATCGGCGGCACCGACCAGACATCGACGGGGCGCGACCGCTACCAGGGCTATGTGAATGCCTTGCGCAAGGCGGGCATCGAGGTCGATCCGAACCTGCGCATTCCCGGACCTCGGACCAAGCAGGGCGGCTTCGAGGCGGCGGTCCACTTCCTGTCGCTGCCGCAAAAGCCGACGGCGGCGGTGTGCTGGAACGATCTTGTCGCCATCGGCCTGATGAACGGCATCGCGCGCGCCGGGCTGGTGCCGGGCAGGGACATTTCGGTGACCGGCTATGACGACCTCGAGGAAGCCTCGATCGCCACCCCCGCGCTCACGACAGTCTCGAACGGACAGGCGGAAGTGGGGCGGCTTGCGGCACGCGCGCTTCTCGACAAGCTGGCGGGCAACCACGAGCCAGATGGCATCCATCTGATCAAGCCGGAGATGCGCATTCGCCAGTCGACCGGACCTATCAATCGCTGAGGAGAAGACCATGGCAAATTCCCGCGCTACGATCCTCGTGCCCGGCCGGATACATCCGCGCGTCGTCGAGCGGCTACAGGAACATTTCGACTTGTTGCGGGTGCCTCACGCGGCGGAGCTGGAACTGGCCGAGGCGGATGCATCAAAGGTGCGTGGCGTGGCCGTCAGTGGCGCCCTGCCGGCAAGCTGGATCGCACGACTGCCCAATCTCGAGGTCGTCTCCAGCTTCGGGGTCGGATATGACGGGGTCAACGTCGCCGCGGCTGCCGCGCGCGGCATTATCGTGACCAATACCCCGGATGTGCTCAACGACGAAGTCGCCGACACCGCAATCGCGCTGCTGATCAACACAATCCGGCGCCTGCCGCAGGCCGAGACCTGGCTCCGGCAGGGCAAATGGGTAAACGAGGGCGCCTTTCCGCTGTCGCCGCTGTCGCTCAAGGGCCGCCATGTCGGCATCCACGGTCTGGGCCGCATCGGCATGGAAATCGCGCGGCGTCTCGAACCGTTCAAGGTGAAGATCAGCTATCACACGCGGCGTCCCCGCACCGATGTCGACTATGGCTATTATCCGTCGCTGACGGCATTGGCCGAAGCGGTCGATACGCTCATTTCGATCGTGCCGAAAACGCCGGAGACCTACAAGGCGATCAACCGGGACGTGCTTGCGGCCCTCGGCTCGAACGGCGTGCTGATCAATGTCGGCCGGGGTTGGACAGTGGACGAGGACGCGCTGATTGCGGCGCTTGAAGACGGGACGATCGCGGCGGCGGGGCTCGATGTATTTCAGGACGAACCGAACGTCCCCGAAGCTCTGCTCGACTTTCCGAATGTCTCGCTGCTTCCGCATGTGGCATCGGCGTCCGTGCCGACGCGCAATGCCATGGCCGACCTCGTCGCCGACAACCTAATTTCCTGGTTTGTGACCGGCAAGGCGCTGACGCCGGTACCGGAAGCGCCGCAGAAGTCCAGCTGACCCGGGGGTTGTCGAGACCCGTCCGGCGTCAGCGGCGCGTCGTGGCGTAGGCGCGCACGGCGTCTCCGAAGGCCTCGAATAGTGCGCGCGAGGGGCTGTCCGTCTCCGCCCAGTATTCCGGATGCCATTGAACGCCGATGGCGAAGCCCTTGGCGTCGATCACCGATACCGCTTCGATCGTTCCATCCTCTGCGACTGCCTCCACCTGCAGGCCGGGCGCCGTCTTCGAGATCGCCTGGCGATGGAGCGAATTGACCATGACCTTGCCGGCGCCCAGATAGCGGGCGATGCAGGAGCCTTCCGCCACGATGACGTCCTGACGGATGCTGAACATCACGTCACGGTCCGGATGCTGTGGCTTGCGGTGGTCCCAGACGCCTTCCTGTTCATGGATCTCGGTGGCCAGTGTGCCGCCAAGCGCGACGTTCAGTTCCTGGATGCCGCGGCAGATGGCGAGCAAGGGGATGCCGCGGTCGAGCGCACGCCTGATGAGCGGGATCGTGGTGGCATCGCGCGCCGGATCGAAGGGGCCGTCGCTGTCCCTGGCCGGGGCTCCGTAGAGAGAAGGGTGGACATTGGTCGCCGATCCGGAAACGAGAAGACCGTCGACACGATCGAGCAGGGCGTCGGTGTCGTTTCCTTCCTCGAAGGCCGGAATGATGAAGGACATGACGTCCGCCACCTTCAATGCCGCGCGGACATACTGATTCTGTGCCGCATGCCAACGCGTGCCATCGAATTCCCGGATGTCGGCAGGTATGGCGATTATCGGCTTGGGCATTCTCTTCTCCGGAAAAAAACGGGCGGGTTGCGATTTCTGACGCGCGCCGAGGTGGGAAGTCAATATCTTTTCGTCTCTGAAACCCAATACGGGACCGGGACCCGTGGGGGCGTCGCGCATCAATTGGATCATGCCCAAACCCTTCGGCGCAATTCTCGATCCCGGCCAATCGAATAAGCCGAAAGAATATTACCTCAACGCTTGAAACGTATTGGACAAAATGGTTATGTCGCCAGCATTGCTGCTGGGTTGGGGCATGGGTTTCTTGCCCGCGGAGCAAACCATATAAGGGAGGTTTACCATATGGATCGTCGTTCATTTATCAAAAAGGCGAGCGTTGCCGGTGCGGGCGTTGCCGCGTCTACCGTGCTGGCAGCTCCTGCCATCGCTCAGGAAAATCCGAAGATCACCTGGCGCATGACGTCTTCGTTTCCGAAGTCGCTCGACACCATTTACGGCGGTGCAGTCGATATCGCTGAACGCGTTGCGGCCGCAACTGACGGCAATTTCAACATTCAGGTTTTCGCCGCAGGTGAAATCGTGCCCGGCCTGCAGGCCGTAGACGCAGTTTCCGCCGGCACGGTCGAAGCGGCTCATACCACCTCCTACTATTTCTGGGGCAAGGAACCAACCTTCGCTTTCGGTACGGCCATTCCGTTCGGCCTCAACGCGCGCATGTCCAACGCCTGGTTCAATCAGGGCAACGGCAACACGCTCATGAACGAATTCTTTGCCACCCAGGGCCTCTACGGCCTGCCGGCCGGCAACACGGGCGTTCAGATGGGCGGCTGGTTCCGCAAGGAAATCAACACTGTCGACGACCTCAAGGGTCTGAAGATGCGCATCGCCGGTCTGGCCGGCAAGGTCCTCGAGAAGGTCGGCGTCGTACCTCAGCAGCTCGCAGGCGGCGACATCTACCCGGCGCTGGAAAAGGGCACGATCGATGCGGCTGAATTCGTCGGTCCATACGACGACCAGAAGCTCGGCTTCCACAAGGTTGCCAAGTACTACTACTATCCGGGCTTCTGGGAAGCCGGTCCGGTTGTTCATGGCTTCTTCAATCTCGAGAAGTTCAACAACCTGCCGAAGCACTACCAGGCAATCATTACCGACGCTTGCGCCTATGCCAACACCAACATGATGGCACGATACGACGCCAAGAACCCGCAGGCGCTGAAGCAGCTGGTTTCCGAGGGAACGGTGCTTCGTCCGTTCAGCCAGGAGATCATGGAAGCCTGCTACCAGTCGGCTCTCGGCATCTACACAGAACTGTCGGCGCAGAGCCCGTACTTCAAGAAGATCTACGACGATCAGCTGGCGTTCAAGAAGGATGCCTATCTCTGGGCTCAGCTCGGCGAATACACCTTCGACACGTTCATGATGATCCAGCAGTGCGCCGGCAAGCTCTAAGCTTCCCAGCTCTCTCAGGAACAAGAAAGGCCCCGGGTTCGTCTCGGGGCCTTTTTGTTTGTCCGAGGTGGCACCCTTTGCGATACAGGCTCGGGTCTGAGGCGCAGTCTGCCCAGCGTGGATATCGCAGGCCGGCACTGTCAGCGTGCAGCGCCAAGGCTATGTTTTCTCATCCTTGCTGTAAGCAATTGCCCTTCGGAGTGGCGCCAAACAAGAAACCCCGGGCTGCTGCCCGGGGTTTCCTCATGGGGTGCTGAGGTTTCGTAGACCTCGATGAGCCAACGAATTTCTTCTATTTGATGACCGGCGGCTGGCTGAGGTCGGTCGCCGGATTGGCGGGTGCTGCCGGAGCAGGGGCGGGCTGGGGGCCGCCGAGGTTGAGCGGCGGCAGGCCCATTGCCGGGGCCTGGGCGCCATTATCGGTTCCACCGCCGAGCGGCGGCAAACCAAAACTCGGTGAGCCATTGCCGCCATCCGAGCCGAGCGGCGGCAACGTCATGCCTCCGCCCTGATTGCCGAAGCCCGGGATCTCGATCTGAATGGAGTTCGGATCGACAGTCGGCGCGTCGCTCTTGTAGCGCAAGACGAGCTCGGGGAAGGCGATGACGACCATGATCATCACAAACTGTATGATGATATAGGGAAGCACGCCCTTGTAGATCTGCAGCGTCTTCATCCCGTCCATCATCTTGCCGGTCACCTGGTCCTTCCACCTTCCGGCCGGCGCGATCGAGCGCAGGTAGAACAGCGAGAAGCCGAAGGGCGGGGTGAGGAACGAGGTCTGCAGGTTGATGCCGAGGATGACGCCGAACCATATGAGGTCGATGCCGAGTTTGTCGGCAACCGGTGCCAGCAGCGGCACCATGATGAAGGCAATCTCGAAGAAGTCGAGGAAGCAGCCGAGGATGAAGACGATGATCGTCACCACGATCAGGAAGCCGTATTCTCCGCCCGGAAGGGCCGTCAGCAATTCTTCGATCCAGATATTGCCGTTGATGCCGTAGAAGGTCAGGCCGAAGACGCGGGCGCCGATCAGGATCATCATGACGAAAGCGGAGAGTTTCGTGGTGGCGTCCAGCGCATGCTTTACCGTCGCGAACGACAGGCGTCCTTTCAGGCCGGCAATGATCAGGGCACCGGTCGCGCCCATGGCGCCGCCTTCGGTTGGCGTTGCGATGCCGAGGAAGATCGTGCCGAGTACCAGGAAGATCAGTGCCAGCGGCGGAATCAGCACGATGACGACCTGCTGGGTCAGTCGCGAGATGATGTTGAGGCTGAACGTCCGGTTGGCAAGGGCGATGAGATAGACGGCGAACACGCCGAAGGCGAGGGCCGAGACCTCACGCCATTCCGGGCTGGCGATACCGGTGAACAGCACTTGCTGCCCGAGGAAGTAAAGACCGACTGCGATGACGAGCATCACGATCAGCGAGGTGACGCCGCCGCCGAGCGTGCGGGCCTCGAGTGGCAGCGCCGGAGCCCATTCAGGTTTCACCATGGACACTGCGAAAATGTAGGCGCAGTAGGCAGCAACGATTAGGATGGCCGGATAAAGAGCGCCGACATACATGTCGCCGACCGAGCGGCCGAGCTGGTCCGCCATGACGATGAGGACGAGCGAGGGCGGGACGATCTGTGCTAGAGTACCGGAGGCCGCAATCGTTCCAGCCACGAGCGGACGGTTGTAGTTGTAGCGCAGCATGATCGGCAGCGAGATCAGGCCCATGGCCATGACGGAGGCCGCGACGACGCCGGTTGTGGCGCCAAGCAGCGCACCGACGAGGATCACGGCATAGGCGAGGCCGCCACGGATTGGGCCGAACAACTGGCCGATGGTATCAAGGAGATCCTCGGCCATGCGCGAACGCTCGAGGATCAGTCCCATGAAGGTAAAGAACGGAATCGCGAGCATCGTGTCATTGTACATGATGCCGTAGACACGGTCGGGATGCGACTGCAGGAGCGGCCAGAAGAGCCTGATTTCCGGGGAAATGGCAGAGAGTTCGACGCCGATCGCGAAGTAGATGAGGCCGCCCGCGGCAAGCGTGAATGCCACCGGATAGCCCAGTAGCAGCATCAGCATCACCGAGGTGAACATGATGGGGGCAAGGTTGTGTGCGATAAAGTCGATCATATCAGTGCCCCGAGACTTCTGCTGCGTGTTCTTCCTCTATCTTCTCATCGAGATAGCCGAAGACGATTGCTGCGCGCTTGATGATTTCGGAGATCGCCTGGGCGCTCAGAAGGATAAAGCCGAGAAGGACCGCCGCCTTTGCAGGCCAGATGATGAGGCCGCCGGCGCTCGAGGAGATTTCGCCGATCCTGTAGGAGGCCCAGAACCACGGCCATGCGAGCCAGACCATGAGGAAGGAGAAGGGCACGAGGAAGATGATGTGGAGGATCAGGTCGATCCAGTTCCGCGTCTTCCTGCTCCAAGAGTTGGACACAATATCAATCCGGATGTGCTCATTCTTCTGCAGCGCGTATGCCGCAGCCAGCATGAAGACGGTGCCGTAGAGATACCATTGCAGCTCGAGCCAAGCGTTCGAAGAGATATCGAAGGCCTTGCGGACGATCGCATTGCCGGCGCTGATCAAAACGGCGGCCAGCAACAGCCAGGACACCCATCGTCCTACCGCCCCGGTGATCATGTCGATCAGCCGGCTGATTGCCAATAGCATACTCATTGTTCTTCTCCCCTGAGACGTGCATTCCCCATAGAGCATGAGCCGAAACGGCGCAACTGCGGTTTCCCGCCGTTTTTCGGGGGCTAATGCGCTGCCCCGCCAAGCGGAACAAGGGCAGGTTCAGGTGCTGCCGATCACATGCTTTTGCCTGCGCCACCGGGAGATCGCCAGTGAAGCTTCAAACGTGGACGTCCTGAGGCAGATTTGCCCCGAAAAGGCGGGGCGTTTATGCAGAAGTGTGCCGGCGTGGCACATTTTTCGCTGATGTCTTGTCGGTTTTCTAGTGTATTGAAATAGGATGAATTGCGATCCTCCAGACGGTCTCCTATACGCGTTTGCCGTCGACCGTTAGACTAAAGGCGAAAACCGTTGCCGATCGTCTTCCTTCAAGGCGCCGCCTTGCAACGGTAGCAGGGAATCGGAAGCCCGATGTGGCAGATGAACGATCATGGTAGAATTCAAGGATGCCGGTATCTGCGGAGATTGCCGCGCTTTTCGCCCAGATGAGGACATTCCGCGGTAAGTCCGAAATCAAATCTTAAACCGTTCTTTATAACGTCGGCGGCTCGAAGGAGGCCAATTTATGAAGGCTCAAAGCACGAAAGCTGTGCCGACGGACGTCTACCTGTCCTTCGTCAGCTCTCTGTTTGGCAACCGTCAGACGCTCTTTATCGGAATGTTCGTGCATATCCTCACCTATCTGGCGGTCTTCCAGAGGTCGGGCGCGTTCTTCTATATCTACCTGAGTGGCGCATTCGCGCTGATGGGCCTCTATCGCATCTACTGGTTCCTCCGGTTCGATCGCACGGAAAAGTCGAAATTGACCCGTGAGGAGATCGCTAGCTGGGAGCGTATCTATCTCTATGGCGCTGTGGCGTCGACGACGATACTCGGCGTCGGCAGCGGATATGCGATCTACGTGATCCAGGATCCTTTCGCCGAACTCGCCTGCATCTCGGTCACGATGGCCTCGATGGTTTCGGTCGTCGGGCGCAATTTCGGATCTCCGCGGGCTGTCGACCTGCTGACCGCAACGGCGAGCGTGCCGATCATGATCGGCTGCCTGATGGTCGGCGACATCTATATGGCCATTCTTTCGGTCATGCTCGTACCGTTCATGCTCACCACGCGCCTGATGGCGAACGGCGTGCGGGAGTTTCTCTACAAGAATGTCATATCGGCCCGGGAAATTGCACTCATTGCCGACAGTTTCGATACTGCGCTCAATAACATGACGCACGGGCTGATGATGCTCGATCCACACAACCGCATCGAAGTCATCAACCAAAAGGCTTGCGAACTCCTGCATCTCGGTGACCGCAAGCAGCTCAAGAACTGCGATCTCGATGTCGTGCTGCGCTACGGCGTGCGGCACACCTTTATCGATGGTTCGATGCCCAGCCTTATCCAGAGGCAGCTCTCGCAGCTGATCGACGGTACGATTTCCCGCGCCACGATGCAGTTTTCCGAGGACCTGATCCTGGAGTTTTCCGCCAACCGGCGCCCGGAAGGCGGCGTGGTGCTGATATTCGAGGATGCTACTTTGCGGATCCGGGCCGAGCGCAAAATCCTGCATATGGTGCGTTTCGATACCCTGACCGGCCTGCCGCAACGCAATTACTTCGCCGATCTCGTGAAGGAAGAGCTCGCCAAGCGTCGCGAGAGCGGGCAGGTGGGATTCATGGTGCTCGATGTCGCCGAGTTCAAGCATGTCAACGACATGAAAGGGCACATTACCGGCGACCGGCTGCTCGTGGCGATTGCCGGCCGGCTTCAGACTCTGGTGGACGGCGAGGCCCTGGTCGGTCATCTCGTCGGCGACCAGTTCGTGCTGTTTTTCCCGAACTCCGACAATGCCGACGGGCTTGAGGAAAGGATGCGCGCCATTCATGCCGCAGCCAGCGCCGATTACGAGGTCGACGGTGCGACGATCCCGGTTTCCTTCAACGCCGGCTGCGTCGTTATCGGCAGCGCCGAGTTGCGTATGGAAGAATGGCAGATCAAGGCTGATCTGGCCCTGTTCGAAGCGAAATCGCGCGGCAAGGGAGAGATCACGATCTTTGCCGAGGAAATGGATGCCCGATATGTCGAGCGTCAGCGCCTCAAGACGGACTTGCGCGCAGCGGTCGAGGCGGGCGCCCTGCAAGCTGCGTATCAGCCCATGTTCTCACTCGACGGCTCCAAGCTCGAATGCTGTGAGGCGCTGGCGCGGTGGACGCACCCGGAGAAAGGCGCAATCCCGCCCAACATCTTCATCCAGATCGCCGAAGAAATGGGGATCGTCTCGGATATCACCCGTTTCATGATCCGTCAGGCCTGCCGCGACTGCGCCACCTGGCCGGAACATATCTGCGTTTCGGTCAACCTCGCGGAGCAGGATCTGCGCGACGACACGATCATCGGCTCGGTGATGGAAGCGCTCGCGGATTCGGGACTGGCCGCATCGCGCCTTCATCTCGAAGTCACCGAGAGCAGCCTGATCGAGGAGTTGTCCAGCGTCCGGCTCATCCTCGAGCGACTGCGCGGACACGGCATTACCATCGCGATCGACGATTTTGGTACGGGGTTCTCGAGCCTCAGCTATCTCGATACGCTGCCGGTGGACGTGGTTAAGATCGACCGGTCCTTCGTGCTCGATATCGGGGAAGATGCCCGCAGGTTCAGCCTCCTGCGCGGGATCGTCAATCTGTCACGGCAACTCGATCTGCAAATCGTCATTGAAGGTGTCGAAACGAAGGAGCAGCTTTCGCTCCTACGCAAGTATAATTGTGCCGATCTCATACAGGGCTACGTCTATTCGATGCCCGTCTCCGCAGCGCTTGTCCCGGACCTGAGTACCCGGGTTGACAAGAAGCAGTTCGAGATACACGCGACCAATGTCGCCTGATCCGCGCCAGGCGGATCTCCATAAAAAATCCCAGCAGTCAGATTGGACCCCTTGATAGTAAGGGGTTTTCGGTCCCTTTCGTGCATCGGCTAGACCTTTGTTAACCTTAATGAAAGGTAAACTGTCGCACCGCGAAAATTGATGTGTGTGACTGCAATCCCCACATGGTAGGCATGGTTAAACATTCGTTAATCAGGGTGGGGCGTCGGCATGGACAACAAGCGACCGCAGGTGGAGGGATTCGCCGCAAAGCTCATGGAAGTTCTCGATCATGTGGAATACCGCAGGGTCGAGACGAGCGAGGACATGGAAGACGTGGCCCGCATCCGCTACAAGGCCTACAAGATGGCCGACATACTCCCCCTGTCGGGATCGACGATCATCGACGACGACGATTTCGATCCGCAGGCCTATGTCTTTGGGGTCTATTATGACGAACGGCTGATCAGTACGGTGCGCATGCACCACGTGACACCCGATCATAGGGTGAGTTCGTCGCGCGACATCTTTCCGAAAGAAATCGACGAGTTTCTCGACGCAGGAATGTCGCTGATCGATCCGGTGCGGTTTGCGGCGGATCCGGCGGTGATGCGGGAAATGCCGGCCATTCCTTATCTTACCTTGCGGATCGCCATCATGGCGGCTGCCTATTTCGACACCGACCGCGTCATGCAACTGATCGCCCCTCAGCACGCGGCCTTCTATCGCCGTGTCTTTTACGCCGAAACCATTGTGCCGCCGGGCAAGCATTGCGGTAAATACAATATCGACCTGACTATGCTGGCAACAAACACCAAGGTCGTCGGACGCAAGCTGCTGACCCGATTCCCCTTCTTCGTATCGCAGCCAAGCGAACGCAGACTAATGTTCTCGCGCGACGAGATAACAACCCTGCCACCGCTGACGATCCTGCCCACTGCCCGCTACGTTCCCAGCGGCAGCCTCGGTGTCGACCTGCCACTCTGATCCATTGCACTTCGCAACCTCTTTGTGTAAGGCGGAAGAGGGGAGTGGTTCATGGCGGACTTTCGACCCCGCGAATTTTATCGATGCCGCGCGGTTATCGGGACCTGCGGCGCGCGACCGCCTCAAGGGGAGACAGATCATGAGCGAACATCACACCGGACCCGTCGAAACCGGAGCGCCGATGAATTATGCCGAGCACGAGAAGACCTACAACCTGTTCATCGCAGGCACGAAATACGGCACCGTCGTCATGGCCGCGCTCATGATCGCCATGGCTGCCGGTTTCTTCACTGCCGCAGGCTTCCTCGGCGGTCTGGTTGTCTTCGTCGTGCTGACCCTGGTCGGTATTCTCCTGCTGCGCTGAGCGACGAGAACCAAAAAGCGACCGGCGGCATGTTCCCCGGACCGTCCGATCCATTTCTCTTTCATCTTGCGGTATTCGCATTGGCCCTGCTTGCCGGGGCCTTTGCGGCTGGCCGAGTTCTGCGATCGCAACGCGCCCCCCTGGCCGCCATGGCGGGCGCGCTCGCGTCGGTGGCCGTCGTCGGCGGCTTGCTTGCTGCGGGCCTTCCGGACGGCCAACCGGTAAGGGTATTCGCCTTTGTCGCGTTGCTCGCCGCTTCGGCCGGCGTTGCCGGAACCTTTCTTGCTATCCATCGGATGTCATCGGTGGAAGACAAGCGCCGCGGGTAGGATCACCGCATGGTGCAATTTCTCACCCTCCTCTTGAGCGTTAGCGCCAGCATCCTGTTTGCGGTTGCGCTGCGCAGGATTTCCCTGTCGAAGGCCGAAAGCGCGAGCCTCAAGCTGGCGGCCGCCGGAATGGGGCTTGCAATCACCGCAGCCTTATTGGCGACGCGACCCGATTTCGGCGGCGTGGTGCTGATCATTCTGGGGCTCACCATTGGAGGGGGTGCCGGCGCATGGTCGGCTGTTGCCGTGCGCGCTGCCCACTTGCCGCAGCTTCTCACCTGTTTCGTCGGGCTTTGTGGCGGCGCCTGCATCCTGCTTGGGGCCGTGATATTGGAAGCGCCGCCATCGCTGGCGATTGGAGGGGCGGGTCCGCGAGGCCTCGAGGCGCTGGCTGCCGCAGCGGTTGCGGCGGGCGCCGGAGCGCTCGCTCTTGCAGGCTCGCTGGCCATCTGCATCCGACGCGCGGGCCTCAAGATCCGCTATGTCCTCACTCCCCGGCGCGCGACAAGCATCGCGCTTGCGGCAATGCTTGTGCTGAGCGCCCTGGTGTTCGTATCGACGGGCAGCGGTTCCTCCTTCGTGGTGCTGGTCCTGGTTTCGCTGTTGCTGGGCGCCCATGTACCCTTCGCAATGGAGATCTCCGAGATACCCGTCGCCATCCCCCTCGTCACATGCGCGGCGGGGTTTGCGGGCGCCGCCATCGGCTTTGCATTCGACAATCTGGTACTGATCATCACCGGGGGACTCATCGTTTCCTCGATGACGGTACTGGCCATGGCCATGTGCCGCGATACCGGGCGGTATCTCGCTTCCGTCATTCTGGGAGAGCGGTAGGGGTCGAGAAGACGCCCGCTGATCGGGCCTCGTCTTCACTCATTCGGCAGGCATCACCTGGAACGGCGATCGGGTTCCGGAACAGCTCCGGGGGCGACGGCGCCCCCAGCGAAGATCAGCTCGTGACGCGCGTGCGGGCCAGACCGGCCTTCGCCGGCTGGTATTTCGGATCGAGGCCGAGCGCGTGGGCATAGGACTTGGCGGCCTTTGCCTTGTCGCCGCGACGCTCATAGATGAGCGCCTGGTTGGCCCAGGATTCGGCAATTTTCGGATTCAGTTCGATCGCGTGATTGAAGTCCGCGAACGCGTTTTCGTCGTCGTTCAGCGCCACATAGGAAACGCCGCGGCCATTGTGCGGCTCGGGCGATGACGGTGACAGCGAGATGGCCTTTGAGAAGTCGTCGATCGCCTTGTCGTGCTGGCCGCGCAACTGGTAGATCAGACCGCGATTGTGATAGGCGCGGCCATCGGTGGTGTCGAGCTGGATGGCGCGGTTGAAATCTCCGAAAGCCTCGTCGATACGTCCGGCCTGGCGATAGATGTTGCCGCGGCCGATATAGGCGACGTCGTAGTTCGGATTGATCCTGAGCGCCGCGCTGTAGTCATTGGCCGCCTCGACCGGCTTGCCCATGTTGCGATAGATGAGCGCCCGGTTGGCATAGGCCTGGTAGAAGCTGGGGTTCAGCTTCAGCGCCATGTTGAAATCAGCGAGAGCCTTGTTGAACTCGCCAGCGCGACCGTAGGCGGAGCCGCGGACATTGTAGCCTTCCGGATCCTGCGGATTGGCCGCAATCACCGCCGAAAGCGAAGCAATGTTCTCCTCCGACCCCTGCGCCCGGTCGATCCGGATCATGTCATCCGTCTGTGTCGATTGGCAGCTCGCCAGGCCGAAGGCGGCGAAAAGCGCCAGGGTGGGCAGCACAAGACCCGAACGGCCATGGCGGCGGGCCTCAACCCTGCAAGTCAGCGAGTGAGGAGGTTCAGTGACAACGACCATTTTCCGGCAAACTTTCCGTATCGGGACTAGGTTGAGGTTCAAATGAAAAGAGCGGTGGCGACCCGGCGCCCCCGCTCTTAGAACATTGGAAAACGTCGAAAAAACGACGGATCAGCGGGCTGCGCGAGCCGGGGCAGCGATCAGACCTTCGCGCTGCATGCGCTTGCGAGCCAGCTTGCGGACGCGGCGGACAGCCTCGGCCTTTTCGCGAGCACGCTTCTGTGAAGGCTTTTCGTAATAGTCGCGCATCTTCATTTCACGGAAGATACCTTCGCGCTGCATCTTCTTCTTCAAAGCGCGAAGCGCCTGGTCAACATTGTTGTCGCGGACTAGAACCTGCACGTTTATCCCGTTCCTTTGGTTTCGAGTTGTGATACCGCCGAGCTACAGTTGTCAGCGGAATAAAATATCCTTTCGCGAGGCGAGAACCCGGCGATTTGGCAGGCCAATATCAGATCGGCTCCGCAAAGTCCATACACTGCGGGGGATTCTTGGGAGAAATCTCAAGCCAGTGGCGCCGCAAACCGGCCGTGTCGAAAGCCGGATGGCAATGCGTCGCAAAAGGGCGGTCACGAGGCGTATTGATTTGCGACCCGTAAGGTCCTACCCAATTGCCTGAACCACAGGAGCTTGAGGCGAATGCGCAAATACTCGGTCTTTGCCGTAGCACGCGAGGCCCTACGCGCCCACAAGGGCTGGGAGGCCCAGTGGACGTCCCCGGAGCCGCGAGAGTCCTACGACGTCATCATCATCGGTGGCGGCGGCCATGGTCTCGGCGCCGCCTATTATCTCGCCAAGGAACACGGAATCACCAATGTCGCCGTGCTCGAGCGCGGCTGGCTCGGCGGCGGCAACACCGGCCGCAATACGACGATCATCCGGTCCAACTATCTCTATGAAGAGAGCATGGACATCTACGAGCACTCGCTGAAGCTCTGGGAAGGGCTGAGCCAGGATCTCAACTACAATGTGATGTACTCGCCGCGTGGCGTGATGATGCTGTCGCACAACGTGCATGACCAGCAATCGTTCAAGCGGCACATCAACGCCAACAACCTCTACGGAATCGACAACGAGTGGCTGACGCCGGAACAGGCCAAGGCCTATTGCCCGCCGCTCGACATATCCAAGACGGCCCGCTACCCGATCAATGGCGCGGCGCTTCAGCGGCGCGGCGGCACGGCACGTCACGATGCTGTGGCCTGGGGCTTTGCCCGCGCGGCCTCCGATCGCGGCGTCCACATCATCCAGAATTGCGAAGTGACCGGGATCCGGCGCGGCCCGAACGGTGAAGTGACGGGTGTGGACACGAGCCGCGGCTTCATCGGCGCGAAGAAGATCGGGGTTTCGGCCGCCGGCCATTCCTCCGTCGTCATGGCCATGGCCGGCGTTCGCCTGCCGGTTCATTCGACGCCGTTGCAGGCACTCGTTTCCGAACCGATGAAGCCGATCTTTCCCTGCGTCGTGATGTCGAACACGGTGCATGCCTATATCTCGCAGTCGGACAAGGGCGAGTTCGTCATCGGTGCGGGCACCGACCAGTACAATTCCTATTCGCAGACCGGCGGCCTGCAGATCATTACCCACACGCTGGATGCGATCTGCGAACTCTTCCCGATGTTCCGCCGCGTCAAGATGATGCGCCAGTGGGGCGGGATCACCGACAATACGGCCGACCGCTCGCCGATCCAGGGCGTGACGCCGGTGCCGAACCTCTTTGTCAACGCGGGCTGGGGAACCGGCGGCTTCAAGGCGACGCCGGGCTCTGCCAACCTCTTCGCGCATCTGATTGCACGCGGCGAGCCGCATCGGCTGGCGGCGGGGCTCACGCTCGATCGTTTCCGCACCGGACGGCTGATCGACGAGGCGGCCGCAGCCGCCGTCGCGCACTGATTTCGAAGGAAGGCAAGACATGTTGCTCATCAAATGCCCCTATTGCGAGGAAGAGCGCTCCGAGCTTGAATTCCGTTCCGCCGGCGAGGCGCATATCGTCCGTCCGGCCGATATCGCGGGGATCACCGACGAGGAGTTCGCAGACTTCTTTTTCCTGCGCGACAATCCGAAAGGGCTGATCTTCGAGCGCTGGCGCCACATGCATGGCTGTGGACGTTTCTTCAACGCGGTGCGCGATACCGTGAGCGACAAGATTTATATGACCTACAAGGCGGGAGAGCCGAAACCGGACGTTTCCGCAATTGCGGGCCTTGCAGAGCAGAAGGGAACGTCGAAATGAGCGGCGCCAACCGTATTCCCGGCAAAGGGCGCCTGACCCCGGCCAGAACCGCCCGCTTCACCGTCGACGGCAGAAGCTACATGGCGATCGAAGGTGACACCGTCGCCTCGGCGCTGCTTGCCAACGGCATCCACCTCGCCGGCCGCTCCTTCAAGTATCACCGACCGCGCGGTATCCTGACCGCCGGGCCGGAAGAGCCGAATGCGCTGCTCGATGTCAGTCGTGATGCCGCCCGCAAGCAGCCGAATGTGCGGGCAACGGTCCAGGAAGTGTTCGACGGCATGAAAGTCGAGACCCAGAACCGCTGGCCGAGCCTGGCGCTGGACATTGGCGCCGTCAACGACCTTGCCTCGCCCTTCTTCGCAGCCGGTTTCTACTACAAGACCTTCATGTGGCCAAAGAGCTTCTGGCATTCGGTCTATGAACCTTTCATCCGCCGTGCCGCCGGCCTCGGCGTCGTTCCGAAGGAGGCCGACCCGGACCACTACACGAGCCGCTACGCCCATTGTGACGTGCTGGTCGTCGGCGGTGGTGCCGCCGGCCTTGCGGCAGCGCTTGCCGCTGCCGAGGCGGGCGCGAAGGTGATTCTCTGCGACGAGCAGCCGGAAGTCGGCGGGGCGTTGCACTACGACACCGGCACGGTGATTGACGGCCAGAGCGGCTATGACTGGGCGCAGGCCACGGCCGCGAAACTTGGCGCCATGCCGAATGTCCGGCTTCTGACGCGCACGACGGCCTTCGGCTACTACAATCACAATTTCGTGGCACTGGCCGAACGCGTGACCGATCACCTCGCCAAGCCGGCAAAGGGCAGTCCGCGCGAGCGGTTGTGGCAGGTGCGGGCGAAGAAGGTCGTGCTCGCCACCGGTTCGATCGAGCGCCACATGGTGTTTGCCAACAACGACCGGCCGGGGATCATGCTGGCATCGGCGGCGCGCACGTATCTCAACCACTACGGCGTCGCGGTCGGTGCCAAGCTCGGCGTCTACACGGCACATGATTCGGCCTACGAGGCCGCTTTCGACCTTAAACGCGCCGGTATCACTATCCCGGCGATCGTCGACTGCCGCGAGAAGCCCGGCGAGAAAGTCGTGGCCGAAGCGAATGCACTCGGCATCGAGGTGCTGACCGGTCGAGGCGTCACGGACACCGCTGGGCGACTGCGCATCAAGTCGATGACGGTTGCGCGCAACGGCGGCGGCGCGTCGCGCAAGATCGAGGTCGATGCGCTGCTGGTTTCGGCCGGCTGGACGCCATCCGTGCATCTCTTCTCACAGTCTCGCGGCAAGTTGAAATTCGATGCCGCCAACGACCGCTTCCTTCCGGACGTCTATGCCCAGGACTGCATCTGCGTCGGAACCTGCAACGGCACCGACGATGTGCAGGCGATCCTCGACGAGGCGGCTGCCGCTGGCACGGGGATGGCCAAGGGCGCGGGTGCGAAGGGCCGTTCGGCGATCCAGCTTTTGGGAACTAATGCCTATCCGTGGACGGGCGGCATGATCGGGGCGGCGGAAGGGGCAGGACGCGACACCAGCGTCAAGGCCTTCATCGACTTCCAGCATGATGTCTGCGCCAAGGACATCCGTCTGGCGGTGCGCGAGGGCATGCACTCGATCGAACACATCAAGCGCTTCACCACCAACGGCATGGCCTCCGACCAGGGCAAGCTCTCAAACATGCACGGGCTGGCGATCGCCGCCGAGATGCTCGGCAAGGAGATCCCGCAGGTGGGACTTACGACCTTCCGGGCACCCTATACGCCCGTGACCTTCGGCACGCTGATCAACCACTCGCGCGGCGACTTCTTCGATCCGACGCGCAAGACCCCGATGCATGGACTGGAAGAGGCGCTCGGAGCCGAATTCGAGGATGTCGGCAACTGGAAGCGCGCCTGGTACTATCCGCGTGCCGGCGAGGACATGCATGGCGCCGTCCGCCGCGAGTGCAGGACCGTGCGTGAAGTGGCCGGCGTATTCGACGCTTCCACGCTGGGCAAAATCGAAGTTGTCGGCCCGGATGCGGCGGAGTTCCTCAATCTCATCTACACCAATGCCTGGGATACGCTGAAGCCGGGCAAATGCCGCTACGGCATCATGACCCGCGAGGACGGCTTCGTGTATGACGACGGCGTGGTCGGGCGGCTTGCCGAAGACCGCTTTCATGTTACGACGACAACGGGCGGCGCGCCGCGCGTGCTCAACCACATGGAAGACTACCTGCAGACCGAGTTCCCGCATCTGAAGGTTTGGCTCACCTCCACGACCGAACAGTGGGCGGTCATAGCCGTCCAGGGTCCGAAGGCGCGCGATATCATCGCGCCCTTCATCGAGGGCATCGACATCTCGAACGAGGCCTTTCCGCATATGAGCGTTGCCGAGGGCAAGTTCTGCGGCGTGCCGACCCGGCTGTTCCGCGTATCGTTTACCGGCGAGCTCGGCTTCGAGGTCAATGTGCCGGCCGATTTCGGCGCTGATGTCTTCCAAAAGATCTGGGAACGGGCGGAAAGCATGGGGGCGTGCCTCTACGGGACCGAGACCATGCACGTGCTGCGCGCCGAGAAGGGCTACATTATCGTCGGGCAGGACACCGACGGCACGCTGACACCTGACGATGCCGGCTATGGCTGGACGGTTTCCAAGAAGAAGAAGGACTTCGTCGGCATCCGCGGCCTCAAGCGCCCGGACCTCGTCAAGGAAGGCCGCAAGCAACTCGTCGGCCTCCTCACCAAGAACCCGAACGAGGTTCTGGAGGAGGGCGGCCAGATCGTCGCCGATCCGAACCAGCCGAAGCCGATGACCATGCTCGGTCACGTGACCTCGTCCTACTGGTCGGAAAACCTCGGCCGGACGATCGCCATTGCCACACTGGTCGGCGGCCGGGCGCGCATGGGCGAGACGCTCTACGTACCGATGAAGGACAAGACCATCGCGGTCGAAGTGACCGACATGGTGTTCTTTGACAAGGAAGGGGGACGCATCCATGGCTGACATGACGCTCGCATCGCGCAAATCCGTGCTCGAGGGTTTTCACGGCGGCTCCTCTCTTGTGCGCCTGACGCCGGCGGCACCTGCCACCCGCGTTTCGCTTCGAGCCGGCACGGATGCAGTCGCGGGACTTTCCAGGGCGCTCGGCGTCAAGCTGCCGGTCAAGCCGAAGACTTCCGCCTCCGCAAAGGGCCGCACGGCCTTCTGGCTCGGCCCGGATGAGTGGCTTGTGATCGACGAGAAGAGCGCCGACCTGATGGGCGACTGCGCCGCGTCCGGCACCGTCCATTCGGCGACCGACGTGTCTCATCGCAATATGGCGATTATCGTCTCTGGTCCCGGCGCGCAGAACACGATCAATGCCGGCTGTCCGCTCGATCTTTCACGCCCAGCGTTTCCGGTCGGCGCGGTGACGCGCACGGTGTTCGGCAAAATCGAGATCGTGCTCTACCGCGTTGACGAGGATACCTTCCGCGTCGAATGCTGGCGATCCTTCGCTGAATATGCTTTCGGCCTGCTCAGCGAGGCCGCGGAAGACGCGGGCGCCTGAACGATTCGCTGTCCGGATGCCTCAAAGGCCCGGCCAGCCTTTCCATTTGACCCAGCGGCCATGGAAATCGGCCCGGCCGATTTCATGGCTCTCACCCGTTGGCCAGATTTGCAGGGTCAGCGCCGCACCGTCCGGCTTGTCGTCCGCTTCCATTTGCAGGCGGGCGATCGGCGCGTCCTTTGTGGCGCGTGACCCGGCGTCGGCAATCAAGGCGTTTCCTTGCCCGCGCAGCGCTTCCGGCAGATATTGCCACGCGATCGAATGGTAGATCACATGGACGGTGCCGGGATGCGGCTCGGCCAGACGCGACTTCAGCCAGTCGACGGCATCGGCGCGATCGACCAAAAGGCCGGAGCCGGCGGCGATATCGAGTGCATTGCGGGTGCGCTCCAGACGGTCTCTCTGGTCGGCCCAGATATAAGATGCAAGCCGTTCGCGATCGTCGCCGGAAGACGGATTGAGCGGATTGAGGTCGCAGCCGGCGCGTTCAGCGACCACAAGATCGGCATCAGGTGGCGACGGCCCTTCCCAGTCCGGCGACAACATTACCTTCGAATCAGGCCCCCAGGAGAGGTCGCCGAGCCGATAGCGATAACGGTCCCATTGCAGATTGAGCCCGGCGCTGGCGCCGATCTCGGACAGCATCAGCGGGTTGCCGAACAGCTTCGCAATCGTCAGGAATCCCGGCAAAAGCGCGCCGGAACGGCGAACCTCGTTGGTCTGCGGAGCCGAGCGCAAGCGATCCAGAATGAAGGCTTCGTTGCGCCGGAAGGCACTCATGCAGGCGGTCCACAGCGCGTCATCATCTGGCGTGTTGGGCGGATAGACGCTGGCAAGCTCACGGTCCGCGCCGGAGAGCACAAGTGCATGCAGGCAGCCCGCGAGGCGAAGCGCCACGGCATCACCAGTGCCCGTCGGATCGCCTTCCCATGACAGGATGCGCCGGCCGACCGCTGTTTCCTGGTCCAGTCTCTCCGCAGCCAGGCGGCAGAGCCGCGCCACGAATGGGGAGCCCAGATCGTTGCAGGACTTTGCCTGCCGCAGGAAAGACTGAAGGACGGTTCCGGCCCCTGTCACGTCAGACCTCTTCCGGACGATCCTTCGGGTCAAACTGGCTGATGGTGATCCAGGTTGCCGTCAGGGCCGGTCTGCGCTCGTTCTCGATTTCGATGCTGATGTCATAGGTGAGCATGATCATGCCGGCACCGCGAAAGCGTGCTTCGCTCAGCACGAAATGACCGCGGATCCGCTTGCCGCATTTCACCGGCGACATGAAGCGGACCTTGTCGAAGCCGTAGTTGATGCCCATCGTCTGCTCGCGGATGATCGGCAGGCAGTTGAAGTTCATGGCCGAGAGCAGCGAGAGCGTCAGAAAGCCATGGGCGATCGTACCGCCGAAAGGCGTCTCGGCGGCGGCGCGCACGGGATCGACATGGATGAACTGGTGATCGTTCGTCGCGCCGGCAAAGGCGTCGATCATCGACTGGTCGACGGTGATCCAGTCGGACAGACCGATTTCCTGCCCGACGAGCCCCGCGACATCCGAAAGCGAAATCTCACGTGGCATGGGTCCTCACTGAATTTTCCATTGTCTGAAATGCCCTGTTTGTTGCAATGCAATACGTTATTACACAAGGTTGTGTCCGAACAACTAATACTCGATAAATAGATCGACCATGCGGGGTCCCAGCTGGATTGATCGAACGCTCTTTCCAGTCAGGGGACGGTGCCATGTCCGCCCGGGCGGGGAGGGTAGCGCGAAGTCGCGTGTACGCTCGCTGCGATTGAAAAGGATGGCAATCCGGACGTCATTTCCGTTCGTCCTGTCCTTCGTCTGCAGGATCATGGTCAACGTCGCGCCTTCGGCCTCCTCCCAGTCGGGAATCGTGGCGGGTTCCCCGGCCGCATTCATCCACTGGACATCGCCGTTCTCACCGGTGAAGAACTCCGTTTTCGAGAAAACGTCGAAGCGCTTGCGCAGGGCGGACGCGAGCGCCGTGTGTTTCACGAGCGCCTGGTCCATCCCGGTCCAGTCGAGCCAGGTCAGTTCGTTGTCCTGACAATAGGCGTTGTTGTTGCCGTGCTGGGTCCGCCCGCCCTCGTCGCCCGCTGTCAGCATGATCATGCCGCGCGTCGCAAAAAGCGTCGAGAGAAGTGACGCGACGTCCCGACACCTTCTGGCGACGACGGCCGGGTCATCGCTTGCCCCTTCGACGCCATTGTTCCATGAGTAGTTCTCGTCGTGCCCGTCGTGGTTGTTCTCGCCATTGCGGCCGTTGCGCTTGTGGGTATGGGAGACCAGGTCCCAGAGGGTGAAGCCGTCATGGGCGGCGACAAAGTTGACGCTGCGGGTCGCGGTTTCGCCGTGGAGTGAAAGGACATCCTGGGAACCGGCAAGCGCCGTTGCGAGCATTCCCCGCATATGGGTGTCGCCGCGCCAGAAACGCCTGATCGTATCGCGGGCGCGGTCATTCCATTCGAGGAAAGGCTCAGGGAAATTGCCGAGCTGGTAGCCACCCGGTCCGACATCCCAGGGTTCGGCAATCATCACCCGGTCAGCCAGCACGTCGTCGGAGGTGATCGCGTGGAGCGTTCTCGACGTGGTGTGGAATCCGCGCGCGGTGCGGCCGAGGACGGGAGCGAGGTCGAAACGGAAGCCGTCAACTCCGGCATGGAGAACGAAGTGCCGCAGGCTGTCGACGATGAGGCGGCGAACATATACATGGTCGCAGGCGAGCGTGTTGCCGCAGCCGGTGTCATTGACGAGCACCGCGCGGTGGTCGTCCACATGACGGTAGAAGGCGAGATTGTCGAGCCCGCGCAGAGACAGCGTTGTCCCGTTTCGGTCTCCCTCTCCGGTGTGATTGAACACGAGATCGAGGATGACGCCGATCCCTTCGGCATGGAGAGCCGCGACCGTGTCGCGCAATTCTGCCATGCCTCCCGGAACGAGGCGGGGGTCGAGCGCCATGAAGGAGATCGGGTTGTAGCCCCAGACATTGCTGAGGCCGAGGGGCGGCAGATGGCGCTCGTCGATCCAGGCGGTGATCGGCATCAACTCGACCGCGTCGACGCCAATTTTCTTCAAATGGGAGATGACCGCCGGATGGGCGAGTGCGCCGACCGTACCGCGCAAGGGTTCGGGCACATCCGGGTGCCGAATGGTGAAGGGCTTGACCGCGATCTCGTAGATGAGCCCGCCGGGGGGCACGAGCGGCGGTTTCTTCTCGACCGGCTCGTCACGGGTGACAATCGCCTTCGGCAGCAGCGAGGCGGTGTTTTCGCCGAAGATGCCAAGGCGGGAATTCTGCACGAAGGGGCGGTCGAGTTCCTTTGCGTAGGGATCGACGAGCAATTTCGCCGGATCGTACCAGAATCCCTCGTCCGGCGCATAGCGCCCATGGGCACGATAGCCGTAATGGGTGCCTTCCATCACCCCTTCGACATGGAGCCTGTGGAGGTCGTCGTTGCCCCGGGTCATCGGCAGACGGCAGATCTCGGTGCCGCCCGAGAACTCGAACAGGCAAAGCTCGATCAACTCGGCATGATGCGACCAGACCGTGAAATCGGCACCGGTATCGGTCAGAACGACGCCGCCTTGCCAATGATGGGTCATGGATCCCGCCTCAGGTGATGACGCTCGGGGCGTCGCGACCGGTGCGGGTGCTGATTTCGGCGATCGCCTCGGCGGCGTCGATCAGATCCGCGAGGGCCTCGCGGGTCTCCATATCGTGGCGGCTCGCATCCGGCTCGTAGCGTTCGATATAGACCCTCAGAGTGGCGCCGGATGTTCCGGTGCCCGACAGGCGGAAGACGATCCGCGAACCGCCTTCGAAGAAGATGCGGATTCCCTGGTTGCGGCTCACCGATTGATCGATGGGATCCTCATAGGCGAAATCATCGGCAGCGGTGACGGTCAGGTTCCCTATCCGGGTGCCGGGTAGGCTGTCCAGCTTGCCGCGCAGGTCCGACATCAGCCCGTTGGCCGCTTTGACGTCCACGCCTTCGTAGTCGTGACGGGAATAATAGTTGCGGCCGTAAGTCGCCCAGTGCTGGGTGACGATGTCGAGGACGCTCTCCCCGCGCGCGGCCAGGATGTTAAGCCAGAGCAGGACCGCCCAGAGACCGTCCTTCTCGCGCACGTGGCTCGACCCGGTACCGGCCGATTCCTCGCCGCAGATGGTCACCTTGCCGGCGTCGAGCAGGTTGCCGAAGAATTTCCAGCCGGTCGGCGTCTCGTACATGCCGATGCCGAGCTTTTCGGCGACCCTGTCGGCGGCGGCGCTGGTCGGCATAGAGCGCGCGATGCCGGCGATCCCCGCGGAATAGCCAGGCGCCAGGTGGGCATTAGCGGCAAGTATGGCGAGGCTGTCCGAGGGGGTGATAAAAATGCCCTTGCCGATCACCAGATTGCGGTCGCCGTCTCCATCGGAGGCCGCGCCGAAATCGGGCGCGCCGTCACCGGCCATCAACTCGTCATGGAGTTCCTTGGCATGCACGAGGTTCGGGTCTGGATGGTGTCCGCCGAAGTCGGGCAGGGGGGCGTAGTTGCGCACCGTACCGGCCGGCGCACCGAGGCGGCGCTCGATGATCTCCCTGGCGTAAGGTCCCGTGACCGCGCTCATCGCATCGAAGACCATACGAAAACCAAGACCGAACAACTGGCGGATGGCGTCGAAGTCGAACAGCTCCTCCATCAGCGCGGCATAGTCGGCGACGGGGTCAATCACCTCGACAGTCATGTCCTCGACGAGGCCGGTGCCGATAGTGTCGAGATCGATGTCGGGCGCATCGGCTATCTTATAGCTCTCGATCGTCTTGCTGCGCTCGAAGATGGCATCGGTGATGCGCTCGGGGGCAGGCCCGCCATTGCCTATATTGTACTTGATGCCGAAGTCTTCCGTTGGCCCGCCCGGATTGTGGCTTGCCGACAGGATGATGCCGCCGAAGGCCTTGTACTTGCGGATGACATGGGATGCAGCCGGCGTGGATAGTATGCCACCCTGACCGACCATTACCTTCCCAAAGCCGTTGGCCGCGGCCATCTTTATCGCCGTCTGGATGACTTCGCGATTGTAGTATCGGCCATCGCCGCCAATGACGAGCGTCTGACCGGAAAAGTCCTCGAGCGAATCGAAAATCGACTGGATGAAGTTCTCTGCGTAATTCTTCTGCTGAAAAACCGGAACCTTCTTTCGCAGCCCGGACGTGCCCGGCTTCTGATCGTCGAAAGGTTGCGTCGTATTGGTCTTAATCATGCAATCAATGGCCTTTCGAAATGAGGCTTTGGTAGAGGTCGGCATATCGCTCGGCGCTCTTGCCCCAGGAGACGTCGGATTTCATACCTTGCTTCTGAATCTGCGTCCAAAGTTTGGCATCGCGGTAGAGCCTGAAGGCACGGCGCAGTCCCTGGCGAAATCCGTCCGCGCTGACGGGGGCGAACTGGATACCCGTGGCGGCGCCCGCTGCGAGCGCGGCTTCATTGGCGTCGATGATCGTGTCGTTGAGGCCGCCTGTGCGGGCAACGATCGGCACACAACCATAGCGCAGGGCATAGAGCTGCGTGAGGCCACAGGGCTCGAAGCGGGAGGGTACGAGAATGGCGTCGGCGCCGGCCTGCATGAGATGCGAAAGCTTCTCGTCGTAACCGACGACCATGCCGACGCGTCCCTTGTGACGGGCAGCGGCAGCGCGAAGGGCTCCCTCCAGAGCCGGATCGCCGGCCCCGAGGATGGCAAGCTTGCCGCCTGCGGAAACGATTTCGTCAATGACCTGCGCGAGCAGGTCCATTCCCTTCTGCCAGGTCAAACGGGAAATGACGCTGAAGACCGGTCCGTCATCGTCCTCGATCCCGAAACGCGAGGTCAACGTGTGGCGGTTGGGACTGCGTTTCTTCAGCGTTGCCGCCGTATAGCGGGCTGGCAGAAGCTCGTCACTTGCGGGATTCCACACCTGGGTGTCGATCCCGTTGGCGATGCCGTAGAGATCATCGACGCGGCTGGCAATGACGCCTTCAAGGCCCATTCCGAAGTCGGCGGTCAGGATTTCCTCGGCGTAGGAGGGGCTGACGGTGGTAATGACGTGAGCGTTCTGAAGGCCGCCTTTCAGGTAGCTGACCTTGCCGTAATACTCGACCGATTCGAGATAGGCATGCTCGGGGATGCCAAGATGGGGAAAGACATCGGACGGGAACTGACCCTGAAAGGCGATGTTGTGGATCGTGAGGATGCTCGGCACTTCGGGCAACTGCGAATAGCGCATGTAGAGCGGGGTCAGTGCGGTCTGCCAGTCATGGGCATGGACGAGATCCGGGCGCCAGCCCGACATGCGACCGGAAGCGATTTCAGCACCTGCGCGCGAAAGCGCCGCGAACCGTTTCCAGTTGTCGGCATAGTCCATGCCGGTCTGGTCGAGATACGGTCCGCCGGGCCGGTCGAACAGGGCAGGGGCGTCGAGCACGAGCATGTCGAGTCCCTGGTGATGGGCTTCGAGGATAGTCGCCTCCACGCCGAATAGATCGGCAAACGTCATCCGCTTCGTGGGCCTGGCGATGACTTTCATTACCGCCGGATAACCGGGAACAAGGGTCTTCACCTCGATGTCGTGGGCCGTGAGCGCCAGCGGCAGGGCGCCGGCGACGTCGGCAAGCCCACCGGTCTTGACCAGCGGGTAAACCTCCGAGGCTATGGAAAGAACTTTCATGAGGCTCCTGCGTCGAGTTTGTCCATCATCGTCTGGGTGATGAGGCAGATGCCGCTTTCGGTGCGGCGGAAGCGTTTGGCGTCGAGGTCCGGGTCCTCTCCGATCACCAGGCCTTCGGGAATGACGACGCCATGGTCAATGATCGCATTGGTGATGCGCGCGTGACGGCCGATCACGACCCTCGGAAGGATGATGGACCCTTCGACGCGCGAGTAAGAATTGGCGCGGACCCCGGTAAAGAGCAGGCTCTTGTGGATGGAAGAGCCCGAGATGATGCAATCTCCCGAGACCAGTGACGAGATCGCGGATCCACGGCGTCCTGCGTCGTCATGGACGAATTTCGCCGGCGGGCTGACTTCCGCATAGCTCCATATCGGCCAGGATTTGTCATAGATATCGAGTTCGGGAACGACGTCGGTGAGGTCGATATTGGCCTGCCAATAGGCATCGATCGTGCCGACATCGCGCCAATATGGCGTTCGCTCGCCTTCGGAGCGCACGCAGGAGCGGGCGAAACTATGGGCGACGGCTTTGCCGTGCTTGACAATATACGGGATGACGTCCTTGCCGAAATCCCGGCTCGATTTCGGATCGGCGGCATCGCGGCGCAACGTATCCATCAGGAATTTCGTGTGGAAGACGTAGATACCCATGGAGGCGAGGGAGAACTTCTCGTTGCCGGGAATGCCGGGCGGATCGGCCGGCTTCTCGACGAAGTCGATCACCTCGTTCTTCTCGTTTACATGCATGACACCGAAGGCACTCGCCTCGGAACGCGGCACTTCCATACAGCCGATGGTCACGTCCGCGCCGGAATCGACGTGTTGCTGCAGCATCTGCTCGTAGTCCATCTTGTAGACATGGTCGCCCGCCAGAATGACCATGTATTCCGGACCATAGGGTTCGATAATGTCGATGTTCTGATAGACCGCGTCGGCGGTCCCCTCGTACCACTGCGTTTCTGACACGCGTTGGCTGGCGGGTAAGATGTCGAAGCTCTCGTTGCGTTCCGGCCGGAAAAAGTTCCATCCCCGCTGCAGATGACGGATGAGCGAATGCGCCTTGTACTGGGTGGCGACGCCGATGCGGCGGATACCGGAATTGAGCGCGTTCGACAGGGCGAAATCGATAATGCGTGCCTTGCCGCCGAAATAGACCGCAGGTTTGGCGCGGCGATCGGTCAATTCCTTGAGGCGGCTTCCCCTGCCGCCGGCGAGAACATAAGCCATCGCGTCGCGCGCCAGAGGCTGGATTCTTCTTTCGGTCATTTCGCCCTCCCGCGTCAGTTTTGCAATTCGAACATGATGACGGCAAGCGGCGGCAGCGAAAGAGGCGCGAAGATGTGGCCACCGCCACCATCCACGGCCTGAACCCTGCCGCCATTGCCCTTGCCGCTGCCGCCGTAGATCTCGGCGTCCGTATTCAGGATCTCCCGCCAGCAGCCTGCCGACGGCAGCGGGATCGAATATCGTTCGTGATAGACGGGCGTCAGGTTGCAGATGACCGCGACCGGCTTTTCGCCCGGCGCCTTGCGCAGCCAGGCGAAGACGGAATTGTCGTGGTCGTCGGCAATCAGCCACTCGAAACCGTCGCCCTCGCAGTCGCGGGCATGCAGTGCCGCCTTGCTGCGATAGGTGAAGTTGAGATCGCGGACCAGGCGGCGCATGCCCTCGTGGAGCGCATATTGCAGCAGGTTCCAGTCGAGTGCGCGGGCCTCGCTCCATTCGCTCCACTGGGCGAATTCCTGTCCCATGAACAGAAGCTTCTTGCCGGGATAGCCCCACATGAACGCATAGTAGGAACGGAGGTTGGCAAATTTCTGCCAGTCGTCTCCGGCCATCCTGGCGATCATCGACCCCTTGCCGTGCACCACTTCATCATGGGAAATGGGCAGGACGAAATTCTCCGAAAAGGCATAGAGGAGGCCGAAGGTGATCTCCTGATGATGGAATCTGCGATGCACGGGATCGCGGGAGAAATAGCTCAGCGTGTCGTGCATGAAGCCCATGTTCCACTTGAAGCCGAAGCCGAGTCCTCCCTCATGCACGGGCTGCGAGACCTTCGGCCATGAGGTGGATTCCTCGGCGATCGTCATGACCTCGGGATGGGCGCCATAGAGCTTCTGGTTCATCTTCTGCAGGAAGCGCACCGCTTCGAGATTTTCGCGTCCGCCGTATTCGTTCGGTATCCACTCGCCTTCCTTGCGGGAATAGTCGAGATAGAGCATCGAGGCGACGGCATCGACGCGTAATCCGTCGAGATGGAATTTCTCTGCCCAGTAGAGGGCGTTGTTGACCAGATAGGCCAAAACCTCAAGCCGGCCGAAATTGTAGATCGCGGTGTTCCAGTCGGGCTGGAAGCCCCTGCGAGGGTCGGCGTGTTCGTAGAGTGCCGTGCCGTCGAACCACCGAAGACCATGCTCGTCGGTGGGAAAATGTGCCGGAACCCAATCGAGGATGACGCCGAGGCCGACCTTGTGGCAGCCATTGACGAAGCGGGCAAAGGCTTCCGGCTCGCCGAAGCGGGCGGTCGGGGCATAAAGCCCTGTCGCCTGATAGCCCCAGGAGGGATCATATGGATGTTCGGTGATGGGCAGGAATTCGATGTGCGTGAAACCCATGTCGACGCAATAGGGAATGAGCCGTTGCGCGAGTTCGTCCCATGAAAGCATCCCGCCGTCCGGATGCCGTTGCCATGAGCCGGCATGCACTTCATATATGCTGATCGGCTGGCGGCGCTTGTCGACCGAAGCCCAGTGCTTGCGGTGCGGTTCGTCTTCCCAAACCTGATGGAGCTCCGCAGCCGTGATCGAAGCGTTCTTCGGCCGCAGTTCGGCGCGCCTTGCATAGGGGTCGGCCTTTAGCGGCAACAGCTCGCCGTTCTTGCCGATGATCTCGAATTTGTAAGCGGATCCTGGTCGTACGTCGGGGGCAAAGATCTCCCAGATACCCGTATCGCGGCGTAGCCGCATGACGTGGCGGCGTCCGTCCCAACCGTTGAAGTCCCCGACCACCGAGACACGTCTGGCATTCGGCGCCCAGACGGCGAAATGAAAACCGTCGACGCCCTGGTGTTTCAGGGGGTGAGCGCCCATCTTGTCGAACAGGCGCAGATGCGAGCCCTCCCTCAGAAAGTAGTCGTCCATGGGGCCGAGCACGGGGCCGAAGCTGTAAGGGTCGGTGACCGTCCATTCGGCATCTCCCCTCGCGGCCCTATACCGCACGGGCTGGAAACCGGTGATGGAGAGCGGGCCCATAAAAAAGCCCGCCGGATGAAGGCAGGCGAGGGTTCCTATCTCCGTGCCGTCAAGTGCGAGGGCGGTAACCGTCTCGGCGCCGGGAATGAAACAGCGCGCGACGAAGCCGGATTTCGCTTGCTGGACGCCAAGTACCGCGAAGGGATCGTTGTGGGTGCCGGCGAGGACCGCCTCGATCTCAGGGGTGGGAGGCGTAGCCGGGGATCCGGCGTCAACGGCCCTCTTCGGCGGCTTCGTCATCAGGCTCTCCAGATGTCCGCAGTATACTGCCGTATGGTGCGGTCGGAGGAGAACCAGCCCATGCGGGCGGTATTGCGAATAGTCTTGGCATACCAGGACGAGGGATTGCTCCAGATGGCGTCCACCTCGCGTTGGGCTCTGGCATATGAATCGAAATCAGCCGCAACCATGAACCAGTCATGCTGGTAGAGACCGTCAACCAGCCCGGCGAACCGGTCGCGATCATCGGGTGAGAAAACGCCGGCGGAAATGGCCGAGAGCGCCTGGGAAAGCTCCCTTGAGCCCTCGATAACGGCGCGCGGATCGTGCCCGTCCGCCCTGGCGCTTGCGACTTCCTCCGCCGTCATTCCGAAGATCACGATATTTTCCTCACCAACATGATCGCGCATCTCGACATTGGCGCCGTCGAGCGTGCCAATGGTCAGTGCCCCGTTCAACGCGAATTTCATGTTGCCGGTTCCCGAGGCTTCCATGCCGGCGGTCGAAATCTGTTCGGAAAGATCAGCGGCCGGCACCATGATTTCGGCGAGCGATACATTGTAGTTGGGGATGAAGACGACCTTCAGAAGGCCGCGCACGGAGGGATCGTTGTTGATGACGCGCGCGACATCGTTGGCAAGCTTTATGATCAGCTTGGCATTGTGGTAGCTCGGCGCGGCCTTGCCCGCGAAGAGCTTCACACGCGGTACCCAATCGCGTTCCGGATGGGAGCGGATCTGGTCGTAGAGGGCGATGGCCTCAATGATATTGAGGAACTGGCGCTTGTACTCGTGGATACGCTTGATCTGGATATCGAACATAGCCGACGGATCGATGCGGATGCCCATGCGGCTCGCAACCAGATTGGCGAGTTGCTCCTTGTTGGCGCGCTTTACGGCGGCAAATTTCTGCTGGAGTCCGGCATCGCCTGCAAAGGGATCGAGCGCACTCAGTTTTTCGGCGTCGTCGAGGAAATCGCTGCCGATCGTCTCGCGGATCAGCTCCGTCAATTGCGGATTGCACTGCATCAGCCAGCGTCTGGGCGTGATGCCGTTGGTCTTGTTATTGATCCGGTCGGGATAGAGCCTGTGCAGGTCGGCGAACACCGTCTGCTTCATGAGATCGGTGTGAAGTGCAGACACGCCGTTGACGCTGTGCGAACCCATGAAGGCAAGATTGCCCATGCGGACACGGCGGTCGCCGCTTTCGTCGATCAGCGAGATATGGCTGATCTCGAGACCACCGAAATTGTTGTTCCGATGTGCTTCGAGAAGAATCTTGGCATTGATCGTGTAGACCAGCTGCATATGGCGGGGCAGCAGGCGCTCGAACAATGGCACTGGCCAGCTTTCAAGAGCCTCGGGCAGCAAGGTATGGTTCGTATAGGCGAAGGTTCGCCAGGTGATATCCCAGGCGCTGTCGAATTCCATGCCATGCACGTCGCAAAGAAGGCGCATCAACTCGACCACGGATATGGCGGGATGGGTGTCGTTCAGTTGAATGGCCACCTTGTCGGGTAGCGAGGATAGCGTATTGCCGTGTTGGAGATGACGTCGGAGAATGTCCTGCAATGATGCCGAACAGAAAAAGTATTCCTGACGCAGGCGCAACTCTTGCCCCGCCGCCGTCGCATCCGCCGGATAGAGCACACGGGTCAGCGTTTCCGCCTTGTTGCTTTCGCGAAGCGCACCGATATGATCGCCGGCATTGAAGGCGTCGAGCAGGATCGGATCGATCGGCTGGGCAGACCACAAGCGAAGCGTGTTGACGCGTTCGCCGCGCCAGCCGACGATCGGCGTGTCATAGCCCGTCGCGATGACGCGTTCCCCGGGCTTCCACACGTAGCGCCGCTCCTCGTCCTGGCCTCCAACACTTTCGACGCCGCCGCCAAAGCCGATTTCGTAGGAGCTTTCGCGGCGCTCGAATTCCCAGGGATTGCCATGGGCAAGCCAGGTCTCGGGCAGTTCGACCTGCCAGCCATCCGCCATCTGCTGGCGGAAGAGGCCATGCACGTAACGGATACCGTAGCCGTATGCGGGAATATTGACGGTGGCCATGGATTCCATGAAGCAGGCTGCAAGCCTCCCGAGACCGCCATTGCCAAGGGCCGCATCTGCCTCGAGTTCGGCTATGACGTCGAGATTGACTCCAAGAGAGCCGAGTGCTTCGCGGATCTCATCCATCAGGCCCAGATTCGACATCGCATCGCGCATCAGACGGCCAATGAGGAACTCCAGCGAGAGATAGTAAACCCGCTTGGCATTGGTCTCATAGGACGCGCGCGTGGATTCCATCCATTTGTCGATGATGCGCTCGCGCATGACCAGGATCGTCGCTGTCAGCCAGTCATGGTGTGTCGCCATCTTGGCGTCCTTGCCGATGCCGTAGGTCAGACGCTCGATGATCTCGGCAGCCAGGATTTCGGGGTGGGAAACGCGCGGTTTCGGCTGCAACAGATCGGCATTGCCGGTGGGCTTGATCATGGTTTTCGCTAACACTCCGTTTGTTGCGCCAGGACGTTGCGACCGATCAGGACGATCAGTGTCTCCAGTTTACGCATCGATACGAAGCACTTGCAACAGACGAATGCTGCAATCGCGGAAAAGACGATCGATCTTTTCAAGTCGATGAAATTGTTCGATTCATCGAAGGAGCCGAAACTGAAAAAGGCCGCTTCGCTGACGCGTTGCGGCCTCCTTCGATTGTATTTCGAGCGTGTCCTGTCGTCCGGCGCCGGGACTGTTGTCCTTTGTAGATCGCCTAGTTCGTCAGACGTGTCATCGTTTCCGTGGCCTTCTCGCCGATCTCCTTGAAGGCAGCGACGAGTTCGGCGGCGTCATTGGCATCGAAATAGTGCGACAGGTCGGTCGCGCAGTATTTGAGCAGGCTCTGACCGCGGCTGGGCGCCATAAAAGCGATGGTGTAGATCTCGATACCCTTCAGTTTGGCGGCATCGCATGTCGCCTTCGTCTTCGTATCGGCACTCGTGTAATTGTTGTCGCCGTCAGTCATGAAGACGATGAACTTGCTCGGATTGCTTTCGCCGTTCTTTGCTTCATGGGCCTTGTTTTCGCTGGTGGCTGCGATCGCCTCATAGGCCGTCTGCATGGCTTTGGCAGAGTCCGTGCCACCGTCGGCAGGCAGATTGTTGACATAGGTCATCACGGCCGCAGTTCCCCATGCGAATTTGGTCGGCGTCTGCATGGAGGAATTATAGGATACGGCAGCCGTGCGGACATAGGCATGATCGGGATCGGCCGTTTCCAATTGGTTGGTCAAATCGGCAACTGCGATCTTGAGAGCTTCGATCTTGGTATAGTACTTCGTGCAAGGATAGCTGCCTCCGTACTTCTTTTTGCAAGTCCCCTGATAGGTGTTGGTGGTATTCCATGCCATCGAACCGGACCGGTCGAGAACCAAATGCATCGACAGCGGGTTCTTGGTGTCGGAAGTCGCGCTTTGGGAGGAACTGCTGACGTTGAGGCGTACGGTTTCATAGCCCAGCAGGCGGGTGAATGCGGTCATCGGAACGTCGTAGTAGCCGCTCACGGTCACGTCGAAAATGTTGCCGCTGCCGTTCGGGGTGCGCTCGACGCTGGCGAGCGTCGCCTCGGCGAGCTTGTCGAGAAGCTCCTGGGAGACAGTGCCGTCTCCGGCAACACCGTCTTGTGCGGCGACGCTATTGGCGATCTGGGCGGCCATGAACTCGCGCGCCAGCTTGATCGCCTGATCATTTGTGAGGCCCTTGCCGGACAGTGCCGAAGCGGCCGCCAATGCCGCGGAATCGGCAGCATCCTGAAGGGATGTCTTGACCTCGATCAGCTTGGTCATGTCCATGGCGACGCCGACGGTTGCCAGGGATACCGGAAGGAGGAGAGCGGTCATGATGCCGAAATTGCCGCTGCGGTTCTTCCAGAAGCGCCTGCAAATGCTCAGACTTCTACTTATGCCGATCATCATGTTCTTCCATCTCAGGAACACTATCGACGCGGTGATACAGCAAAGAAGTCATTTTCTGCTTAAACGGAAAGGTAAAGTTTTAGCAAAAGCTCGCGAGGCGGGAGCCCAGTCCAATGGGACGACATCGACGGCCCGGACGGTCTGGTGATTGCCGTAGCTTTTCAGAATGCCGATGACCGGGGCGACATCGGAATAGTGGCGGCCATAGGCGACCGCGATGTGGTCGCTTCCGGCGGGCATGTCGTTCGTCGGGTCGAATTCGATCCAGCCGACGGTCTTGCCACACCAGACGCGAACCCAGGCATGCATTGCATCGGCGCCCGCGAGCCTCTCCGTTCCGGCCAACCGGACTCCGGCGGACGGTAGCCGCCGGTGTTCGTGGGCCGTCAACTACGGCCGAACTCGTCGACGAGCCGGATGATATCGTCCTCACCGAGATAGGAACCGGTCTGGATCTCGATCATCTCGAGCAGAATCTTGCCGGGGTTTCCGAGCCGGTGCACGGCGCCTTGCGGGATATAGGTCGACTGGTTCTCGTGCAGGACGGTGACCTTGTCGTCGATCGTCACTTCGGCGGTGCCCTTGACGCAAATCCAGTGCTCGGCGCGGTGGTGATGCTTTTGCAGCGAGAGCTTCTTGCCCGGATGGACGAACAGGCGCTTCACCTGAAAGCGTTCGCCATTGAGCACCGAGGTATAGCCACCCCAGGGACGCAGCGAAGTCGGGTGATTTTCGGTCAGGCTGGCGGTCCTTGCCTTCGAGGCCAGCACCTTGACGAGATTGCCGACCTCCTGGCTTTCGTCGAGACGACCGACATAGACCGCGTCTTCGCTAGCGATCACGGCCACGCCGTCCATGCCCTGAACGGCAAGATGGTCGTGCCGCGACATGACGAGGGAATTGCGGGTGTTGATCAGGGTGGCATTGCCGGCGACGACATTGCCGTCCTCGTCGGGATTGCCGAGTTTCCAGATGGCGTCCCAACTGCCGAGATCGGACCAGGAGATGGGCGAGGGGACGACCGCCACGTTCGGCGTCTTTTCCATTACGGCGTAGTCGATGGAGATGCTGGGGCTCTTGGCGAAGGCCTCGGCGTTGAGGCGGATGAAGTCGAGGTCCTGCGCGGCGCCTTCGACGGATTCCTCGGTAGCGGCGAGAACTTCGGGGGCATGTTTCTGAAGCTCGGTCATGATCTGACCGGCGGTGAAGATGAACATGCCCGAATTCCAGAAATGGTTGCCGGCGTCGAGCATCTTCTGCGCGTCCTCCAGCTTCGGCTTTTCGACGAAGCGCTTCACGGCATGGGCGCCGCCCGGCAGTTCCTTGCCCATCTCGATGTAGCCATAGCCGGTTGCCGGCTCGCTGGGCGTGATCCCGAAGGTTACGATCCGGCCCTGGCGGGCCGCTTCGGCGGCCGTGCGCACGCATTGAACATAGGTATCGTCCGCAACGATCTCGTGATCGGAAGGCAATATCTGAATGATGGCGTTCTTGCCGAAGTCTCGGCTGACGACGACAGCGGCGACGGCGATCGCGGCGGCGGTATTGCGCGCCTCTGGTTCGAGAACGATGCCGGACAGCGCTGCGCCCAGTTCGCGCGCCTGCTCGGCTACCAGGAAACGGAACTCTTCATTGGTGATCACCAGCGGCGCTTCGTAGATCCGGTCATCGGCGACACGCTCGAGCGTCCCCTGAAAGAGCGTTTTTTCCCCGATCAGCCGGATGAACTGCTTGGCGGCCGCGGTTCGCGACAGTGGCCAAAGCCGTGTACCTTTTCCTCCGGCCATGATGACGGGTATGATCTTGGTGGTCATTACTGCTTTGCCTTTCGCTTGGGAGAACTATGAACCTCTTCGAATCGCGAGCCTTGGTGTGTCAGGGTCGATACGGTCGATGCGACCGCCTCGCGCGACAGGAAAGGTGTCGAAGTTCGCGCCTTGTCTTCGGACCGCCGGTTTGTTGCATTTTTTTCCCGATCATCCAAGCCTGCGACCGTCGCGAACAACGATCAGGGTAAGCGTCTTGTTGATCGAAGGTGAGCACTTCCCTACCGATGCCTTGATCATTGCCGCCGGGTGATGAAAGCTTGGAAGTGACGGATTGTTCCACCGTCTGGCGCCTATGTGCGGCAGACCAGCGGGAGAAAGCAGCATGAGAGCGATGGTCCTGTATGCGCCCGGTGAGCCGCTGCGGCTCGAGGAGCGGCCCGACCCGGAACCGGGTCCCGGGGAAATCGTCGTTGCGGTTGAAGCCTGCGCCGTCTGCCGGACGGATCTGCATGTCGTCGACGGCGACCTGAAGGAGCCCAAGCTGCCGCTGGTTCCGGGCCATGAGATCGTCGGCATCGTCACGAAGGTCAGCCGCGAGATCTCGCACATCACGTCGGGGATGCGGGTCGGCATTCCCTGGCTCGGACATACCTGTGGCTGTTGTTCCTTTTGCATGAGCGGCCGCGAAAATCTGTGCGACAGCCCGGAATTCACCGGCTATACGCGCGACGGCGGCTTTGCGAGCCACGTGGTGGCGGCCGCGGACTATGCCTTTCCGCTTGCGGGATTCGATGATCCCGTGAAGGCAGCACCGCTGATGTGCGCCGGTCTGATCGGCTGGCGTTGCCTGAAGATGGCGGGGGAGGGACGCCGGATCGGGATTTATGGATTCGGCGCGGCGGCCCATATCATTGCGCAGGTCTGTCGTTTCCAGGGACGCGAGGTCTATGCCTTCACACGGGAGGGCGACACGGCCGCGCAGGCCATGGCGCTTTCGCTCGGCGCCGTTTGGGCAGGAAGCTCCGACGATACGCCGCCCGTTCTTCTCGATGCGGCGGTCATCTTCGCGCCTGCCGGCGAACTGGTGCCCGCCGCGCTGAAAGTGGTTGCCAAGGGAGGGCGGGTGGTCTGCGGCGGAATCCACATGAGCGATATTCCGCAGTTTCCCTACAGCATCCTGTGGGGAGAACGGCAAATTGTCTCGGTTGCCAACCTGACCCGCGCGGATGCCGTGGAATTCCTGGATCTTGCGCCGCGTGCCGGTGTGAAGACCACGACCACGGCCTATCCGCTGGAAAAGGCGAACGAGGCCCTGGATGACCTGCGCGCGGGGCGGTTCCAGGGGGCAGCGGTTCTTGTGCCCTGATGTGGCCCAAACTGCGGGAATGCCGATCAGATAATGCGCAGCGGCGCGCGGCTGCGTTCATTCACGGCCTCGCAGGCCTTCTGTAGCAAGCCGACGAATTGCTCGCGTTCGGCCGCGTTGAGGCCGTTCAGCAGCAGACCCTGGATTTCCCAGACAATGGGACGGACCTGCTTCAGTGTCTCGTGCCCCTTGTCGGTGAGGTACAGATTGCGGGCGCGCCGGTCCTTCGGATTGGTTTCCCGACGGACCAACTCCTTTTGAACCAGCCGGTCCACCACCCCGCCGATGGTCACGCGGTCATAGGCGATATGATTGGCCAGCGTCGCCTGGTCGAGGCCCGGCGTCGCCTCTATGGCACTGAGGGAGCCATATTGCACTGGCGTCAGGTCGAAACCCTTCTTGCCAGTTTCCTCCATGAATACGGACACCGAGGCCTGGTTGAGCCTGCGGATCAGGTGTCCGGGCATTTCATATATTTCTAGTATCACAGTCACGCTCCCCCACGAGTATCCGCTTTCTCTAGCGCTTATCGTGTCTACGACAAAGAACTCAATGAGGGTCGGCTATTGATACTTTCAAAATAACAAGTACGCCATCTATGCAGCAGCAGGATGCCACAGGAAGATACCATGGCCGATATGCGCGGAGTGCTTGAGGACTTGCCTCGGGACTAATGCGACGCCATGACCGGGGCGGGCCGCGCCGCTCCGGCCGATGACGCGGCTTGCGAATGGAAAGCCAAAGACAGATTTTCCACGCCCGTTTTCGTCGCCATCGGGCATGTCAACACAGGCGACGCGCCGGCCTTCCTCGTCTATGTTCATGGCACTCCGCTTCAGGAGGAACCTGCTTATTGTGAGGAGCATTCACGTTGAGTATCAGCAAGGCATTGTTCGAGGTTCCGGCGACCCCTCTGGTTCCGGTCAAGGGCGAAACGGCAGGCTATCCGGTCCACCGCATCTTCTGCGTCGGCCGCAACTATGCCGAACACGCCGCCGAGATGGGCTATGAAGTCGACCGCGAGGCGCCGTTCTATTTCACCAAGCCGGCCTCGGCGATCGTGCCGACCGGCAGGGAGATCGCCTATCCGCCGGGCACCAGCAACTATCACTACGAGATGGAACTCGTGGTGGCGCTCGGCGCGCCGGCATTCCGTGTCAGTGTCGAAGATGCCGAGAAGGCGATCTACGGCTATGCGGCCGGACTGGACATGACGCGGCGCGACCTGCAGCTTTCCTCGCGCGCCAAGCAGCGTCCGTGGTCGCTCGGCAAGGCATTCGAGCAGTCTGCCGTAATCGCGGAGATCACCAAGAAGGACGAGTTCGGCGAAATCGGCGGCCAGCGGATCTGGCTGAAGGTCGACGACGAGATGAAGCAGGACGCGCATCTTTCCGATCTCGTCTGGTCCGTTCCGGAAGTGATCAGCCATCTGTCGCAGTACTATCACCTAGGGCCGGGCGACCTGATCTATACCGGCACACCGGCCGGCGTCGGGCCGGTGGTGGCAGGTGACCGGATCACCGGAGAGATCGACGGCCTGCAACCGATCGCGCTCACCATCGGGGCGGCTGAGTGATGCTGCTTCACGGATATTTCCGGTCGTCGTAGGCGCATCGTTGCCGCATCGCCTTCAATCCGAAGGGAGTGGCACCGAAATTTCAGTCCGTGCATCTTCGCTGCGAACGGCGGCGAATCCTTCAAGCGCGCACGAGATGCGGCACCCGGATTTGCTGTGCCGCCTGTTTTGCGCCACTCTGCCTGCACCCGCATCCCGGTTTTTGATTGAGAAAGATCAAGGAGTGCCGCGGTGCAATCCGCTATTTTTGCCAGTGAATGCTGGAAAAACAGCCGAATTTGGCCGGGGCACATGTCCGGCCGAGGCCGCAGGAGGTGATGGTGAATCTGATCGCGATATCGGAGTGGCTCGGCGAAAGCACGACAATGGCTGTCGGCGGGCTGCTGGTCGGCATGCTCTTCGGAGCCATGGCGCAAAAATCGAGATTCTGCCTCAGATCGGCGGCCATCGAATTCGGCCATGGCAAGTTTGGCAGCAAGGTCGCGGTCTGGGTTCTCGTCTTCTCGACAGCCGTGGCTGCGACGCAAGCGGCGATCCTGACCGGGCTGCTCGATGTCGGACAGGTCCGGCAACTGGCCACCACCGGCAGTATCTCGGGCGCGATCATCGGCGGCCTGCTGTTCGGGGTCGGCATGATTCTGGCACGCGGCTGCGCAAGCCGCCTTCTCGTTCTCTCCGCCACCGGGAACCTTCGCGCCCTGATGGCCGGGCTTATCCTGACCGTCGTCGCCCAGGCCTCCCTGCGCGGCGGCCTTGCCCCGGCCCGCGAATATCTTTCATCGCTCTGGATGGTCAGCGGCGGGGAGGCGCGCAATCTGCTCTCCCTCGGCCATGTCGGCGTCGAGGTCGGTGTGCTGCTGGGCCTTGCCTGGTTCGCCGTCGGCCTGTGGCTGGCCCGCCGCAATGGCGTACCGAAGTCGATTGGCCTGTCCGCCGTCGGAGTGGGCGCCGCCGTGGCCCTGGGATGGATATTCACCTACCAAATGTCACTGATCGCGTTCGATCCGGTCGAAATCAAGAGCGTCAGCTTCACCGGCCCCTCCGCCGATACCCTGATGGGCCTGATCAGTTCGCGCAGCCTGCCGATCGGATTCGATGTCGGACTGGTGCCGGGGGTCTTTGTCGGTTCATTTTTCGCCTCTGTCATCGCCGGCGAATTCAAACTGCAGAGCTTCGATGCCGCGACCGGCACTCTGAGGTATATCATCGGCGCCTGCCTGATGGGTTTCGGCGGCATGCTGGCTGGTGGTTGCGCCGTCGGCGCGGGCGTGACCGGCGCTGCTGTCTTTGCCGTAACCGCCTGGTTCGCGCTCACCTCGATGTGGGCCGCCGCCATCGTCACCGATCACGCGCTCGATCGGTTCCATTGGTTCGAGGCTCAGCCAGCGGATGCCGTCAGGCCCTGAAGACTGACATGGCGCCCTGTCTTGCCGCTCACGCCGGTGAAGACGATGCGTATGGTCATGGGCGTCCTTCCAGATTCCATTTCGCGGCCGCGGTCCGGCGCCTTCCGGGCTTCGGACCCGGTTATTCGTGGCCACCCAGGATTGTGACAGTTTCATTACGTAGTTGACCGATCATGCCGGCGACCGGGTGGCGTTTTTGCCACCAGCACCGATGCCTTCTGAAAAAATCTGTTGGTATCCCCGCGACACCCGCCTCCGAAGCGAAGTTTGCTTTTGACGAAATCCATGTGTCCACTAAGCTTGTATCGCATGCATGAAGTAATTGAATTACATGCGAATATGAACACAAAGCAATATGACACTTTAGGCAAATTCTAGATAAAACTTAGAGACCAGATTGGGGGCCGGGATGGTCATGAGCTTTTTTCGCCGTACCGACGAGCAGGTGAAAACGGGAACCGCGCTGTCGCCCAGCCCGGAGGACAGGGGTTCCGGCCAGGCATCGCTGCGCCCTTCCCAATCACAACCGAAGCGTGATCTTGGCGAATGCCAGGCCTTTGGCGCGGTCATCGAGGAAAACCAGCTTTCCTCCGAAGAGCTGCTCTCCGGCATAGGTTTCGTGCAGGAACGTGTTTCGTCGCTTCTTGGCGCCCACGGTGAGGCCCTGAGCGAGCTTGGAAATCTGCGGACCGAACAGGCCAGGATCACCTCGCTGCTCGAATATGAGAGTAGTGCACGACGCAAGCTCGACGCGGAGGCTACGCGCAGCACCGCCGAAAACAAGGAACTCAAGGCGGACAACGCCCAGCTTCGAATTGAGACGGAGGAGACGCGCGAAAAGCTGATCAAGCTGCAGGCGCTGCATGACGTCAATCTCCAGGAATTGCAGATCATCCAGTCGCGCCTGCGCGATACCGGACGTGAGCTCGACGAGCGTGTTGCGCAATACGACGAGACTGCTGCTCTGCTGAAGCGAGCGCATCAGGACCTCGATCTGCGCAATCGCGAATTCGCGGAAATGCGGGAGAAATACGAAACGGAGCGGACCTCCCATCACGTGCTTTCCGAAACATCCAAGCGGGAATCGGACGCGCAGGTGCGTGAAATCGCGCGCCTCAACGAGGAGAAGGTGCAGCTCAAGAATTCGCTTGAGCACCACGAAACGATGGCGCGCAATCTGCTCAGCGAAGTGACGGCGCTCCGGCAGGAGCTTTCGTTCGCCGAAGAAAAGGTTAAACGCCTTCAATCGGAGATAGACAACCAGCAGAGCGCGACGGCGATCGAAATGTCGCGACTTGCCACGAAACACGAGGCGATCCACTCGAAGGCCGAGCTTGTCGAGAAGCTGCTGGTCACTGCACGCAGCCGCAGCAAGATGGCCGAAGACGAGCTTCAGGCCGTTCGTGGCGAGCTCAAGCAGACCAAGGCGGAACTTACCACGACGGACTTGCGGGCGGAGCGCCTGGCGCAGGAGCTGGCGGCGGCGCGGGCAGGAAACTCGGAGAATGAGGCGGCGCGCCGCGAACTTTCGTTGCAGGTCAGCGAACTGACCATGCGCATGCGCGATCTGGAGAACCTGCGGAGCAAGCGCGAGCGTGACAACGAGACGATGAGGCGCGATCTCGACCAGCGGGCCCATGCGGATAGCGAGGAAATCCGGCAGCTGCGGTCGAGCGCCGAGGTCAGAAAGGCGGATATCCGCCAGCTCAAATCGGAGATCGCGATCCTGACGGGACAGCTCGAGGTCGCGCGCAACGATCGCAACGCGCCTGCGCCGGCAGCGAATGCGGTCCATGACAGTTTGGAGGCGCGGCCGCTGGCCGCCGGGGCGGCAGGGCCGAAGCCAATCATAGAAATCTCGGAGAAGTCACTTCGCTCGCCGCCGGTGGCCGACATCTGACGGGGCGACCCAAAGTTCATCATCGCTGGACAAGCCCCGGGCCTCATGTGAAACCTCTCCACAAGTACGGAGATCGGCCCCAGGGGCACTTGGCGAATGAGAGCTGCTGTTCACGACATTGCGGAGAGAGCCTGCAGATCCTGCACGCTTTGCTGCGACCTGCCGGATATCGACGAACTGGAAAAGCCGGCCAACACATTGTGCCGCCACTGCGTTACCGGAAAAGGCTGCTCCCAATACGAGGCGAGGCCGGCCACATGCAGGGACTTTCTCTGCGCCTGGATGTCCGATCCGGAGATGGGGCCGGAGTGGGACCCTACGCTGTGTCACATGATGGTTTACGAACAGGGATCGCAGATCACGGTTCTGGTGGACAAGAACCATGGTGATGCCTGGAAGCGCGAACCCTATATCGGCCAGCTCCAGCGCCGGGCGTCAGAGATAGCGCCGGGAGGCGGTTATGTCATCGTCTATGTGGGCGACGAGGTGACGAAGATCAGTCCTCCCTGAACATTCCGGGGCATGAGCGGATGGGAAGGTGCGCCCCGTGCTGGTCTGGGTAACCGTGCGATCGATGTCTTGGCCCATAACGACAAAGGCTCGCCGATTTCCCGGCAAGCCTTTGATCTGAAACTGGATGGTGGGCGTGACAGGGATTGAACCTGTGACCCCTACGATGTCAACGTAGTGCTCTCCCGCTGAGCTACACGCCCATCCGATGGCGGCGGATAGACCACAAAACCGGCGGGGCCGTCAATAGCCTTTTTCCGGTTTTGCGAAGAGTTTTTTACAGCCCCTTATGCGGCAAGGAGTTTGTTCACTTCATTGACGAGATCGCGCAAGTGGAAGGGCTTGGAAAGCACCTTGGCATCCTTCGGCGTCTTGGAATCGGCGTTGAGCGCAACAGCCGCAAAGCCGGTGATGAACATCACCTTCAGGTCCGGATCGAGCTCGGTGGCGCGGCGTGCCAGCTCGATGCCATCCATCTCGGGCATGACGATATCGGTCAGCAGAAGGGAGAACGGCTCCTCGCGCAGATGGTCGTAGGCGCTTGCCCCGTTGTCATAGGAAGACACCTTGTAGCCGGCCTTTTCCAGGGCCTTGACCAAAAACCGGCGCATGTCGTTGTCGTCTTCGGCGAGAAGGATTTTCTGAATCATGTATGGACCGCTACTCGTACTAATTAAGGGATGGCACTCCGGCCCTTCATGCTAGCTCTTCCAGGGTAAATATCCGGTGAACTTGCGGGGAAAGGCTATCCGTCGCCAGTGTGCCCAGTATGGACTTCGGCAGGGGCAACTGGCAACATGCATGACGATACAAGTTGTTGATTTGGTAAAGAAGGGGCGCAATGGGCGGGACGTCGTGCGATTTCGAGCTGTTCGAGGTGCGTGAGCCCGAGACGCAGACCATTCCCTTCGTCTATAATTCGCCCCATAGCGGGCGGCGCTATCCGGCCGAATTCCTTCAGAACTCGCGCCTCGACACGATGACCATCCGGCGATCGGAGGACCATTTCGTTGACGAGCTTTTCGGCGCGGCGCCGGATTTCGGTGCGCCGCTGTTGCTTGCCCATTTCCCGCGCGCCTTTGTCGATGTCAACCGCGAGCCCTATGAGCTCGATCCGCGCATGTTCACCGATCCCCTTCCATCCTTCGCGAATTGCAGCTCGGTCCGGGTCGCCGGCGGCCTTGGCACGATCCCGCGCATCGTGGCGGAAAATGTCGAGATTTATCAGCGGCGGTTTCCCGTTGCCGAGGCGCTCGAGCGCATCGATGCGATCTACAAGCCCTACCACGCCTGCCTGCGCAGACTGATCGCGCGAACGCATGCGCGCTTTGGCTTCGGTGTCCTGATCGACTGCCATTCGATGCCCGGCAATATCCGCGTTTCGGGCAGCGCGGTCAGGCCGGATTTCATCATCGGCGATCGCTACGGCACCAGCGCGTCGGCGGACCTTTCCAATGCGGCGCTCGGCTTTCTGGAGGAGCTCGGGTTCACCGCCGTGCGCAACAAGCCTTATGCGGGCGGTTTCATCACCGAGCATTATGGCCGTCCGGTGAAGGGACTGCATGCGCTGCAGATCGAAGTCAACCGGGCGCTCTATATCGATGAGGTCACCTTGCGCAAGCGGCCGGATTTTCCAGCGCTTGCCGCGACGATCGCCGTTTTCATGGGGCAGATGGCGGAGCTGGTCGCGGGCTATACCGCCGACATGGCGCTGGCCGCAGAATAATCCGACACGATCTCTTCCGGCTCTTCCAGAAAAAAGAACCGCGCCATTGGCGCGGCTAAATCTAGGGAGGAAACACCCAAGGAGGGTATTTACAGTCCGAAGACTGTGCCGCAACGCTAATATTGCAGCGCACAATTGTCAAGGACGATTTTGATGCTTTTTTGTGCGTGGCGATTTTTTGCGCAATTCTGCGCGTTGGGAGCGTGAAATCCCCGGATTGCAAATTGGCACAGGTCAGCTAAGAGAGGGCCGCACCCCCGAATTTCAGGAGCGGACTATCAATGCGTCCCGATCGCGCTTTCTTCTACCGACTTGCCGAGGCCGCCAAGGCCGAAACCCTGCCTCGCTTTCGCTCCCCTCTCAATGTGGTCAACAAGGAAGCCCATGGATTCGATCCCGTCACCGAAGGCGACCGGGCGGCGGAAGCAGCAATCCGGGCGCTGATCGAGGTCGAATATCCGGAGCATGGCGTTCTCGGCGAGGAGCACGAGGATATCGGAACCGATCGGGACCACGTCTGGGTGGTTGATCCCATCGACGGCACACGGGCCTTCATTTCGGGCGTTCCTGTCTGGGGAACGCTGATCGGCTTTCAGGAAAAGGGCAGGTCGGTCATGGGTCTGATGGACCAGCCCTTTACCGGCGAGCGCTATTTCGCCGATGGAGAGCGTTCCTGGTACAGCGGCCCTGACGGCGAGCGGCAGATCCGCACCCGCGATTGTGGCGGCATTGAAAACGCGATTCTCTTCACGACATCGCCGCATCTGTTCAAGGGCGAGGAGGCGACGCGTTTCCAGGCGGTGCAGGACAAGGTCCGCCTTTTCCGCTACGGCATCGATTGCTATGCCTATGCCCTTCTCGCTGCCGGCCATGTGGACCTGGTGATCGAGACGGTCCTGAAGCCCTATGATGTCGGGGCGCTGATCCCGATCATCGAACAGGCGGGCGGATGCATTACCACCTGGGACGGCGGACGGCCGGAAGAGGGCGGTTCGATCGTGGCTGCGGGAAGTCCCGCGCTGCATGCGCAGGCGCTAGCCATTCTTTCGCGGGTTTGAACGCCGGTCCCCTCAGCGACTAGGGCCGATCGGCCTTAGTCGTTCCCGGCGTCGCTGCCGGGAATGAATGCATTGATGGCCGCCAGCGCCTGGGCGCGGTAGCGGTCTCGCTCCTGCAGGATTTCATGCCGGGCACCCGGAACTGGCACAAGCTGCGCGGCGCGGAAATATTGCGAGAGCTTTTCCTGGAATACATAGGGGACGAGTCTGTCGTTGCCCGGTGCGACGATGACGGTTGGCACGGTGATCGACGAAAGATGGGCGGGTTTGGAAACACGCTTCATTGTGGTTTGCGCCTCGTAGAGCCAGCGGGCCGTCGGTGGACCGAGCGCGAGTTCCGGATGGGTGGTGAAGATCTGGCGATTGCGTCGGAAGCGCTCCGGATCCGAGGTCAGGGGATTGCCCTCAAAGGGTTCCGGCGGGCCGTCGGCGGTGAACCGGATGCGGCCGAGACCGCTCCAGCGCGCAAGCGTGGCCAGGAAATGGATCTTGCGCGGCGATAGCGATTGCCCGCCAAGCCCGACGAAAGGCGCTAGCAGGACCATGCGGTCGATGCGGTTGGCAAGGCGCGGGGCAGCGGACAGCGCGATCAGTCCGCCGGTGGAATGGGCCAGCAGGAAAAAGGGTAGCCGGGTATCCGGCAGCACGATCTGCTCCAGGAAAAACTCCAGGTCGCGCACGTAATCTGAAAAGTGACGGACATGCCCGAGGCGCGGATTCTTCAGTAGACGTTGCGATCCACCCTGGCCGCGAAAATCGAAGGTGGCGACCCAGAGGCCACGCGCCGTCAGCTCGTTGATCGTTTCAAAATATTTCTCGATGGATTCGTTGCGGCCATGCACGAGGACCACCGTGCCCTTGGCGATAGAAACCGGGGAACGGAACACGGCGTAGCGCAGATTGACGCCGCGATAGCCTTTGAAATAGCCGGCAATGTGATTGTCCGGGACCGGGTTTCCGGGTGTCGCGTGAAGGATCGCTTCCATGCTCGCAGTCGTCGAATCAGATACCGGGCGAGAATACCCAAACCGCTATGGGGATAGGATGAAGCATCGGTCAGGTCAAAGAAAAAAGCCGGAACCGTCCCGCGCAGGGAGAGGCTGACGGTTCCGGCCAATTGGCACCGAAGGCGAAGGGGCGCTGGACTTCGGTGGTCGGGGCAATGCCTTCGATGATGTGGTCTTACCGACAGCCGCTGAATGACGACCGACCCGAACATTCACGCCGGGTTTATTCGAGCGGGCAGGCGGTGCCGCGAGGTCTTGAATCCAAATGCGGCCATTCCCATCTTTTTTCTGCGGACGCCGAAGAGGTCCGCGCAACGATTTCGGGGCTGCCTGCCAGGGGTTCCGAAACCAGATCCGCAATTCGTCGCTTCAAGGAGGACACCATGCGTCACGTTGATTTTTCCCCTCTCTACCGTTCCACGGTCGGCTTCGACCGCCTGTTCACGATGCTCGACGGCCTTGGCCAGCCCGAGCAGGCACAGACCTATCCGCCCTACAATATCGAGCGCACCGGCGAGAACGCCTATCGCATTACCATGGCCGTGGCCGGTTTCGATGAATCCGAGCTGACCATCGAGGCTCATGCGAATGTGCTGACGGTCAAGGGCGAAAAGGCCGAGGACGACAAGGCCGAACAGAGTGAATTCCTTTATCGCGGCATCGCCAAGCGCGCCTTCGAGCGCCGCTTTCAGCTTGCCGATCACGTCGAGGTCAAGAACGCCTCGCTCAAGAACGGCCTGCTTCACATCGACCTTCTGCGCAATATCCCCGAAGCCATGAAGCCCCGCAAGATTGCAATCGCCGCAGAGTCGGTGAACGCGACCAAGGCAATTGAGGCACACGTCAACTAAAGCTCCACGGCAGGTGAAGAATTCAAAGCGGCTTCCCAAGGGAGGCCGCTTTTTTGACGGTCCCGTATCAGGACAGGACTTCAATGAACTGATCTATTTCCTGCTCGGTCGTGGCGAAGCTTGTCACCAGGCGGATCAGTGTTTCGTTTTCCCCAAGCAGGCCGGCCATATCCTTCGGAACGGCCCAATCATAGAATTTGGCGCCCCTGCTTTCGGCGAGCGCCGCGGCGTCCTTCGAGATGATTGCGAAGACCTCGTTCGACTGGGTTTCCCAGGCGAGGCGGCTCTTGCCGGAGGAGAGAATGCCGGCGCGCAGGTGTGCGGCCATCCCATTGGCGTGGCGGGCAAGATCGAGCCATAGTCCGCCTTCGAAATAGGCCTCGAGCTGGGCGGATATGAAACGGGTCTTGGAAAACAGCTGGGCGGATCGTTTGCGGATGAACGGCATCTCGCGCGCCATGTCCGGGTTCATGAAGACGATGGCCTCGACACACCAGCATCCATTCTTCGTTCCGCCGAAGGACAGGATATCGACGCCGCGCTTCCAGGTCATATCGGCGGCGGTGGTCTCGAGCGCCACCAGGGCGTTGGCGAAGCGTGCGCCATCCATGTGCAGCGGCAGGTCGTTCTGGCGGGCGATCGCGCCGACTGCCTCGATCTCGTCGAGCGAATAGACCGTGCCAGCCTCTGTCGCCTGGGTGAGGGTTACGGCCATGGGGCGGCCCTGATGCACCGCGCCGGGAGGGAAGCGGTCGATCGCTGTCTTCAGCGCTGCGGGTTCGAACTTGCCGTTCGGTCCTTCGACCGGCACGAGACGGCAGGCTCCGGTGAGAAATTCCGGTGCGCCGCATTCGTCCGCCGTCACATGGGCCTCCGAATGACAGAAGACGACGCCGCCGGATTTGGCTACGCTTGCCAGCGCCAATGAGTTGGCGGCTGTTCCCGTGCCCACGAAGAAGACGGCGACCTCGCGCTGGAAGAGCTCGTTGAAGCGCTCTTCCACCCGCTTGTCTAGTTCGCTCGTGCCGTAGGCGGCAGCGGCGCCGGACGCCTCCTTGACCAGGCTTTCAGCGATCAACGGATGGGCTCCGGCCCAATTGTCGGAAGCAAAGAACATCGATGATTTTCCTGTTGGTTTGGAGAGTGAGAAATTTCCTTTCGGGGAGATTAGGCATTTCCGGGGGCGGATCAATCGTTTGAAAGGCGGACCATATGATAAGACTCGCACTCGCAATAAACGATATTTGAGCGCCGCGTTTGAGAAATAATATTTCGCGATTGTGTCGTGTTGGGCAATCATTGGTCGATTGGCCGTTAATTTTTTTGGCTTCACTCTTGCGGTCATATATAGTTTCTGTCATAGAGGCATCCGAATTAGGTCAGATTAGTTGACCTAATTTGAGGTTTTGGCGAGCCAGTGCCTGGCAGTTTTGTCATAACCTCGCGGCCTTTTCGCGCTATCTTGGGCCCTCGGGCACAAGAAGGACTGCAATGCGGGCAGATAAGTCAGGGTTTGGCTGCCTGTCCTCTGCTTCGCGTGACGGATCGAGATGGCATTCGACGCCAGCGTCGTGCTTTTCCTGCGCGACGTACCGTGTCGGGTGGATGCAGATACCCGGTATCGGGGTTCAACAGGAGGGAAGACGATGACGAAGATGGCGCCGTCCGAGGAACTGACGAAGGCTCACGTGACTGTGGGCGAAACCCGCGCCGGGTCGGCGGTCAATCGCGCTGGTCTTCCCGCGAAGCAGGGTCTTTACGATCCGGCCAACGAGCATGATGCCTGTGGGGTCGGCTTCATTGCCCATATGAAGGGCGAGAAGTCGCACCAGATCGTCAAGGACGGCCTGTTCATATTGAACAACATGACGCATCGCGGCGCTGTCGGTGCCGATCCGCTTATGGGCGATGGCGCTGGCATCCTCGTTCAGATCCCAGACCGCTTCTTCCGAGAGGAGATGGCCAAGCAGGGTATCACCCTGCCGAAGGCTGGCGAATATGCCGTCGGCCACCTCTTCATGCCGCAGGACGATGCGCAAATCGCTCATTTCAAGAAGATCATCGCAGAGGTCTGTCAGTCCGAAGGCCAGCATCTGCTCGGCTATCGTGACGTGCCGGTCGACAACACCTCGTTGTCCAAGGCGCCCGATATCGCGGCCACCGAGCCGCGACACGTGCAGGTCTTCATCGGTGCGGGACGCGACGCTGCAACGAAGACCGAGTTCGAGCGCCGGCTCTTCGTGCTGCGCAAAGTGATTTCGAACCGGATCTATGACGAGTTCAAGGGCGAGGATACCGGTTTCTATCCGGTGTCGCTGTCGTCCTCGACGATCGTCTACAAGGGCATGTTCCTCGCCTACCAGGTTGGCGCCTACTACAGGGATCTCTCCGATCCGCGCTTCGTATCGGCGGTGGCACTTGTCCACCAGCGGTTCTCGACCAACACCTTCCCGTCCTGGAAGCTGGCGCACCCTTACCGCATGGTCGCCCATAACGGCGAAATCAATACGCTGCGCGGCAACGTCAACTGGATGGCGGCGCGCCAGGCGTCCGTTTCGTCGCCGCTTTTCGGCAGCGACATCTCCAAGCTATGGCCGATCTCCTATGAGGGGCAGTCCGATACCGCCTGCTTCGACAACGCGCTCGAATTCCTGATGCGCGGCGGTTATCCCATGGCGCAGGCAGTCATGATGCTCATTCCCGAGGCCTGGGCAGGCAACCAGCTGATGTCGGCCGAACGCAAGGCATTCTACGAGTATCATGCGGCCCTGATGGAGCCGTGGGACGGCCCGGCGGCTGTCGCCTTCACCGACGGCCGGCAGATCGGCGCGACGCTCGACCGCAACGGTTTGCGGCCGGCCCGCTACATCGTCACCAGCGACGATCGCGTGATCATGGCGTCGGAAGCGGGCACCCTGCCGGTTCCCGAAGAACTGATCATCAAGAAGTGGCGGTTGCAGCCGGGCAAGATGCTTCTGATCGACATGGAGAAGGGACGGATCATCTCCGACGAGGAGGTCAAGTCCGACCTTGCCAAGAGCCATCCGTACCGCGAATGGCTCGACCGCACGCAGCTCATCCTCGAAGACCTGAAGCCCGTGGAGCCGCGCGCGCTTCGCCGCGACGTCTCGCTACTCGATCGCCAGCAGGCCTTCGGCTACACCTCCGAGGACACCAAGTTCCTCATGTCTCCCATGGCCACCACGGGCCAGGAAGCCATCGGCTCGATGGGGACGGATACGCCGATTTCGGCCATGTCCAAGAAGTCGAAGTCGCTTTACACCTATTTCAAGCAGAACTTTGCCCAGGTCACGAACCCGCCGATCGATCCGATCCGCGAGGAACTGGTTATGAGCCTCGTCTCTTTCATCGGGCCGCGGCCGAACCTGCTCGATCATGAGGGGGCCGCCAACGCCAAGCGGCTCGAGGTGCGCCAGCCGATCCTCACCAATGGCGATCTGGAGAAGATCCGTTCGATCGGTCACACCGAGGATCGTTTCGACACAAAGACGCTCGATTTCACCTATGACGCCGATCGCGGCGCGGAGGGGATGCCGGAAATGCTCGACCGCCTCTGCGAGCGCGCGGAAGCGGCGGTTAAGGGCGGCTACAACATCATTGTGCTTTCCGATCGTCAGATCGGGCCGGACCGGATCGCCATCCCGGCGCTGCTGGCAACCGCCGCTGTGCACCATCACCTGATCCGCAAGGGACTTCGCACCTCGGTCGGGATCGTCGTGGAATCGGGCGAGCCGCGCGAGGTGCATCATTTCTGCTGTCTGGCGGGTTACGGCGCGGAAGCGATCAATCCCTATCTCGCCTTCGATACGCTGCTCGACATGCACAAGCACGGCGAGTTCCCGAAGGAGGTCGATGCCAACGAAGTCGTCTACCGCTATATCAAGGCAGTCGGTAAAGGCATCCTCAAGGTCATGTCCAAGATGGGCATCTCGACCTACCAGTCCTATTGCGGCGCGCAGATCTTCGATGCGGTCGGCCTTTCGTCGGAACTGGTGGACAAGTATTTCTTCGGCACTGCGACGACCATCGAAGGCATTGGCCTCGAGGAAATTGCGGAAGAGACGGTCAGCCGTCACCGCTCCGCCTTCGGCAAGGATCCGATTCTCGCCACCACGCTCGATATCGGCGGCGAATATGCCTACCGCATGCGCGGCGAAAATCATGCCTGGAGCCCGGACTCGATTGCAGCCCTGCAGCATGCCGTTCGCGGCAACAGCCAGGACCGCTACCGCGAGTTCGCGAAGATGGTCAATGAGACCTCGCTTCGGATGAATACGATCCGCGGGCTCTTCAACATCAAGCCGGCAGAGGCGCTTGGCCGCAAGCCAATCTCGATTGACGAGGTCGAGCCGGCGTCGGAAATCGTCAAGCGCTTTTCTACCGGCGCCATGTCTTTCGGTTCGATCAGCCGCGAGGCGCATACGACCCTTGCCATCGCCATGAACCGGATCGGCGGCAAGTCGAATACCGGAGAAGGTGGTGAAGAGGCCGACCGCTACACGCCGCTTGTCGACGGGTCTGCCAACCCGGAGCGCTCGGCGATCAAGCAGGTCGCGTCCGGCCGCTTCGGCGTGACGACTGAATATCTGGTCAACGCCGATGTCTTGCAGATCAAGGTCGCGCAGGGTGCAAAGCCCGGCGAAGGGGGGCAGTTGCCCGGCCACAAGGTTGATGCGACGATCGCCAAGACCCGTCACTCGACCCCGGGTGTCGGCCTGATCTCGCCGCCACCGCACCATGACATCTATTCGATCGAGGATCTGGCGCAGCTGATCTTCGACCTGAAGAACGTCAACCCGGTTGCCGATGTCTCGGTCAAGCTCGTTTCTGAAGTTGGCGTCGGAACAGTTGCCGCCGGTGTTGCCAAGGCGCGCGCCGACCATATCACCATTGCCGGCTTCGACGGCGGGACGGGTGCCTCACCGCTGACCTCGCTCAAGCATGCCGGCAGCCCCTGGGAAATCGGCCTTGCCGAAACGCAGCAGACGCTGGTGCTCAACGGACTGCGTTCGCGCATCGCGCTGCAGGTCGATGGCGGGTTGAAGACTGGCCGTGACGTCATTATCGGCGCGCTGCTCGGAGCCGACGAGTTCGGTTTCGCCACGGCGCCGCTGATTGCAGCAGGCTGCGTCATGATGCGCAAGTGCCATCTGAACACTTGTCCCGTCGGCGTCGCGACCCAGGATCCGGTCCTGCGCAAGCGCTTCAAGGGTACGCCAGAGCACGTCATCAACTACTTCTTCTTCGTGGCCGAGGAAGTGCGCGAGATCCTCGCTTCGCTGGGCGTCGCCCGGCTCGACGAGATCATCGGCGCGTCCGAACTGCTCGAGAAGGAAGAGATGCTGGCCCACTGGAAGGCCAAGGGTCTCGACTTCTCGAAGATCTTCCACAAGATCGAGGCTCCGAAGTCCGCCACCTACTGGACCGAACGCCAGAAGCACCCGATCGACGACGTGCTCGACCGCAGGCTGATCGAGAAGGCGATGCCTGCCCTCGAGGCCAAGCAGCCGGTGGTGTTCGATGTCGACATCAAGAACGTCGACCGTTCGGCCGGCGCCATGCTGTCCGGCGAGCTTGCCAAGCGCTACGGCCACAAGGGCCTGAAGGACGACACGATCCACGTGACGTTGAACGGCACGGCCGGCCAGTCTTTCGGTGCGTTCCTTGCCCGCGGCATCACCTTCGATCTGGTGGGCGACGGAAACGACTATGTCGGCAAGGGCCTGTCGGGCGGCCGCATCATCGTCCGTCCGCCGGAGAACACAAAGATCGTCGCCGAGGACTCGATCATCGTCGGCAACACGGTTCTCTACGGCGCGATCGCCGGGGAGTGCTACTTCCGCGGCGTGGCCGGCGAACGTTTCGCCGTACGCAACTCCGGTGCCGTCGCGGTGGTCGAAGGCGTGGGTGACCATGGCTGCGAATACATGACTGGCGGTGTCGTGGTCGTGCTCGGCGGCACGGGCCGGAACTTCGCGGCCGGCATGTCGGGCGGTGTGGCCTATGTGCTGGACGAGAGTGGCGACTTCGCATCGCGCTGCAATATGGCGATGGTGGAACTCGAACCGGTTCCCGAAGAAGACGACATGCTGGAGAAGCTGCACCATCACGGCGGCGACCTGATGCACAAGGGGCGTGTCGACGTGTCGGGTGACATGACCCGCCACGACGAGGAACGCCTCTACCAGCTGATCTCGAACCATCTGCACTACACGGGTTCGGCCCGGGCCAAGCAGATCCTCGACAACTGGGCAGGCTTCCGTCCGAAGTTCCGCAAGGTCATGCCGGTCGAGTACCGTCGTGCGCTCGAGGAAATGGAACGCATGCGCATGGGAGTTGCGGCGGAGTAACCGCCTTTCGAGGCCGTCCCGCCGGACTTGCGGCGGGGCACCCTTCGGGCACGCAAGCGTGCCGTCCACGAGATACTGAGCAGGATCAAAAGCAATGGGCAAGGTTACAGGTTTTATGGAAATCGATCGGCAGGTCATGAAGTACCAGCCGGCGTCCGACCGCATCCGCCATTTCCGCGAGTTCACCATCCCCATGTCGGATGCCGAGGTTACCAAACAGGCGGCGCGCTGCATGGACTGCGGCATTCCCTATTGCCATGGTCCGACCGGATGCCCGGTGCACAACCAGATCCCGGACTGGAACGACCTCGTCTACAACGGCAAGTGGGAAGAGGCGATCCGCAACCTGCATTCGACCAACAACTTCCCGGAATTTACCGGTCGCGTCTGCCCCGCACCCTGCGAGGAAGCCTGCACGCTCAACCTTGAGGACACGCCGGTCGCCATCAAGACCGTCGAGCAGGCGCTGGCCGACAAGGCCTACGAACTGGGTTTCATCGTGCCGCAGCCGGCAACGGTGCATACCGGCAAGAAGGTGGCGATCATCGGCTCCGGTCCATCTGGCCTCGCTGCGGCTCAGCAGCTCGGCCGCGCCGGCCATGAGGTGCATGTGTACGAGCGCGAGACCAAGCCCGGCGGCTTGCTACGCTACGGCATTCCCGACTTCAAGATGGAGAAGAACTTCATCGATCGCCGCGTCGAGCAGATGGAAGGCGAGAACGTCACCTTCCATTGCAGCGTCAATGTCGGCGTGGACGTCAAGGTCGAGAAATTGCTCGCGGACTATGATGCGGTTCTCTACTGCGGCGGCTCGGAGACCCCGCGCGAAGCCGGCATCCCCGGTGTCGAGTTCCACGGCGTCTATGATGCAATGCCCTATCTCGTGCAGCAGAACCGCCGCGTCGGACGTGAGAACATCGACAGCGCCGGCTGGCCGTCCGATCCGATCCTGGCCGGCGGCAAGCACGTCGTCGTCGTCGGCGGCGGCGATACGGCGTCCGACTGTGTGGGCACCGCCTTCCGCCAGGGCGCGGTGAAGGTCACCCAGCTCGACATCCGGCCGCGTCCGCCGGAAACCGAAGACAAGCTGGCCGTCTGGCCGTTCTGGGCAACGAAAATGCGCACCTCGTCCAGCCAGGCGGAGGGCGCGATCCGCGAGTTCCAGGTCGGCACGCTCGAATTTGTCGGCGAAGATGGCGTCCTGACGGGCGTGAAGTGCTGTCAGGTCGACGAGAAGCGCAAGCCGATCGCCGGTTCGGAATTCATCATCAAGGCCGATCTCGCCTTCATCGCCATCGGCTTCCGTGGTCCTTTCACCGATAGCGTGCTGAAGGAGCTCGACGGCAAGCTGACGCTGAGTACCGACCGCCGAGGCTCGACCAACATCGTTGCGAATGAGACCGACTACAAGACATCGGTCGACAAGCTGTGGGCAGCGGGAGACATTCGCCGTGGCCAGTCCCTGGTCGTCTGGGCGATCCGCGAGGGCCGGCAGGCGGCTCGTGCCATCGACGAGGCGCTGATGGGCGAAAGCATGCTGCCGCGCTGAGCATGCATGACCTCTGGTGAATCGAAGGGGCTGCCCAGAGGCGGCCCTTTTTCACTTCTTCGTCGAGCCTGTATGCAAGATCCGGAAATCATCGACGCGTCCCGGAGGGGGGGACGGAAGCCTGCCGTTGCCCACCAGCATGTCGCGGGGTGACGGTATCGCCGCTGCGGGGAGCGGCCTGTCGCCGAGCAGTTGCGTCGCGCCGTCCAGATCGGGATCGGACAGGTTTATCGGCGGGGTACTGACGACATTCTCCATTTGCGAGGGCGGCAGGCTGTTGAGTGCAGGCAAGGTGCCTGCATCCAACTGCAGGAGATCGGGACTTGCCATTTCGCCGAGGTGCCGGCGGGCTGACTTTTCGACATAGAAGGCCAGTTTGCGCTTTCCGGCCGCCGTCAGGTTGATCCCGTCCGTGCTGCGAAGTCGAACCTGCTGACCATTGATATCCGAACCAGTGATGACGAAGCGACCATCGGCGTCGACGAACCCATCCCAGATGTCGATGAATTCGCCTCCGTGCTGCGCAACGGTTTTCTGATAGATGCCGTTGAGCATCAAAGCATCCGAGGTCATGTTCTGCGGTCTGAAGGGCGGAACGCCGACCCAGAGCAGCGGCAGGCCGCGGCTGGTGATCAGCTTCGCAAAGGTCGCGATACGCGTCTCGTATTCCTTGATCCAGTTCTCGGTGCGAAAATCTTCCTTGCCGGCACTTGTGGTGATCTGCTGACGGTCATTGGCGCCAATTTCGACCACAACCAGCTCGGGCTTGACCTCGTCCAGGATCACCGGCAATTCGACTGGCCAGTTGTAGTAGTCATCGCGCACTAGGCCGGACGAGCCGTTGCCGCGTCCCACAACCACGACGCCCGGAGAGGCCGCGAAGGCCTCCTCCAGCCCCTCGGACAAGCCATTAGCGATAAAGTCGCCGACGACGAGGATCTTGCGGGCGTTTTCGAGTTTTGCCACCGGAGGCGGTGTTGCTGGTTTCGATGATGCACTGGTTGCGCTTTGGGGCGCCTTCTTGACCGTTTTGGTTACTTTGGGCTTCTTGCGGGTGGGGACCGTCGGCGGCGGCGTGGTTCTCTTCGGGGTTCCGAATAGCAACTCCAGCAAGGTCCTGCGCTCGCCGATCTGCTGTGCATTCGCAGGTTCGGCAAACAGGGGCAGGGCGAGAGCGAAGATGATCATCCCCGCTATCCAGTACCTGCCCGTGCTTTCATTTCTCTCCCGCATTCCTTTTACCGCCCTGATCCGTTTTTCAATGAAAGCCGCGAGATCGCGCGATATGTGGAGCGGACCAGGGATATTGTCAATTGCGAATGGCCTCGAGGAGGCTGCGTGACGGTTCGCCGTCCACGGTCATTCCAAGCCTTGATTGCAGGGCTGTGATGGCAGCCTTCGAACCGGATCCGAAATTCCCGTCGATCTCGCCGTTGTAGTAGCCGAGAGCCTGCATGCGCGTCTGCAGCTCGAACTTCTCCTTGATGTCGAGAGTGCCCTTCGGGCGCGGCCAGGATTGTTGCATGCCGCCATAGCCGGCAATCTCGTCGGCCAGAAGCCCGACGCCCAGCGCGTAGCTGTCGGCGGCGTTGTAGCGCTTGAGAACGAAGAAATTGCGCGTCATCAGGAATCCGGGGCCGTTCGGACCTGCCAGCATCTTCAGTTCTGCCCGGTCGGAGCCATTCTTAAAGCCCTTGCCGTTGGGACGCACGAAGCCCAGCTTCGTCCATTCGGCGAGTGTCTTGGTCTTGCCCTGGTAGGTTTTGCCGCCCTGCGGAACGGCGACCTCGTATCCCCAGGTCTTGCCGGTTTGCCAGCCGTTCTTGTGCAGGAGATTGGCCGCAGTCGCGAGGGCGTCGGGTATCGAGTTCCATATGTCCTTGCGGCCGTTGCCATCGGCGTCGACCGCATAGAGCAGGTAGCTCGTCGGAATGAACTGGGTGTGTCCCATGGCGCCCGCCCAGGAGCCTGTCAATCCACTCGCGGAAACGTTGCCATTCTGGAGAATCTTGAGCGCTGCGATGAGCTGGGCACGGGCATATTTGGCCCGCTTCGGGTCGGCATAGGCCATCGTCGCGAGTGCTCGCGGCACATTGTGCAGCCTGTCGTCCTTTCCCAAGACGGCGCCATAGTTCGACTCCATGGACCAGATTGCCAACAGAATGTTCCTGTCGACACCGAAATGGCGTTCAAGCGCCGCAAGGGTGGAGCCGTGGCGAGCCTTCATTTCGCGCCCGATCTTCACGGTATAGGGATTGACGCGCGAATCGAGATAATCCCAGATCGCCGATTTGAACTCGGGCTGGTAGCGAGCCTTCTCGAGAACGGACGGATCCGGCTCGGTGACGCCCGCGAAAGCCTGGTTATAGGTCTTCTGACTGATGCCGCTCTTGGCAGCCGTCGCATAAAAGCCGTTGATCCATTTCGTGAAGCCGGCATCAGCATGGGCGTCGACCGGTGCGAGGCCGGCGATGATCGAAAAAACAAGGGCGCTAAATGGCCATGTGCTTCTGGTGGTCATTGGCGATCCTTTCCGTCGGTTTGCCGTTTGCATTCGCCGCCGTGGCAGCGGCATTCTACTTTATTAGGATCCGGTCAACAAATTCTTTACCATATGCGTCGTGACCGGGCATCTTTGCAAAACTCGCGGAAATATATAGTAGTGCGAGACACACAAAACAGCGCGATTTCAGTCGTCCTCCAGAAGGAATGAGTGGTGAAAAAACATAAGCTTCGCAAGGCCGTTTTCCCTGTTGCAGGATTGGGCACCCGCTTCCTGCCCGCCACTAAGACAGTCCCGAAGGAAATGCTGACGGTGGTGGACAAACCCGTCATCCAGTATGTCGTCGACGAGGCCGCGGAAGCTGGAATCGAACACTTCGTGTTCGTGACCGGCCGCGGCAAGGGGGTCATCGAAGACTACTTCGACGTCCAGTTCGAACTCGAACAGACGCTGCGGGCGCGCAACAAGCATGCCGAACTGACGCTTCTCTCCGGCCTGCTTCCCACTGCGGGATCGGCGAGCTTTACCCGCCAGCAGGAACCTCTCGGACTCGGCCATGCCGTATGGTGTGCCCGCGACATCGTCGGAAACGAGCCCTTTGCCCTCCTGTTGCCTGACATGATCATGCGCGGTGAGAAGGGCTGCCTCAAAGGCATGGTCGAGCTCTACAACGAGTGCGGCGGCAACATCATCTCGGTTGAGGAATGCTCGCCGGACGTTGCCCACCAATACGGCATCGTCGGCAAGGGCGAAACGCTTGATGGCGGCTTCCGCATCACCGAAATGGTCGAAAAGCCTGCCAAGGGGACGGCACCCTCTAACTTCTTCATCAATGGGCGCTATATCCTGCAGCCGGAGATCTTCAAGATCCTCCATACCCAGGAGCGGGGCGCGGGAAACGAGATCCAGCTTACGGACGGCATGCTGAAACTTGCAAAGGAACAGCCGTTCTCCGCCTATCATTTCAAAGGCGAGACCTTTGACTGCGGCTCCAAGGACGGCTTCATCCTGGCGAATGTCAGCTTTGCGATCGAGCGCAAGGACATCCGTCCCTCGATCGAGGGACCGCTCAAGGCCATGCTCGCCGCGCTGAAGTAAAGCGGCGTCATCGTTTGGCGGTCAGCCCGACCATTGCGCGCCAGACTTGCGTGTCGGCTGTGGACTGGCGGTCCGTCAGTTCGTAGCCGATGTCTGCCGTCAGATCGAGATAGCGATTGAGGCTGTAGCTCAATCCGGCGCCGCCCGCATAGGCGACGGTATCGCCGGTGCCCGAGCCGGCCCCGTATTCCGTCCAGATTGTCGAACCGGTCAGCCGGGCGACAAGGTTGCTCCTGACCTGGTGGGTCACCGCTGCATTCAGGGCGTAGATCACCGAGCCGCTCAATCCGGCCGTGGTCGAAGGGTCGATTGTGGTGGAAAGCCCTATGTTCACGTCGGTGCCCCGCTGCGGCGACCAGAAGACATTCCCGTCCACGGTCACTGCGGCGATGTCGCTGAGCCGGCTGTCGTCGAACACCTGCTTGCGGTAGCCCAGGCCCAACTCTCCTCGCAGTTTTTCGCCGAAATCGGCGGATATGCCCGCCTTGGCGGCGTAGACGTCAGCGGAGCGGGCATAGCCCTGCGCGTCCGTTTTCTCGTCATAGATAATCCGCCCGATCGAAGCTTCCAGAAAGGGGGTTAGGGCAGGAGAGATTTCGTACCCGATCCGCGCACGCAGCGTTCCTGAAATCCGGTCGCGATCGGAGAGCGAAACGCGGGTGCCGTCGGAGAGTTCCGCAGCGGAGTACCGCCAGCGCTCGACGTCGGCAGCAACCGTTCCGCGCAGCCTGCCGAAGTCATGTTCCAGCGATGCTCCCCCGGTAAGACGATGTATCCCCGACTGCACCGCAGCGCCGGAAATTGCATTGGGGTCGTCGGTATCCTCGCGGCTGAAGCCGTAGCCGGCTCTCAGATGGGCAATCGTGTTCCCGGAAAGATCGAGGCGGAGATCGGCATCGACATTTGCACGCGGGTCCGTCTCGCCCTGGCCGGACAGGTTCTTTTGCCAGTAGCCCTCGCCGGTAACTGTCAGTTCATGGCGCGACCAGTTGGACGTCAGAGTGCCTCTAAGGCCGGTCTCCCAATAGGTTCGGGTTTCTTTGCTGCCGCCGGATCGGGTCGTCTCGGTACCGAGATTCTGGATGATCGAGGGCCGGAGTGTCATCGTCCCGAGCCGAATACCGGGAGCTTCGAGATCGTCGCGCAGCGGGCGTGTCGGGATCGCGCCGAGCGGAGCCTCCCTGAGATTCATGCGGCCGAGATCTAGCGCTTCTTCATCGACATTGCCTATTGAGCCGGTTACCGGATTGGGCGCGGCGTCGGCATCCGACGGCGTGTCCGCAACCGCGGCCGTCGCGGTTTCCTGGGCGGCAGCATCGGCGGCAGGCGGTGTATTCGCGTCTTGCTGCACCGGTGCGTCTGGCAAGGATTGCGGAGTCGATTGCGCCGATGCGGGAAGACCTGTGCCGAGGACGCTGCCGGCAGACAGACACGCGACAAGGAGGCGCAGGCCATGGGCGCGCTTTCGACTTGCTCCGGTCTTCGCGGTAGAAACCATCAGGATAATGCTCGGCAGTCACTGAAATACTTACCCAAACGTAAAGCCATGTAGTTAATGTTTGGTTGCGGTGGCGCGCGTATTTCCGAGTGCCTGGCAGTCGCCGAACTTCTCAACGACTGCGAGAGCGGTGGGGCCAGCTGCGTGGTCGCCCCGCCATGCATCATAATATGGACAGGGTGGGGCAAAACCAGTATGGAACGGCCATGATCAAGCGCGCGATAAATCTCGTCGAAACCGGGGCAATCGAATCTGCCCTCAGGACCGTGGCAACTGAAAAGGACGGACTGATTGCCCTGGAAAGGGCTCTGACCGAAGAGCTGGCGGCCCCCTTCTGCAACGCCATCAAGATTATCGGAAGTATTCCCGGCCGTGTGGTCATTACTGGTGTCGGCAAGAGCGGCCATGTTGGCGCGAAGATCGCGGCTTCCTTTGCGTCGACCGGCACGCCTTCCTTCTTCGTCCATCCAGTCGAGGCCAATCACGGCGATCTCGGTATGATCACCCGCGACGACGTGGTGCTGGCCATCTCCAAGAGCGGCGAAGCGGCCGAGTTGCGGGGCATAGTCGATTTCACCCGGCGCTTCTCCATTCCGCTGATCGCGCTGACGGCCGGCCCGCAATCCGCGCTGGCGCGCGCATCCGACATCGTGCTCCTGCTGCCCGACGTTCAGGAGGCCTGTCCGCATGGACTGGCGCCCACGACCTCGGCGCTGTTGCAGCTGGCCATGGGCGATATACTGACGGTCGCGCTCCTGGAGGCGCGCGGCTTTACCGCGAACGATTTCCGTACATTCCATCCGGGCGGCAAGCTGGGCGCGAGCCTAACGCACGTCAAGGATATCATGCATACCGGTGACCGGGTGCCGTTGGTGCCGCTCGGAACGCCGATGCCGGAGGCAGTCAAGACGCTTTCGGGAAAACGCTTCGGCTGCGTCGGCGTCACCGATGGTGATGGAAGGCTTTGCGGGATCGTCACCGACGGCGACATGGCGCGCAATCTGGCGCGGGATCTATCCGTGCTCAATGTCGACGACATCATGACCCGCGATCCCAAGGTGGTAGAGGCCACATCGCTGGCGACCAGCGCGGCAGCCATGATCAACAAGCTCGCAATCGGCGCGCTGATCGTGGTGGACGAGGATCACAGGCCGATCGGCATCGTGCATTTCCACGATTTCCTGAGGATCGGCGTGGCCTGATCAGGCCGGTTCGACAATGAGATCGCGGCCAGTACCCGATACCACTTTCACCTTCGTTCCGACAGGCAAATCCGGTCCCATGACCGACCAGTAGGTGTCATCGAGCCGAATACGTCCGCGACCCTCCGCAATCGGCTGCTCAAGCGTTGCCGTGCGTCCAACGAGGCTCGCACCGCGCTGGTTGAGAAGCGGTTCGTCCGTCGTGATGTCGCCTTTCGACAGGTATCTGCGGCTGGCGAGCGTGGCGGCAACCGCGAGCACGGCGAAAACCAGAAACTGCAGTTGCCAGACCCAGAACGGCGTGCCCCACAGCAAGAGTGAAATCAGCCCAGTCAACAGAGCGCCGATGCCGATCCAGACCATGAAAACTCCCGGCAGCAGCAACTCGGCGGCCAGAAGCACGAGGCCGAGGAGCCACCAGGCCCAGGGTCCGAGTTCAGTGACCAATCGTTGCAGCATGGATCAGGTCTCCTGAGTGGGGGCGAACGGATTGACGACCGGTGTCGTGCGCGGGGTCGCGGCCGGGCGCGGGCGCGCAGCGGCATTCTCGCCGAAGACTTCACGCGCGATCGCGCCGATACCGCCGAGCGAGCCGATCAGGCTGGAGGCTTCCATCGGCATCAGGACGATTTTCGAATTTGATGCCGTACCGATCGCGGCCATGGCCTCGGTATATTTCTGGGCGACGAAGTAGTTGATGGCGTTAATATCCCCGGCGGCGATAGCCTCGGAAACCATTCTCGTGGCTTTGGCTTCCGCTTCGGCGAGACGCTCGCGTGCCTCGGCTTCCCGGTAGGCCGCCTCGCGCTGGCCCTCGGCCTCAAGGATCGCCGACTGCTTGGCGCCCTCGGCGCGCAGGATCTGCGCATTGCGGAAACCCTCGGCTTCGAGCACCTGGGCGCGTTTTTCACGCTCTGCCTTCATCTGCCGCGCCATGGCGTCAACGAGATCGGTTGGCGGCTGGATGTCCTTGATTTCGACGCGGGTGACCTTGATGCCCCACGGACCGACCGCTTCGTCGACGACGCGCAACAGCCGGTCGTTGATCTGCTCGCGATTGGAGAGCAGTTCGTCGAGATCCATCGAACCCATGACTGAGCGAATGTTGGTCATAGTGAGGTTGAGTATGGCGTTCTGGAGGTCGGCGACCTGATAGGCGGCCTGGGCGGCGTTCAGGATCTGGTAGAATGCGACCGCGTCGGCGGAGACGCTGGCATTGTCCTTGGTGATGACTTCCTGCGTCGGAACGTCGAGCACCTGTTCCATCACGTTCAGTTTCGCGCCGATCCGCTCGATGAAGGGCACGATCAGATTGAGCCCCGGCTCGAGCGTGCGCGTGTACCGGCCGAAGCGCTCGATCGTGTAGCGAAAACCCTGAGGCACGGTCTTGATACCGGCGAAGAGGACGAGAATGACAAGTGCCACCAGGGCAATAACGACAATATCGGAACCTGCTAGGCCCATCTTTCAGTCCTCCTCATCGTTCAGTGTCGCGGATGCGGCACCACGGGTTCATTTTTAGCACCTCAAGGACAAGATTTAACTACAAAATCTGCCGGGGCCAGATTCCCTGTCAGATCCAGCCCTGCAGTTCCCGCCGGATAACCTTTTCGAGCACGCGCAGTCCCTCTAGGCTGTCGTTGAGACAGGGAATATGCACGAATTTCTCGCCGCCATGTTCGTGGAAGGATTCAGCGGCCTCTCCCGCGATCTCTTCCAAAGTCTCGAGACAATCCGACACGAAGCCTGGGTTGATCACCGCGATGCGCTTGACGCCCTCGCTGGCAAGCTTCTCCACCGTCTTGTCGGTGTAGGGCTGCAGCCATTCTTCCGGTCCGAAACGGGACTGGAACGTGACCATGAACTTTTCCTTGGGAAGGCCGAGGCGTTCGCGCAGCAGCCGACCGGTCTTCTGACAGAAACAGTGATAGGGATCGCCCTGCCTGAAATAGGACTGGGGGATGCCATGGAATGAGGCGAGCAGCACTTCCGGTTGCCAGTCGAGGGTTGCGAGCTTCTTCTCGACCGATACCGCCAGAGCGTCGATATATTCCGGATCGTCATGATAGGGCGGAACCGTGCGAAGGGCCGGCTGCCAGCGCATGGACATCAGCTTTTCGAAGGCCTTGTCGTTGACGGTTGCGGTCGTCGAGGCTGCATATTGCGGATAGAGCGGGAAGAGCAGGATTCTATCGCATCCGGCGGCCTGCAAGGCCTCGATCCGCGAGCCGATCGACGGCTGGCCGTAGCGCATGGCCCAATCGACGATCACGTCGGGATGGTCTTTCAGCGCCTCGCCGATCGCATCGGATTGATTGCGGGTATAGGTGCGCAGATAGCTCTCGTTCTGCTCCTTGTTCCAGATTTCCTCGTAGGCCTTGCCGACCTTTTGCGGGCGGGTGTTGAGGACGATCCCGAAGAGGATCGGGTACCATTTCCAGCGAGACCACTCGATCACGCGCCGGTCCATCAGAAATTCCTTGAGGTAGCGGCGCATCGACGCGTAGTCGGTACCGTCCGGCGTGCCGAGATTGACGAGAAGCACGCCGACCTTGCCGATCTTCACGGGCGGATGGTTGGCGGGCAGGTGGGAGAGGTCTGCGGTCATGAGACTAGGTCCTGATCGTTATTCGCACTCTTGGGCCATATGAAAGCTGGCGCGCGGAAGATCAACTTCTAGACAGAAAAGCCGGTCCGGGAAACCCCGGACCGGCGCGCGGAATGCGGCAGTGTGCCCTTACTTTGCAGGAAGGTCGATCTCCTGCCCGACGGCGAGAGCATCGGGGTTCGTCATCTTGTTGGCCTCGGCGATCTTCGTCCACATCATGCCGTCGCCATAGGTCTTCACGGCGATGGTCCAGAGGCTGTCTCCCCTGGCGACGGTATATTTCGTGACCGTTGAGACCGCGACATCCGGGGCGGAGGTGGCGAGCGTACCGGATGCGGCAGGCAGTTCCGGCGTTGCAGCGGCCGGAGCCGGGGCGGCGGGGGCTGGTGCCGCACCGGTTGCGGCCACCTCGGAGATGCGGCCGTCGGTATAAGGCTTGTAGGCCGGATTCTTGGCGATGTAGTCGGCGACGACCGTCTCGAGGCCCGGACCGTAGTCATAGGCATTCATGCCAGCCGTGGTGAAGATCGAGTAGCCGTCACCGCCGGCGCGCATGAAGTTGTTGGTGGCAACACCATAGACCTTGGCTGGATCGATCGCCGCCCAGGCGTCGCCCTCTTTGACTTCGACGGATACCACGCGACTACCCGGTTCCTTCGATTTGTCGAAGGCGTATTTGAGGCCGGAGACCTGCGGGAAGCGCCCGGCGCCCTCCTCGATCTGGCCCAGTCCGTTCTCGAGAGCCGTCACGATGTCGGCGCCCTTCATCTGGAACGTGGCAAGCGTGTTCTGGAACGGCAGAACTGTCAGCACTTCGCCCATTGTGACGGTACCGGCGTCGATGGAAGCGCGCAGGCCACCGCCGTTCTGTATGGCGATGGTAATGCCCTGCTCCCTGACGCGGTCAACCATGGCATCGGCGACGAGATTGCCCATCGAGCATTCCTTGACGCGGCAGACTTCCCGCGAGCCGTCGATGATACCGGAACTCTCGCCGATCTCCTTCTTCTTCAACTCGTCGATCGGGCCGGCCAGTTCCTTGATGCGGGCGGCGACGGCTTCATCCGGCTTGAAAGCGGAATCGAGCAGGATCGGGTCGCCCTTCGCCTCCTTGACGACGCCGCTGTCGTCGAACACGACGTGCAGATCGCCAAGATACTTGCTGTAGGATCCCGCCTGGACGACCGGAACCTTGTAGCCTCCCGGATTGTCGACCATGGTCGGGTAGGGGCCTTCGGCTTTCGCGTCGGTATTCGACAAGAGGCTGTGGGAATGGCCGCCGACCACGACGTCGACATCGGGGATTTTCGCTATTGCCGCGAGATCACGCGGGTAGCCGACATGGGTCAGGGCGATGATCTTGTCGACGCCGTCGGACTTCAGCTTCTGAACGGCTTCGCTGATCGTGGCGACATCCTCGGCGATCATGATATTGGGGCCGGGGGAGGAGAGTTCATCGGTATCATTGGCCACGGCGCCGACAATCCCGATTTTCTGGCCACCGACCTCCACGACGATCGAGGGCTTGATGCGGTCGACGAGCTTGGAGGAGTGGCCGGCGAGCACATTGGCGGAGATGACCGGGAAATTGACCTTGTCGAGGAAACCGGCAAGCCCATCCTCGCTGTCGTCGAACTCATGATTGCCGATGGTCATGGCGTCGAACTTCATCAGGTTGAGAAATTCCGCTTCGGCCAGACCGTGATAGGTCGTGTAAAACAGCGAGCCCTGAAAATTGTCGCCCGCGTTGAGCAACAGCACATTCTTGCCGTCCAGCGCCTTGCGGGTCTCGCTGATTGCGGTCAGAAGCCGCGCGGCGCCGCCGAAGCACTCGTTCTTGCCGGCCTCTTCCTCCGAGCACGTGGAATCGTACTTGTTGATCGCCTCGATGCGGGAATGGAAGTCGTTGATGTGCAGGATATTCAGCTCGAAATCGGCAAAGGCGGCACTGGTCGACAAGGCAAGCGCGGACACACTCAAAAGGCCAAATCGAAATTTTCTCAACATCGCTTTTCTCCTGGTTTTCGCGAATGGGCGGTTCGCCACCTCGCATTCCTCACGGCTTTTATGGACTTCGCACAGAAGGCGATGTTTCCACCAAGCGCCTGCGACTGCAAGAGGAAATCCGGCCGCCTACGCGCAGTTCGAGCAGCCGGGCAAAAAGAAACCGGTCCGCATTGCTGCGGGCCGGTTCACACGGGAAATCCGGGATGGAAACTAGGAGCGGCGAGCCAGCGAGAACTGCGAGCCGCTGTCTGACGTGCAGTTCAACTGGTTCGGAGTGACGAGTGCGCAATTGACCTTCGACTGGGTGTTGCGGACCAGCGAGGTCATGTTGATCTCGACCAGCCGGTCCGAAACAGACGTGTAGGTGCCCGATGCCAGAAGCTGATTGGTATCGGTTGTACGTGTGCTGAAGGTACCTGCGTTGAATGTCGAGACGATGCCGTTCGGATCCACCCAGGTGCCTTCGACGGTCGGCGCCTGCTGGATCGCAGGCAAGGGCCGTGGCCCGCTCGAATAGCATGCGGTCAGCGCTGTTGCGCATACCAGCAGAACTCCGAGGTTTCTGATTTTCATTACCGTCTCCCGCATCGTCTGGATAAGCCGTTGATCCGCAACCATGCCGACAACAAATGGTGAAAGCAAGGCCAAGTCCAATGGGCTGCAGGTTTATCCAAAAGATGACCACCATCACCCGACGAATGCCAAAGAAAACCCGCCGCGAGAGGCGGCGGGCAATGAGGCGAAGCGGTGCGATCCGCGAATCAGCGAACCAGGACATTCCTGAACTGCCAGGGATCCTTGGTGTCGATGTCCTCGGGGAAGAGGCCAGGCCGTCCGTCGAGCGGCGTCCAGTCGGTGTAGTGGCCTTCGACCGGGCCGAGATACTGCGACTGCACTTCGAGGCAGCGCTTGTAGTCGACTTCGTCGGCTTCGACGATACCGGCTTTCGGGTTTTCCAGCGCCCAGACCATACCGGCGAGAACCGCCGAGCTCACCTGCAGGCCGGTGGCGTTCTGATAGGGGGCGATGCGCCGGGTTTCTTCCAGCGACAGGCGCGAACCGTACCAGTATGCATTCTTCTCGTGGCCGTAGAGCAGCACGCCGAGTTCATCAACGCCGTCGACCAGTTCGTTCTCGTCGAGAACGTGCAGGACCGGCTGGGCATTGCCGCCATTGCCGAACATCTCGTGCAGCGAGAGCACGGCGTCATTGGCCGGATGGTAGGCGTAGTGACAGGTCGGGCGATAGGTCACCTCGCCGTCCTTGTCGCGGGCGGTGTAGTAGTCGGCGATCGAGATCGACTCGTTGTGGGTGACGAGGAAGCCGTATTGCGGGCCGGGCGTCGGGCACCAGGTGCGCACGCGGGTATTGGCGCCGGGCTGTTCCAGATAGATCGCCGCCTGGCAGCCCTTCTTGTGCTTCTTGGCGTTCTTCGGCATCCAGTTCTCATGGGTGCCCCAGCCGAGCTCGGCTGGCTGCAGGCCTTCGGAGATGAAGCCCTCGACCGACCAGGTGTTCCAGAAAACGTTGAGCGGCTTCGGGTGCTTGGCGCGCTGAGTGTCGCGTTCGGCGATGTGGACACCCTTGACGCCGACCTTTTTCATCAGCTTGGCCCAGCCTTCGCGATCATCGGCCGCCGGCTCGTCGAACTTCACGCCGATTTCATGGGCGACGTTGACCAGCGCCTGCTTGACGAACCAGGAAACCATGCCCGGGTTTGCGCCGCAGGTGGAAACGGCCGTCGCGCCGCCGGGGTTCTTCTTCTTTTCCTGGCGAACGGTTTCGCGCAGAGCATAGTTGGTGCGGTCGGCGTTCTTCATGTTCTTGTCGAAATAGAAGCCCAGCCAAGGCTCGACCACAGTGTCGATATAGAGAACGTCGAGCTTGCGGCAGAGCTTCATAAGGTCGAGCGAGCCGGTGTCGACCGAAAGATTGACGCAGAAGCCCTGTCCCTTACCTTCGGTCAGGAGCGGCTTCAGCAGTTCCTTGTAGTTTTCCTTGGTGACATGGGCCTGGATATGCTTCACGCCGTGCTTGGCAAGCAGTTCCGCCTCGTCATTGCGGGGGTCGATGACCACCATGCGGCTCTTGTCGAACTTGAAATGGCGTTCGATCAGCGGCAGCGTGCCGCGACCGATCGAGCCAAATCCGATCATGACGATCGGGCCGGTAATTTCACCATAAACCTGATAGGTCTGCTGGGTCATTCTATTCTCCTTCATATGCACGGCTCTGGTTTACCGGCACGATATGGCCCTGTTGTCCCGCGTTTCGAAAATCCCGAGATTTCGTGGCTCTAGATCATAAACTGCTGACATAATAAAGGGTCGTCGCCTATGACCCGATGGCATCCTTGTGCAATTTCTCGAAATTACCCTCGCGCAGACAGCGCACGAGTTCAGCGCGTTTCTCGGCAAGTCCCTTGTAGTTGACCTGCTCCTCGGTCAGCGCTTCGAGCTGGCCTGCCAGCTTTTCGGCAAGCTCGAGCCCTTTGGCGTGCCCTGCAAGGGCGCGAACGGGATCAAGGTAAATGCGGATCGTGAAGACGATATCGCCCGAAACCGGCAGCTTTCGAAGTGTCTGGCGCTCGACACGCACAAAGGCATTTTCGGCGCCGACATCGAGGGCCGACGGATCGGCTGCCGGGCGCACGCTCCTCGGATGATAGAGCGCGTAGTGCCAGTTGATCGACCAGTTGAAGCGTTCGGCCGGCTGTTCAGGCAGCAGGTTGTCGAAGACACGGTTGACGATCGTCGCGTTACGGGTACCAGCCTGGAAGCCGGGGACGTGCTCATGAACCTCATCCATCGGACGGTTGAACTTTTCCGCAAGAGACCAGGAGGAGGGAAAGGCGAGATGGGCGGCGATGATCGTCCAGCCGTCCTCCTTCTTGCGCAGGATGACGAGATCGTCCCCGACGAGCGAGCCTGCACGAAAGAGCGGCGGCACGGTTTCGTCGGAGAGGTCGACGCTGTGGCCCGCCATCGACATGATGGAGCCGGCGCGGCTGAAACGGTCCCCGTGGCGGGCCATCAGGTGATCGACGAGCAGGTCCAGACTTTCCCGCTGGCTATCGACGCTTTCCGGCGTGGCGCGGAAGATGTCGTCATAATGGATTCTCGCCAGTCGCTGCTTCTCGGCGAGAAGGGCGCAGAGATCGTCGTCTGGTTCGATCCAGCGGTCGGGATCAAGGGCCGAGAGGCCGATGGAGAAGGGCCTGGAGGAGCCGTCATAGGGTGTGTAGGTCGGCATGGGATCCCGTGTTTCGCTGAATTCTGAGAAATCGTTTCTGCCGTTCACACCTTGAGGACCTGGAGATCCGGTACGGCGGTGGTGATGGCAACCTCGACGATATCGTATTCGGCGATGCCTTCAACTGTGAAAGGATCGGCTGCGGTGTAAGCCTCGATCTCCGCGCGGTCGCCTCTCGCCAGAATCACCCCGCCGGTTCGTGGAACCTTGCGACCCGATGCGAGGAACCATCCGCGGTCGTAGCCCTCCTTCACCCAGGCCAAGTGGGATTCCATATGGCGGTCGGCTTCCTCGTTGGGCTTCTTGTAGGTGAGGGAGAGTATGAACACTCAGCTGTTGCCTTCCATGAGTTCGGCGCGGATCAGGCCGCGCAGGGAATTTCCAACGAAGATCGGGCGGCCACGAATATCCTCCAGCCGCAGCACCGCGGTCCGCGCCTTGCGCTGGCGGATGAGTTCGGCACGCAGAATGCCCGGGAGAAGGCCGCTTGAAAGCGGCGGGGTCAGCAACTGGCCGTCCGCATCCTCGACAAAGAGACTGGTGATCGTGCCCTCGCAGATCTCGCCGCGTTCATTGAGCAACAGGACCTCGTCCGCTTCCTCGGGTGTATATTCGGCGCGGGCGGCCTCGTAGGGCTCGCGGCGCGAGGTCTTGTGACGATAGAGCGTGTCGCTGGAATCAAGCCGCGTCTTCGCGACCCTCAGCCGCCACACGGCATCCGCCGGCAGCGGCTCGAAAGGAGTGGCGGTGACCTCGACCTTGCCACGGAAGTTCGATGTCAGCCTCACGCGCAAGGGCGTATCAGCGGTCTCCAGTTCCTTGAGCACAGCCAGGGCGTTCTGGGGCTGGCGGAAGCCGAGCGCATCGGCGGAGCGCGACAGCCGGCGCATGTGCTGGTCGAGGTGGACGAAACCCTCGCCCGGTTGCCAGCGCATGGTTTCGATCAGCGAGAAATCCATTGGTCCCCTACCGCGAAGCGTGCCTTCAGCAGGCACTCCTCATATTCCGCCTCGGCGTTCGAATCGAAGACGATACCGCCGCCGACATTGAAGACCGCCTCGCCATCTTTGAAAAGGGAGAGTGTGCGGATGGCCACCGAAAAACGCATCGGCCCGGCCGGATCGATGTAGCCGATGGCGCCGCAATAGACATCGCGCGGTGCCGTTTCCAATTCATGGAGAATTTCCATGGCGCGCATCTTCGGTGCCCCCGTGATCGAGCCGCACGGAAAAAGCGCCGCGAAAATCTGCGAAATGGAGATGCCGGGAAGGAGCCTTGCCCGCACGTGACTGACCATCTGGTGCAGGGTCGGATAGGTTTCGATTGCGAAAAGCTTCGGCACGGAGAGCGTTCCGACCTCGCTGATCCGCGAGATATCGTTTCGAAGCAGGTCGACGATCATGCGGTTCTCGGCCTGGCTCTTCTCGTCGGCGAGCATTTCAGCGACGATCGCTTTGTCCTCCGCAGGCGTCGCGCCGCGTCGCGCGGTACCCTTCATCGGGTGGGTCTCTATGAAGCCGTGCTCGTCGACGGCGAAAAAGAGTTCCGGCGAGCGTGAGAGGATCACCGGACCGCCGAGGTCGACGAGCGCACCGTAGTGGACGGGTTGGCGCTCGATCAGCGACCAGAAGGCAGCGCGCGGATCCCCATGCCAGCGCGCGGTGATCGGCATGGTGAGGTTTGCCTGATAGCAATCGCCCTTGCGCAGGTGCTGATGCAGCCGGTCGAAGCGCTGCTGATAGGCCGGGAAATCCCACGCGGCGTGGGGCTCTGTCAGGAACGCACCGTTTTCCTTTCGCTGCGTGGGCTGTGCCAGCGGGTGCTCGTTGCCGGCCGGCGCATCGAACACGCCGAAGCACAACAGCGGAGTCTCGCGATTCTCCGAGGCGAGCGGTTTCAGTTTTTCCTCGAAGAGATAGCCCGCCTCATAGGAAAGGTATCCGGCGAGCCACTTGCCGGATCGATGCGCTTCTTCGAGGCGCGACAGGGCGGAGGGAAAGGCTTCGGCGGTATGGGCCGTTATGACGTCCAGCGGGTCGGCAAAGACGGAGCATTGCGCGCGCGCGTCGTCGCGGAACAGGACGTACCCGCCGGTTTCAGCCCCTGGGTCCGATGCGCTCGTGTTCATGAAGCCCTGTCAAGCGCCTCCAGTTCATCGATCAGGCCTTCGATCATCGACAGCCCCTTCGCCCAGAACGACGGATCAGCGGCGTCGAGCCCGAAGGGTTTCAAAAGCTCGGAATGGTGCTTGGTGCCGCCGGCCTTCAGGAGCTCGAAATACTTGTCCTGAAAGCCCGCGTCGGCCTGCTGGTAGACGGCATAGAGCGAATTCACAAGGCAGTCGCCGAAGGCATAGGCGTAGACATAGAAGGGCGAATGGATGAAGTGGGGAATATAGGCCCACCAGGTCTCGTAGCCTTCGGAGATGCGGATGGCGGGGCCAAGGCTTTCGGCCTGTACCGACAGCCATAGCTCGCCGATTGCTTCGGCGGTCAGCTCGCCTTCCTTGCGGGCGGTGTGCAGTTTGCGCTCGAAATCGTAGAAGGCGATCTGGCGGACGACCGTGTTGATCATGTCCTCGACCTTCTGGGCGAGCATGGCCTTACGCTCGCGCTTGTCCTTCGTTTGACCGAGAAGCGCGCGGAAAGTCAGCATTTCGCCGAAGACCGATGCTGTTTCGGCAAGCGTCAGCGGTGTCTGGCACATCAACGCGCCCTGTTCGCCTGCCAGCACCTGATGAACCCCATGGCCGAGTTCATGCGCAAGGGTCATGACATCGCGCGGCTTGCCGAGATAGTTCAGCAAGACGTAGGGATGGGCGGAAGGCACGGTCGGGTGGGCGAATGCGCCGGGCGCCTTGCCGGGCCTGGCCGGTGCATCGATCCAACCGCCATCGAAGAAGCGGGAAGCGATTGCCGCCATTTCGGGTGCGAAACCGCCATAGGCGGAGAGCACAGTCTGCTTGGCTTCGGGCCAGGGGATCAGCCGGTCGGAGGTCTCGGGAAGCGGAGCGTTGCGGTCCCAGAATTCCATCTGCTCCATGCCGAGCCATTTTGCCTTCATGGCATAATAGCGGTGCGAGAGGCGCGGATAGGCGGCCTTGACCGCGCTTGCCAAGGCGTCGACTACCTCGCGCTCGACGCGGTTCGACAGGTGACGGCTGTCGGCGATATCCTCGAAGCCACGCCAGCGGTCGGAGATCTCCTTGTCCTTGGCCAACGTGTTGGTGACCAGAACGAAGATGCGGATATTGTCCTTGAAGGTGTTGGACAGTGCGATTGCCGCCTTTTCACGCACCAGCGGATCGCTGTCCTGCAGCATGTTGAGGGTCGCCTCGAGCGGCAGCTGCTGATCGTCGACACTGAAGCGCAGGCTCGCGAGTGTTTCGTCGAAGAGGCGGTTGAAGGCCCCGGCACCGGTCATCGATTTTTCCAGGAAGAGCTGTTCGATACGATCCTCGAGCTGGAACGGCTTGTCCTTCCTCAGATCGACGATCCAGGGACGGTAATGGCCGGCGTCTGCGTCGCGCTCCATGCAGGCGTCCATGACCCCATCATCGATGCGGTTGAGTTCAAGCGTGAAGAAAAGCAGATGCGAGGACAGGTCGGTGAGTTTTGCCTGCACGTCGCCGAAGAACTTGCCGTTCGCAGTGTTCGTCATGTCGGAATAATAGGTGAGGCCGGCATAAGCCGCGAGGCGACCGAGCAGGTCGTCAAGAGCCTCGTATTCGCGCAGTGCCGCGCCGATGCCGTCCTTGCCCGAACGGGTGGCAGCCTGCTCGAGCTTGCCCTTCCATTTTTCCTCGAAAGCGAGCGTGTCGCTGCCCGCCTTCTCCATGTCTTTCAGGAAGCTTTCCGAAGTTTGGGAGGAATAGAGATCCTCGAGCTTCCAGACCGGCAGTTCCCCGAGCGCGGGATCGGCTGGCGCACGAGCGGCCGGCGTCGCAGAGAATGCCTGTGCGTGGGTCGGCAGTAAGCGCATGACAGCAGTCCTTCCTTTTCATCAGCAGTAACGGTCAGGTTTAGTCAGTCGCAGGGCAGGGGGCAAGACGCTGTCGAAAGCACGTCGCGGGCACCAAACTATCTGTCAACGATTCGTTAAAATGCGAGCATTTGTCAAAACCGGATGTTCAGTCCTGTCTGGCAGGGTCCCCGACCGAAGGTTCACGAACGCATGATGCGCCAGAATGAATCCGGGAGCTCGAAAGTGACTGCTCATATTCTCGTAATCGACGACGATCCGGCCGAACGCCGTTCGCTCAAGGCCGCAATCGAAGCCCAGGGCCATGCCGTGTATATCGCGGAAAACGATCAGGCGGCGCTTGACCTGTTAAGGAGAAAGCGCGGCGAGATCGGAGTCGTGTTGCTGGATCTCAAGGCGCCCAACCGTGATGGGCTGTCGCTTCTCTCCGCAGTCGGCAGCATCGATCCGGAGGTGCCGGTGATCGTGAAGACGGCTGAAAACGGGACCAATCTGGCCGTGGAGGCAATGCGCGCCGGCGCTTTCGATTTCGTGGTCAAGCCCAGTTCCCTGGAGCGACTCGCCTCCGCGCTTTCCAGCGCACTCAAGCTTCGCGAGAGCGATGCGCAGGGATGCAGCGTGAAACGGGCACGCTCCGCTGCTATCGGATTTGGCGATATCGTAGCGGCGAGTTCGGCCATGGCAAGGGTTGTGGAACTCGGCCGCCGGGCTGCTCACTCGAACATTCCAGTCATGCTCGAAGGCGAGCCCGGTGTCGGCAAGGAGTTGGTGGCCCGCGCCATTCATTCGGCCAGTGACAGGTCCGGGCGCCCCTTCATAGTGGTCAATTGCGGCACGGTCCCGCACAGTCTGCTGGAAGGCGTTCTTTTCGGCCAGGAAAGCCCGTCGTCGTCGGATGTGGTCGAAGGGCTGACCGGGAAATTCATCGAGGCCAACGGCGGCACGCTGTTCCTGGAAGGAATCAGCGAACTCCCGTCGAATGTGCAGGGCAAATTGCTCGACGCGGTGCAGACGGGCGAGATTGAGGCCGCCGGTGCCAGCCGTTCGCGCAAGGCGAACGTACGGTTGATCGCGGCCACCAACAAGGACCTGATCGAAGAGGTCAAATCCGGCCGGTTCCGCGAGGACCTCTATTACCGCCTGAATGTTTTCCCGATCACCATTCCTGCGCTCCGTCGCCACAAGGAAGACATACCTCATCTTGCAAGGGCGTTCGCAGAACGCTTTTCCGCAGAGCAGCGACTGGCAAGGCCGCTCTCTCTCACTCCCGGCGCGCTGGCGCTTCTCACCGCCTTTGACTGGCCGGGAAATATCCGCCAGCTCGAGAATGCCGTGTTCCGCGCCGTTATACTTGCCGAAAGCCATGAATTGTCTCAGGGCGATTTTCCGCAGATCGCGGCCCAGATGCCGAACGGGGAAATGCCCCTGACGGCTGGCCCGGGGCGTCCGGTTTCCGTCGGGGAAGCGCAGATGACGCCGGCCTCCTCTACGGCGGAAACGGCGTCGGCGCCGTATCAGGCGGCAAGCGGGCATGTCGAGCCTGTCACTCCGTCTGCCGGCAGCGGCGGCGTCCAGGCCAGCGGCAACGTCATTGTCAGCACCGATGACAACGGAAATGTGCGCAAGCTTGCGGAAATCGAAGAGGAGTTGATCCGATTTGCCCTTAAATTCTATCGCGGGCAGATGAGCCAGGTCGCCCGCAAACTCGGGATTGGCCGATCCACGCTCTATCGAAAGCTGAAAGACTACGGGATCGATCCCGACGATCCGCAAAAGCATGCCGCCTGAGGCAAGCAAGACAAGGAAATTAACTGTTGGGTAAAGATGTTCGGTTACCAACAGTAAATGACTTGTTAGATATGCGTTCACTATATATGAAATGTGTCCACGTCTGTGGCAGTTTTGCCATGGTGTTACCGCATTTGGCATTCATCTGAGTGGCTTGGGACGCAGTCTTTCGGACGGGGATTGAATTGCAGAGAACGCATGCAATTAGAGCGCCTTTCGGTATCGGTGGGCGTGATCAGGACGCTGCGAACGTGAATTCCGCGGTCAAGCATCTTGTCGTGGCTCTGATGTTGCTTCTGCTGGGTGCGCTTGCTCTCCTTGGTTCCGCGTCTCATGCCGCCGCTGAAACCCGCACCCTCAAGATCCATTTCGTACATACCGGCGAAAAGGCCGCCATCACGTTCAAGCGCAACGGCCGCTATGACGCCAACGGGCTGAAGCAGCTCAACCACATCCTGCGCGACTGGCGGCGCAATCAGCCGACAAAGATGAATCCCAGGCTGTTCGATCTCGTCTGGGAGGTCTATCAGCGCTCCGGTGGCTCCGGCTATATCAACGTCGTGTCCGGCTACCGCTCTCCCGAAACCAATTCAATGCTGCGCAAGCGGTCCAAGGGTGTCGCCAAGGAAAGCCAGCATATGCGCGGCACCGCGGTGGATTTCTACATTCCCGGCGTGCCGCTCAGGAAGTTGCGCGAAGTCGGGATGAAGTTGCAGGCCGGTGGTGTCGGATATTATCCGAATTCCGGCTCTCCTTTCGTACATATGGATGTTGCGAGCGTTCGCGCGTGGCCGCGCATGTCGCGCCAGGAACTGGTTCGCCTCTTCCCGGACGGCAAGACTTTGCACATACCGAATGACGGCAAGCCGCTACCGGGTTATCAGCAGGCAATGGCGGAGTACAAGCGCAGGCTCAGCTCCAGCGACATAGTCGTTGCCGAGAACAAATCTTCGGGCAAACGGAAAAACCTCTTTGCCATGCTGTTCGGTGGGACGGGAGACGAAGACGAGGAAGAAGACGTCGTACCGGCAGAGCGTCCTTCGGTCGCGCCGCAGCCGGTCGTGACAGCTACGCAGCCGGTTATGGTCGCATCGGCGACCCCGCCGCCGCAAGCGGCAGCAGAAGCCGCACCTACAGCCGAAACAGTCGATGCACCGGTGCCGCTATCGCGTCCGTCGTTCAAGCCGCAATCCGGTGATACGAGCCTCGCGGTCGCCCTCTATTCACCGGCCAGGAGCGCAGCAGAGGATGCCTTGTCCCAGGTCGCCGCCGCACCGGCGGAGGGAAGCGAGGCGTTCCCCGATCTGCAGGCCTACAAGATTCCCGTCCCGACGCTGCTTGGAAAACGCGGCATGAAGGGCGATGCCGAACCGGAAGTATTGACCGCGTCCGTGGCGCAGGACCTCACCAATCCGACAGATGAGGATCTGTCAGCCATTCCGGTTCCGGTAGGCCGTCCGGCGGGCGCCGAAGCGTTGCTGGCCAGTGCCGAAGCCGCGGAGGAGGCAGAACTGGACGAAGTAGAACAAGCTATCCTCTCGCCGGAGGCGGCAGCGGCCCTCGAAGAGAGCCGCACTGCGGCAGCAGATTCGGTCGAGGCTCCTGTGGAAGTGGCTGCCATCGCGCCTGAACCCGAGCCTGCGAGCCGCACGATTGACTTCGGCGACGTCTTCGACGCCCCCAAGACAGCCGAGAGCGGCATCGAGGCCGGATTGCCGGCAAAGGGCGGGCGCCCAAGCCAGGTAGAAGCCGAAGTCGCCCGTCAAGCCATGTCCGGCGGTACGAGGCTGACGAAGAACATCATTTCCCAATGGGCCCTGAACAAGAGCAAGTTCGACACCGTCGAAAAGCCCGTGAAGGCGCAACGACTCGTCAGCCGCGCGTTGAGCGAAGGGCCGGCGAGCATCTATCCCGTCGGCTTCCAGAGTGGGGCACCGTCTGTCGATCCGGGCCGCTTCGGGGCCGTGGTCAATCAGTGATCGCCTGAGCGATCCTCCGTCATAAACCAAAAAACCCGCTGAACGCGATCAGCGGGTTTTTTCTATTCTTTATGCGGCCCTCGCCGCAATCGCCTTAGCCTTCCGGCGGGCTTTCGATCATGCCGAGCGCGTGCAGGTATGTGTCGAGGATCAGATCCTCTTCCATACGCTCCTGGGCATCTTTCTTGCGCAGCGCGATGACCTTCTTGAGAATCTTGGTGTCGAAGCCCGTGCCCTTGGCTTCGCCATACACATCCTTGATGTCGTCGGCGATGGTCTTCTTTTCTTCTTCCAGCCGCTCGATCCGTTCGACAAAGGCGCGAAGCTGGTCGCGGGCGACGCCGTGGGCATCAGACATGGGACTCTCCTGTAATTGGGGAACGTATTTTGATGGATGTTGACCTGCCGCGAAGCGCGCGCCACGTCAAGACCACTTGACGGAAAGGATGATTATTCGCGCGGCCTGTTGACTTCGAACGCCTCTTTCTGGGCTTGGGTCGCTTCGCGCTGATAGCGTTCTTTCCATTCTTCGTAGGGCATGCCGTAGATGATCTCGCGCGATTCGTCCCTGGTCAGCTCGTTACCGGCCTCCCGGGCGGCATCGAGGTACCAATTGGACAGGCAATTGCGGCAAAATCCCGCCAGGTTCATCAGATCGATGTTCTGCACGTCGACGCGCTCGCGCAGGTGCGCGACCAGACGGCGGAAAACCGCGGCCTCGAATTCAATCTGCTGCTGTCGGGTGATGTCGGTCAAAGCCGTCGTCCTCTCGTCAGCTTCCATAGGGGCCGGTGCGGGATGGATATATCTTGTATTCATGCAGCGCCGGGTCGGCATTGAGCGCTGCGAATATCGGCGCAAGACGCTCCGCCCAATCCGCAATGCCCGCACTGTCGCCGATGAGGTCCTGCCGGACTTCCAGCAGCGCATGGGGGATGCCGGTCGTCATGCAGTGCCGATACATCGTATCGCCCTTGAGTGCGCCGTCGTAAGGCTCGTTGTCGCCGACGAGTATATCGCCGGTAGCGCGCAGCAGGGAGAGGAACGGGAGGACGGCACGGTCGTCGCTGTCCCACAGGACGGCGGCGTGCCAGGGGCGGGGAACGCCTTTCCAGGCAGGGGTGAAGGAATGCAGCGAGAGGACCAGCGGCGCCATGCCCGATTGATCGGCAACCGCACCGATCGTCTGGCTGACAGCACGGTGATAGGGGCGATGGAACGTCTCTACGCGGTTGTTCCATTCGGTGGCCGTGATCGGATGATTCCCCGGAATGATGGCGCCGTCGGAAATCTTCATGATCAGGGTCGGATCGTCCTCGCCGCGGTTCGGATCGATCAGCAGGCGGGAGAAACAGCCGAGAACGGCCGGGACGCCGAGTTTTTCAGCGAGACTCCGGGTCAGGCCCTCAATTCCGATGTCAAAGGCGATGTGTCGTGTAAAGGCTTCCGGCGGCAATCCGAGACGGCCGTAACTGGCCGGCAGGCGGTTCATGGCATGGTCGCCGAGCAGCACCATACCCCTGTCATTATGACCGGGTATGATTTCGTAAGGAGAGAAGTCTTGCATGGGATTCGGATGCCTGTTTTGGCTTTCGCCGCTTGATGACATGGGGGAAAGGTGAGTGCAAGCTTTCGCTCAGGCCACCTTTGTGCCAAGATCGCGGTCAATGGTTCGGGGTGAGAATATAATCGATTAGACTTAAGTTGACATTCGTGTCCTGCCGTCGCAAGAAAGCACTCAATGTATCAATATGGAGTTCCGTCGGAAACCGTGCCGAAGCGAGATTCAATCAAGAGCGCCCGCGGATCCGCGCGCCATCTGAGACATTTGATCATTGCCGGGGCGTTCTGCATGCCCTTTCTGACTGCTGGCGCCGCGCATGCCGAGTTCAGGGTCTGCAACGGCACGCAGAACCTGGTCGGTGTTGCGATCGGTTACCGCGCTGCCGAGGGCTGGATTACCGAAGGCTGGTGGCAGGTTCCGGCGACAACCTGCGCGACCCTGATCGAGGGCGAGCTGCAATCCCGCTACTATTATCTCTATGCTGAAGATGCAGCGCGCGGCGGCCGCTGGGCCGGTGACATCAACATGTGCGTCGCTGAAAACGAGTTCAAGATCGTCGGCGTGCAGGACTGCTTCGCGCGCGGTTACCAGCAGATGGGCTTCAAGGAATACGATACGGGCCGTCAGGGCAGCTGGATGGTCCAGCTTTCCGACACGCCTGGGACGCAAGAAAGCCAGAATTGATGAAGCGTAACCGCAAGGTTAAGATCCTCGCCACCCTCGGGCCCGCATCTTCCGAACTGGACATGATCCGCAAGCTGCATGAGGCGGGCGCCGATGTCTTCCGCATCAACATGAGCCATGCCAGCCACGACATGATGCGTACGCTTATTTCGCGGATCCGCGCGGTGGAAACCGAGAGCGGCCGGCCGATCGGAATCCTCGCCGACCTGCAGGGGCCGAAACTAAGGGTCGGAAAGTTCGCCGCGACCAGCGTAGAACTTGTTCCGGGCCAGACCTTCACGCTCGACAACAGGGATGAGCTCGGCGACAACACGCGGGTCTATCTGCCCCATCCGGAGATCCTCGAAGCGGTCAAACCGGGTCACCGGCTGCTGATCGACGACGGCAAGCTGCACCTGCGCGCCGAAAAATGCGACGGCAAGAGCATCGTGACGACGGTCGTCTCCGGTACCAAGATTTCTGACCGCAAGGGTGTGAGCCTGCCTGACACCCTGCTGGCGACCGGCGTATTGACCGACAAGGATCGCGCCGATCTCGATGCCGTGCTCGCCACCAACGAGGTGGACTGGGTGGCGCTTTCCTTCATTCAGCGTCCCGAAGATCTTGCCGAGGTGCGCAAGGTCGCGCGCGGTCGTGTCGGGCTGATGTCCAAGATCGAAAAGCCGCAGGCGATCGAACGGATCGACGAGATCATCGAACTTTCCGATGCCCTCATGGTGGCGCGCGGCGACCTCGGCGTGGAAATGCCGCTCGAGGCAGTCCCGGGCCTGCAGAAGCAGCTCATTCGCGCCTGCCGGCGGGCGGGCAAGCCGGTGGTTGTTGCCACCCAGATGCTGGAATCGATGATCTCGGCGCCTGTTCCGACCCGCGCCGAAGTCTCCGACGTTGCAACCGCCGTTTTCGAAGGCGCTGACGCCATCATGCTTTCGGCCGAATCAGCCTCTGGCCATTATCCTGTCGAGGCGGTGTCGACCATGGCCTCGATCGCCTACACAATCGAGCGCGAACCGCATTATCCGGGCATCATCTATGCGCAGCGCGCGCAGCCGGAGGCGACCGGCGCCGATGCCATCTCGCTGGCGGCGCGGCAGATTGCGGAGACGCTGAAACTGTCGGCTATCGTCTGCTATACCTCGTCCGGCAGCACCGGGCTTCGCGCCTCTCGCGAACGGCCCGACGTGCCGATCATCGCGCTGTCGCCAGTTATCCAGACTGCGCGGCGGTTGTCCGTCGTCTGGGGGCTTCATTGCGTCGTCTCGGAGGAGCCCACGGATCTTGACGATATGGTCAACCGTGCCTGCCGCATCGTGGTGGCAGAGGGGTTCGGCAAGCCCGGCGATCGGGTGATCATTTCCGCCGGGGTACCGATGGGGACACCGGGCTCGACGAACATGCTGAGGATCGCCTATATCGGCTCGGACGGCCTGAGCGGAATCTGACCCAGAGACCGGTACTCGCAAGTCGACCAAATCGCCGCTTCTGCGGCGATTTTTCGTTGGGCTGAGAAGATCGTGCCTGAGGGTGATCAGATTCGGCTGCCAGCCAGCTTTTCAGAGAGTTTCGTGACGACGTCCTGCGCCTCGCGATCAGCCGGATAGATTTCCAGGTAGCGCTCCCAGGCCTTCAGGGCCATTTCGTCGCTTCCCTGTTCGCCAAGAATGGCGGCCAAGCCCGCAAGCGCGCCGAAATGGCGCGGTTCGATGGCGAGCACATGATTGATGTCGGCCATGGCCTTGCGATAATTGCCCAGCGTGTAATGCAAGGTGGCGCGCTGGTTCCATACGGCGACGTAATCCGGCTTCAGAACGATTGCCTGATCGAGGAAATCCATTGCGGCGGCATTGCGCTTCTCGTTGATGGCGCTATTTGCCCACTGCATGAGCAGATCGACGGTAGCGCTCCCGGAGGCATTCCAGTAGGAGATGATTTCGATGGCGATCTTGTTTGCGGCCTCCGGATCGCGTTCCCGCTTCAGCGCGGCGAGCAGGGTATCGGGGCCGCTGGCCGATTCGGTGTCGAGCGCATCGCCACGGGGCGAAGCTTCTTGCGCCACGGCTGAACTGAAAGCGGCCGGCAATGTCAGTGGCGATACCAGGCCGAGCCAGAGAGCGATGTTAACAACACGAAAATAGCGCATGCGGTTATGATAATCCGCCTGCGCTATGTTTCAAACTCAAATTATCGACATCTACGACCGGTCCGGATGCGGGCGCCATATCCATTGAGATCGGCGTTCGAGCCAGACGGCTGCGACCTGCAATCAGCCCTGACGAGCCTTGAAGCGCGGGTTCTGCTTGTTGATGATGTACATGCGGCCCTTGCGGCGAACCAGACGGTTATCGCGATGACGGGCCTTGAGCGCTTTCAGCGAATTCTTGATCTTCATTTTTCTGATCCGCAACGGTTGCCGGGGAACTTTGGATTCGCCCGCTATCTGAAACAATCAAAAAGCGCGCTGCAGGGCGCGCTCCTTTAGGGTTGGTGGCAAATACCCCGTCCTCCCCCACCATGTCAACCGGCAGAACCGGTTTTCCCGACCTGCAAGACGGAAATTCCTGCTTTTTTCAGCGGGCTTTCGATGTCAATTCCGTGACATGCCCCATCTTTCGACCGGGGCGCGACTCGGTCTTGCCGTAAAGGTGCACAAGGGTATTCCTGCGTGCGAGCCAATCAGGAAGGCGCAGGATGTCATCGCCGATCAGATTGGTCATCACGCAGTCGGAATGGCGGGCCGGATCGCCGAGCGGCAAGGATGCAATAGCCCGGATATGCTGTTCGAATTGCGAGATGACGCAGGCGGCCTCCGTCCAGTGGCCGGAATTGTGGACCCTCGGCGCGATCTCGTTGGCGACCAGACTGCCGTCCGGCAGAACGAAGAACTCAATTCCGACGACGCCGACATATGCGAGCGCATCAAGCAGCCGGGCCGCCGCCTCGCGGGCGGCATCGGCCGTTTCCGGGGTTATCCGCGCGGGCACCGTGGAGGTGTCGAGGATGCCGCTTCGATGAACATTCTCCGCCGGATCGTAGCAGGCGACCGTGCCATCCATGCCGCGAGCGGCGATAATGGAGATTTCGCGCTCGAACGGCACGAAGCTCTCCAGAATCAGGGGAACGCCGCCCAGCTCCTCGAAAGCGTGGGCCGGACTGTCGGCCGGTGAACGGAAGACGCGCTGACCCTTGCCGTCGTAACCGAGGCGGCGGGTCTTCAGAACGCCGCTTCCGCCGAAATCTGCAAGGGCGGCTTCCAGATCCTTCTGGTCGTCAACTGCGTGAAAGCGGGCCGTCGGGATACCGCACGCATTCAGAAAGCGCTTTTCCGCCAGCCTGTCCTGCGCGACTTCAAGCGCCTTTGGCGGCGGATAGACCGGGATATTGCGTGCCAGCATCTCCGCGGCTTCGACCGGCACATTTTCGAACTCGTAGGTCACCACGTCGCAGGCCGCGGCTAGCTCGGCGAGCGCTACTGGATCGCTATAGGAAGCTGTGATCTGGCTGTTTGCCAACTGTGCGGCAGGGCAATCGGCCTGCGGTTCGAGGACGACAGTGCGAAAGTTGAGCCGCGAGGCAGCGATTGCCAGCATGCGGCCGAGCTGGCCGCCGCCGATGATACCGATCGTCGTGACGCTCATGGTGTCTCATCCATGGGATATTCGGCAACCGATGTGCTCTGGCGCTCGCGCCAGTCATCCAGGCGATCCGCAAGGTCTTCGTCGGTAAGGGCGAGAACTGCGGCTGCCAACAATGCCGCGTTGACGGCGCCCGCCTTGCCGATCGCAAGCGTGCCGACAGGGATTCCGGCCGGCATCTGGACGATCGAAAGCAAGCTGTCCTGGCCGGACAGCGCGCGTGACTGAACCGGAACGCCGAAAACGGGGAGCGGCGTCATGGCCGCGGTCATGCCCGGCAGGTGCGCGGCCCCCCCGGCGCCGGCGATGATGATCTTGAAGCCTTCGTCGCGGGCGCCCTTGGCGAAGGCGACCAGCCGATCGGGCGTGCGATGAGCCGAAACAATGCGGGCTTCATAGCTGACGCCGAGTGCGTCCAGTGTGTCAGCGGCATTCTTCATGGTTTCCCAGTCGGACTGGCTACCCATGATGATGGCGACGGGAGGACGCTCTTCGGTCATCTTTCGTGCCTCTTCTCTCTCAGGCGATGATATCTGGAATGATATGGTCTTCGAGCTTGCTCATCCTGTCCTTGATGGCCAGCTTCTTTTTCTTCATGCGCTGAATGCGCAGCAAATCGCAACCCGTCTGAATCATCGCGTTGATTGCGACGTCGTAGTCTTCGTGCTCCTGACGCAACCTTGCCAGCGAAAGTCTTACGTCCGCCTGTTCCTGATCGGGCATGTTCCTGTCCCCATAGCCGCCTGCGCACATGTTCTTAGATGTGCCGATAATTCGCGCAAGCTCCTATCACCAAATACCGGTAACGGGAAGTTATCCCTCTTCCGGAAAATGCATTGTCGCACCCCTTCTTTCGCCTTCGACAAAACACATTGTTCATGTCACACTACTGTCGCAATGCCTGAAACTCCAGCGGTGGATGGCTGGAGGTAGGCAAAAGGAAGGACGCATCAAATGACCATACAGGCTCATCTTGAATCGCTCGAAAAGAAGCATGGCGCTCTTGAGGAGAAGCTCCATACTGCTCTTACCTCTCCCTCCATGGACGATCACCAGATCGCCGAACTCAAGCGGCTCAAGTTGCGTATCAAAGATCAGATCGAACGTCTGAAGTCGTCCACCCGACACTGATATCCAACGCCATGACTGCCGGATCGGCTAGGATAGCCTGATTAGGCAGGAGCAAAAAGGTTAAGTACCCAATTGCAGGACACGACCCCGGAAGCCAGAGCGGTTTTCGGGGTTTCTTTTTGCTGATGGAGGGCCGGGCCCGCCGCCGCCGGACGCAGAGTCAGGACCAGAACTGGTCGAGCCAGAGATTCATGGCGTTGAAGCCGCGCGCATTGACGGCATAGATACGCTTGGTGCCCTCGGGCGTGACCGTCACGAGATTGCAGTCGAGCAGGGCCTTCAGGTGCTGAGAGACAGCCGGCCGGCTGATGGGCAGGTCCTTGGCGAGATCATTGACGGTTGTCGGCGCGCGCCGCAGCGCCTCCAGCAGGTGGCGGCGGTGCGGGTCGGCAATCGCGGCAAAGGGATCCGTGTTCGACATGGCTCCAAAGTACGTCAATAGGCCTGTGCGGGCAAGCATCTATATGCACTGCAGCGAAGCAGCCGTCGGCCGATTTTCGCCCGCACGCGTTCTACAGGGGCAGTCCATCCCATATCAGTTTCAAGGCCGCGAGCAGCACCATGACATACATCAGGGGATAGAAAACCGCCGGCCTCAGTCGATGGACGATACGTGCGCCGATGAGAGTCGATACGAGCGCAACAGGAAGCAGCGACGCCGAGAGCACGAGATTGGTGCTGTCCAGTTCTCCGAGGGCGAAATAGGGGATCACCTTTATCGCGTTGAGAATGGCAAAGAAGCGCGTGCTCGTGCCTGTGTAGGTGCGAGGGTCGAGTTTCAGCGGCAGGACATAAATCTGGAAGGGCGGGCCACCGGCATGGGCGACGAAGCTCGCATATCCCGACAACGTACCCCAGATGGTGCCGGCCACGGGCCGCTCCGCTCCTGGCAAGTGATCCGTTCCGGCTTTCGGGCCGAAGGTATCCACAAAGTAACGGATGGCGAAGATCAGGGCGACGCCGCCGAGGATGAGGCGCATCGCGTCGGCCGAGACATAGGTTGATGTCGCCCAGCCAAGCGCGATGCCGATGACGGCCCCGGGCAGCAAGGCGAGCAGTGTTGCGCGGTTGTTGTATTTCCGCCATGCCCATAGCGCCACGGCATCCATGACGAGCAGGATGGGCAGGAAGATCGCGGCCGCCTGGAGCGGCGGGACGACCATCGCCATCATCGGCACACCGATCAGGGCAAGCGCACCACCAAGCCCCCCTTTGGACAGGCCGACGAGAGCAACGGCCGGGACAGCGGCGGCAAAAAACTGTATATCCGGCAGCATTTGTTTCGATTGATCCTTTTGTCAGACCGGTCTATCGGATTTACTCAAACAAAACGAGGGCGGATTTGGCGAAAATGCGAGCCTCCGCCGGAAACGGATAGATCGATGACCGGACCCGAAAACCGCTGCCGCCTTGTTCTGATCGTGCCCGACATATTGGATGCCGAGGAAAAGGCCCGCATCGTCGGCGATGCACTCAAGGGCGGCGACGTCGCATCGGTGATCGTTCCGCAATACGGTCTCGATGACGCCGCGTTCCAGAAACACGCCGAACTGGTGGTGCCGGTGATCCAGGAAGCGGGCGCCGCGGCGCTGGTGGCCGACAACAGTCGTGTCGCGGGTCGCGCCAAGGCCGACGGACTGCATGTGACCGGCGGCGTGACGGATCTTGCGGAGGCGATCGAAAAACACACGCCGAAGATGATCGTCGGCGGCGGCAATGCGAAGGACCGCCACCACGCACTGGAGATCGGCGAAGTCCAGCCGGACTACGTCTTCTTTGGCAAACTCGACGGCGATATCAAGCCGGAGCCGCATTCGAAGAATCTTGCGTTGGGAGAGTGGTGGTCTTCGATGATTGAGATACCCGCCATTGTCATGGGTGGAAGCGATCCAGGTTCGGCTCTCGCCGTAGCGGAGACGGGTGTGGAATTCGTGGCGCTCGGCAAGGCTGTCTTTGCCGATCCGGCCATGGCAGCAACCGTGATCGCCCAAGTTAATGCGGAGCTTGACGAAAAAGCGCCACGGTTTGAAGATTGAACCACACCATGCGGTTCTCTCGGCACTTTCTTTCTTTTCTCCTGACGGCGACCTCGATCACGAGCGCTGCCGGGCTCGCGTCGCCTGTTTCGGCGCAGCAGGCAGAGGAGGTGGTGACACGACCGGCTCCCGCCGACGCCGGCACGCTGGATCGTGGCGATCGCCCGATTCCCGATGGCGAAAAGCCGGGTGGCGGCGCGCAACCCTCCCGGGGCATCACGCTTTTCGAACGCATGGGCGCGCCCTTGCCGGATTTGCCGCCGGAACGCGAATACAAGGGCCCCACGGACGAAGCCTATGGCGCCTTTCAGCGCGGGCTTTTCCTGACGGCGATCGACAAGGCACTGCCGCGCGCCAAGCTCGGCGATCCCGCGGCGCAGACATTGATTGCCGAAATGACGGCGCGTGGCCTGGGGGTCAAGCGGGATACGAAGGCGGCTGCCTTCTGGTACGGGCAGGCGGCAGCTGGCGGCGATCCGGCGGCGATGTTCAAATATGCGCTGCTGCTGACGGAAGGCCGCGATGTCGAGCGCGACAAGGCCAAGGCCGACGAATATATGCGCAAGGCCGCCGAGGGCGGCAATGGCTCGGCGCAGTTCAACTGGGCGCAGACTCTCGTCGCCGACAACCCTGGCGAGAAAGGCCTGAAGCTCGCGCTTCCCTATTACGAAAAGTCCGCCGCGCAGGGCATCGCGGATGCGCAATATGCGGTGGCGCAGATCTATAACGCTCTAGCGGACCTTCCCGAAGACAAGAAATCGAAGGCGCGATACTGGCTGGAGCGCGCAGCCAAGACCGGTTTCGATACCGCCCAGCTCGACATCGGAATCTGGATGGTCAACGGAATTGCGGGAGAACGCGACTACGATCAGGGTTTCCGCTGGCTCAAGATTGCAGCCAATCGCGGCAATGTCGTAGCGCAAAACCGCCTCTCGCATCTCTATATCAATGCGCTTGGAACCCGGCCAGATCCGATCGAGGCGGCGAAATGGTATGTTCTCTCCCGCCGGGCCGGGCTGAAGGATCCCGCGCTTGAGGATTTCTATCTCGGATTGACCGACGAGCAGCAGAAAAAGGCCATTGAGGCAGCCAACAGGTTCCGGAGAAGTTGATCTCCTGCCTGAAAGGCCAGCCGCCGAAGCGACGGCTGGCAAAGGACATGACTGCCCCGCTCACTTCATCGTGTAGATATCGATCGGGAAATATTTCGCGTTGATCTTCTGGTAGGTGCCGTCGGCGCGGATTTCGTCGAGCGCCTTGTTGAGCTTTTCCCGCAGGTCGTTGTCTTCCTGCCGTACCGCGATACCGACACCGTCACCGACATATTTCGGATCAGTGATCGGTTTTCCGACCAGCTCACAGCACTTACCATCGTCGGTCTTGGTCACCCATTCGAGCAGCGGCAACAGATCGCCGACCTCGAGATCCAGGCGGCCATTGGCCATGTCCAGGCTGACCTCGTCCTGGGTCGGATAGACCTTGAGCACGGCATCCGGATAGACGGCGGCGACATAATCCGCCTGCGTGGTGCCTGCCTGGGCGCCGATAACTTTGCCCTTCAGGGCCTCGTTGGTGAACTCGGCTATTTTCGAACCCTTCGGCGCGATATGCGTCATGGCCGCCAGATAGTAGGGATTGGTGAAGGACACCTTTGTCTTGCGCTCTTCGGTGATGAACATCGAGGCGACGATCATGTCGTATTTCTTGGCGAGCAGGCCGGGAATAATTCCGTCCCAATCCTGTGCCACGACATCGCATTCGACTTTCATTCGTTCGCACAGAACTTGGCCGATCTCAACGTCGAAACCGCCGATCTTGCCGTCCGAGTCAGTATAGTTGAAGGGAGGATAGGCCCCTTCCGTGCCGATCCGAAGCTTCTCGGCAGCACTGGCCGAGAATGCGGCAAGGCCCGCGACGGTCGCGAGAGCGATCGCTAGAGTTCTGTTCGTCATGTTTTTGTTCCCCTTTTGCACCTTGAGCGGTTGCTTCGCGAATTATTATGCAGCGCAATTGCATAAACGAAATCGATAGGCTTGATAGTCGATATCGATCTTATTTATGTTGCCGCTATTGCCGGTCCGGCGATCCAGTTTTCCCGCAAGGCCAGTTTCCATCGGTCAGTGTCATGTCCAGCAACCGTCTTGAGCGCTTCGCCTATCACCTTGATTGGAACCTGCTGCGAACATTCGTGGTCGTGGTGGAGGAGGGCAGCATTACCGCTGCCGCCAACCAGTTGTTGTTGCAGCAGCCTGCCGTCAGCATGGCGTTGAAGCGGCTGGAACTGACTGTCGGCCACCGACTCATCGATCGCCGTCCGGGGCGCTTCCAGTTGACCCAGGCCGGCGAGCGACTGCATCGCCAGTGCCTGGAGGTTTTCGGGGCGGTGGTGAGGCTGCCCAATGCGCTGGAGACGGCCGGTGAGGATATCTCCGGGCATGTCAGCATTCATACGGTCAGTCATGTCCACAGCCAGGCCTGGGACGAAAAGCTGGTCAGCTTCTTCCGGCGACATCCCAAGGTCACGTTATCCGTGGCCGTGGAAACCACTGCTGATGTCATCAGCTCCGTCGAGCGCAATATCGCCACCATCGGATTGTGCGACGGCATCATTCCCGACGGATTGAACAAGGCGCTTTTCAAGCGCGAACGCTATGCGCTCTATTGCGGGCGCGGTCATCGGCTGTTCGGGGTGAGTGGCGCGACGCTCAACGATCTCCGCGGAGATCCGTACGTGGCCTTCACCGCCGATGTGCTCGGCGGCCAGCACATGAACGCGGTCACAGCCGTGCGGGCGCTTGGCTCCTTCGGTCAGCAGGTGCGAGCCGTCTCGAGCCACGTCGAGGAGGTTATCCGCCTGATCGCGGCCAATATCGGCATCGGCATGCTTCCGGACCATCTGGCCGGTCCCTGGGTAACCGACGGGGAGCTGTGGCAATTGCCACCCTATGATGTGCTGCCAACCTGCGACGTGTTTCGAATTACCAGCCCCAATTCCATCCTCAATCCCGCCGAGCAGGCCTTTCTCGCCCATGTCGCCGACACACCGGTACTTGATCATTCGGCAGGCGGGCCCTAACCCTGCCTGCAGGCGTGGGAGATGCGCTGCCGGCCACCTTGTGCTCTCTGGCCTGGATCAATAGCCTGCCGATGGACGTGCATGGAAAGCATTTCCGGCGCATTGCCGCTCTTGCGGGGCCGGGAGAGAACGGAACTGGTCACGATGGAAAATATCGAACTCTACCAGCGATTGGGACTGGCGATTGCAATCGGCGCGGCAGTCGGTGTCGAGCGGCACTGGCGCGAGAAGGATGAGCCGGAAGGCGCGCGCACGGCTGGTATCCGCACTTTCACGATGATCGGAATGACGGGCGGTGTCGCCGGATTGATCGAACAGAACATCTCGGGTTCCACTGCCTATTCCGGCATCGTGCTAACCGGTTTTCTCGTGGCGCTTGCTCTGGTCGTGGCCATTTTCGAACTGCGCGAGGCGATCGCGCAACAGTCATTCAGCGTTACCTCGGTGGTGGCCGCCATGCTCACCTTTGGTCTCGGCGCGCTCGCAATGCTTGGCGACATGACGTTTGCGTCCGCCGCAGGCGCCTCACTCGTCGCCATCCTGGTCAGCCGCGAGTTCCTTCACAAGGCAATTCAGCGGCTGCAGTGGGTGGAGTTGCGATCAGCGGTGATCCTGCTTGCCATGACCTTCGTTCTCCTGCCGATCATTCCGTCGGAACCTTTTGGGCCCTTCGGCGGGGTGGCGCCAAGGAGCATCGTCGTGCTCGCCATCATTCTGGCGTCGATTTCCTTTACGGGCTATGTGGCGGTACGTATGCTCGGCCCTTCGCGCGGCGATTTCCTGGCGGGCGCGATCGGCGGCCTCATTTCCTCGACCGGCACGACGGTAGCATTCGCGAAGCGGGCCAAGGACGGCGAGGCGTCGCGCTCGCTGGCCGCAGGTGCGGTTGCGGCGGGCGCGGTTTCGCTCCTGAGAACCGCCGTTCTGATTGCTACACTCGCAGCGTCCCTGCTGCCGTCGCTTGCGATGCCATTCCTTGTCGCTGCGGGTATCATGATGTTCTATGCCCTCGTACTCGCCTATCGGGACGAACCGCATGAGGGACAGCGCGCACCGCAAAACCCCTTCGAGCTTTCCGCCGTCGCCAAGATGGCGTTTCTGCTGGTGCTTGTGGCGTTTCTTGCGCGCGCGGCCACGCAATATTTCGGCGGCGGCGGGTTGCTCGTGGCTTCGGCCTTGTCGGCGCTTGCCGATGTCGACGCCGCGACCGTGACCGTCGCCAGCATGCTGTCCTCCATCACTCCCGACCTTGCCGTCCAGGCGATCGGCGTCGCGGTGATCTCCAATATGGTGGCCAAGGCTGTTTATGCATCCATCCTCGGCGTTTCGGGATTCAGCGTGCATGTGTGGCTCGCCTCGTTCCTGTCGGTGATGGCCGGATTGTCGATCCATATCGTCTCCAACGGCCTCTGAGCGCGGTCGGCCTGGGTCCGCAACTCGGCATGCCCCTTGAATTCAGGCGATTTTTGTGGTCTTGAACCCGCCAATCAATCCTCGCGATCCGCATAGTGCCGTTCCGCTCGCCGTAATCCGGGCGCTTCGCCGTAATTTCAAGGAAACAGCCATATGGCCCGTTCTGCTCTCCTAAATGTCATGGTCCAGGCCGCGCTGAAGGCCGGGAAGTCGTTGTCGCGGGATTTCGGCGAGGTCCAGAACCTGCAGGTTTCGGTAAAGGGACCCGGCGATTTCGTATCGCAGGCGGACTTCAAGGCGGAAAAGATCGTCAGGGAAGAACTCCTGAAGGCGCGCCCGACCTATGGTTTCGTCGGCGAGGAAACCGAGGAGCTCACGGGCACCGACGGAGCCCATCGCTGGATCGTCGATCCGCTGGACGGCACCACCAATTTCCTGCACGGGATTCCGCAGTTCGCCGTCTCCATCGCCCTGGAGCGCAGCGGTGAAATCGTTGCCGGCGTCATCTTCAATCCGGCGACAGACGAACTCTTCACCGCCGAGCGCGGCGGCGGCGCCTTCCTCAACGATCGGCGAATCCGGGTTGCCGCGCGCAAGGCGCTTTCCGATTGTGTGATTGCTTGCGGTATTCCCCATCTTGGCAAGAAGAACCATGGCAAGTTTCTCGTCGAACTGCGGCACGTCATGGGCGAAGTCGCGGGTGTCCGGCGCATGGGAGCGGCCTCGCTGGATCTCGCCTACGTTGCGGCGGGCCGGTTCGACGGTTATTGGGAGACGGATCTCAATTCCTGGGACATGGCGGCGGGGTTGATCCTCATCCGCGAGGCTGGCGGTTTTGCCAGCGATGCGAGCGGCGGAACGGACATACTTTCCTCCGGCGGGGTCGTTGCCGGAAACGAGTATATCCAGAAGGCCCTGGTCGAAGTCATCGCCCGGCCGTTGCCGAAAGCCTGAGCGCTATCCACCGCCGTGTCGTCCGGCCGGCGGCTTTCCCCTTCAATTCGTCGTAATTTTCCACTAGCCTCCGGCAGCGAGATTCCGGAAGGTTGAGGACGACATGGCGAAGGTGAAGCTGGCGGATTTGGAAGCGGACGAGGCCGGCACGGGGGAGTACGGCCACAAGCTGTCGAGCCCCATGCCCTTCTTCACAACGATGCTGATCTTTCTGATCATCGTCGGTTTCATCACCGCCATCCTCTACCGGCAGGCCCATGCGGCCTTCATCACCAATCCAGGCCTGAACGGCCTCATTCTCGGCGTACTCGCCATCGGCATCATCCTGGTTTTCAACCATGTGCTGGCGCTGAGGCCGGAGGTGCGCTGGTTCAATTCCTTCCGCGCTGCCGGGGATGCCGGCAAGGTCGGACGGAATCCGCGCCTGCTTGCGCCGATGCGCTCGCTCATCGGCAGGCGGCGCGAAGTGGCAATTTCCACCACGGCGCTGCGCTCGATACTCGATTCCATTGCGACCCGGCTCGACGAGTCGCGCGATACGTCCCGCTATCTTATCGGTCTTCTCGTCTTTCTCGGGCTGCTCGGGACGTTTTGGGGCCTGCTTGGAACTATCGGATCGATCAGCTCGGTGATCCAGTCGCTCGATCCCGCCTCCGGTGACAGCAACGACGTTCTCCAGGCGCTGAAGAACGGCTTGTCCGGTCCGCTGAGCGGCATGGGAACCGCCTTTTCGTCCTCGCTTCTCGGTCTTTCCGGATCGTTGATCCTCGGCTTTCTCGACCTGCAGGCAGGGCGGGCCCAGAACCGCTTCTATACAGAACTGGAAAACTGGCTTTCCTCTGTCACCGATGTCGGGTCCGACATGATCGCGCCGGGCGAACCCTCGGCAGTGACCTCCGACGACCTGAAGCGGCTGGTCGCGCAATTGCACAAGCTGACCACCCAACAGGCGGGCGCCAACAGCGACCGATCCGTCGCCGCCGTCGCCGGCCTGGCGGAAGGCATCCAGGGATTGGTAAAGAACATGCGTAATGAGCAGCAGATGCTCCGCGACTGGATCGAGGCGCAGCAGGAAGATGCCCGCGCCATGCGCAAGACGCTCGACCGCCTGAACGACAAGCTCAGCGGGGGAAAATAGCCCATGGCCCTTGCGCGCAACCGACGCCGCGAAAGAGGCGTGGACTATTGGCCGGGCTTCGTGGACGCGCTCTCCACGCTGCTTCTCGCGATCATGTTCCTGCTGACCGTCTTCGTTCTGGCACAGTTCATTCTCAGCCGGGAGATATCCGGCAAGGACGAAGTGCTCAATCGCCTGAACAGCCAGATCGCCGAACTGACGCAGTTGCTCGCGCTGGAAAAGAGCGGCAAGCAGGATCTCGAGGACACCCTGGCAAGCTTGCAGTCGTCTCTTGCGACCTCCGAAAGCGAGCGCAGCCGGTTGCAGCAGCTTCTGGCATCGGGGGCCGGATCGGTCGAGGCAGCGAACAGCAAGATCGGAACACTCACGGAAAAACTCAATGAGGAACAGCAGGTCAGCGCCCGGGCGATGAGCCAGATCGAACTCCTGAACCAACAGATTGCAGCGTTGCGGGCGCAGATTGCCGCTGTCGAAGAGGCGCTCCAGGCCTCCGAAGCGAAGGATCAGTCGTCGCAAACCAAGATCGCCGATCTGGGACGCCGGCTCAATGTGGCGCTGGCCCAACGGGTGCAGGAGCTCAATCGCTATCGCTCCGATTTCTTCGGCCGGTTGCGGGAGATCCTCTCCGATCGCGAGAATATCCGCATTGTGGGCGACCGCTTCGTATTCCAGTCGGAAGTGCTTTTCCCGTCGGGCGGCAGCGAACTTAACCCCGAGGGCCGGGTCGAGATGACCAAGCTTGCCACTGCTCTTCTTGATCTTGCCAAGGAGATTCCCGCAGAGATCAATTGGGTGCTGCGCGTCGATGGGCACACTGACAACGTCCAGTTGGCCGGAACGGGCAAATATGCCGACAACTGGGAACTCTCGGCGGCGCGTGCGATATCGGTCGTAAAGTTCCTGATTTCACAAGGCGTGCCTTCGAACCGGCTCGTGGCCGCCGGCTTTGGCGAGTACCAGCCAATTGCCGAGGGTGACAGCGTCGAAGCCAGGTCGCAAAACCGTCGCATTGAACTCAAGCTCACAGAACGGTGAACATCTCCCCACTCCGGACGCACAGGGTTGTGTTGTCCCTTACGTGCTCGTAAAGGTAAGGCGGGTGTGGAGGGGGGAGTGATGGATTACGATGTTCTGGTGGTCGGGGCCGGTTTGTCCGGGCTTGCGGCGGCGACGGAAGCAGCGGATCGCGGCCTCAAGGTGTGCGTCCTCGACCAGGAGGGCGAACAGAATCTTGGTGGGCAGGCGTATTGGTCGCTCGGCGGCCTTTTCTTCATCAACAGCCCGGAACAGCGGCGCATGCGGATTTCCGACAGTTACGAACTCGCTCGGCAGGACTGGTTCGGCTCTGCCGGGTTCGACAGGAACGAGGATTACTGGCCACGCCAGTGGGCCGAGGCGTATCTTGAATTTGCCGCCTCGGAGAAGCGGGAGTGGCTGCACAGGCAGGGCGTGCGCTGGTTTCCCGTGGTCGGATGGGCCGAGCGGGGCGGTGCGCTTGCCAATGGGCACGGCAATTCCGTGCCGCGTTTTCACATCACCTGGGGCACGGGTCCGGCGGTGCTGGCGCCGTTCATCCGCCGTGCACGGGCAGCGGAGGAGACAGGCGGGATCGTTTTCCGCTTTCGTCATCAAGTCGGCCGCCTGGTTCTTACGAACGGAGCCGTGACCGGCGCTCAGGGTGTCGTGCTCAAGGAGGATGCTGCCGTGCGGGGCGGAGCGAGCAGCCGCATACCTGTCGGCGAGTTCGAGATATCGGCGCGCGCCGTGATTGTTTCCTCGGGCGGACTCGGCGGAAACCATGACCTGGTGCGCAAGAACTGGCCGGTGGAGCGGCTTGGGCCTCCGCCGAAATCCATGATTTCCGGCGTGCCCGCTTACGTCGATGGCCGCATGCTGGCGATCGCCCAGAGCGCCGGCGGCGAGGTGATCAACAGCGACCGGATGTGGCACTATACGGAAGGCCTGAGAAACTACGACCCGATCTGGCCGAATCATGGGATCCGGATTCTGCCCGGACCGTCCTCGTTCTGGTGCGATGCCGAGGGGAACCGTTTCGATTCGCCGGCAATGCCTGGCTTCGACACGCTGGCGACGCTTAAGGCGATCCGCGCGCGGGGTCATGAATACAGCTGGTTCATCCTCAACAAGGCGATCATCAAGAAGGAGTTCGCGCTTTCGGGTTCGGAACAGAATCCCGACCTGACGGGAAAGGATATCCGCTTGCTCCTGAAGCGCATTGGCCGCAATCCGCCCGGTCCCGTTCAGTCCTTCATGAACAAGGGAGAGGACTTCGTGGTCCGCGATACGATCGAGGATCTGGTCGCCGGCATGAATGAGATCAGCGGCGAGTACAGGCTCGGTGTCCGCTATATCCGCGACCAGATAGAAGCACGCGACCGGGAATTGGAGAACAACTTCGGAAAGGACACCCAGGTGACCGCCATCCGTAGCGCACGCGCCTATCTCGGCGACCGTCTGATGCGGACCGCCCGACCGCACCGCCTCCTCGACCCGAAGGCCGGGCCGCTGATCGGGGTGAGGCTTCACATCCTCACACGCAAGACGCTGGGTGGCCTGCATACCGATCTTTCTGCACGTGTCCTCGGCAGCAAGAACAAGCCGGTCCCGGGCCTCTACGCGGCTGGCGAGGCAGCCGGTTTCGGAGGCGGGGGAATGCATGGCTACAACGCGCTCGAAGGCACGTTTCTTGGCGGTTGTCTGTTCTCGGGCCGGGTTGCTGGGCGAGCCGTCGGGCAATAAGCCCAACGCCTACCGGATCTTTCCTACTTCGCGGCCGCGCTGAACTCGCGCGCGCCGCTTTCGAATTGCAGCCGCGCCAGCTTGGCGTAGAGACCTCCCTCCTGGATCAGGCTCTGATGCGTGCCTACCTCGGCAATACGGCCTTCGTCCAGAACCAGGATACGATCGGCCTTGAGCACGGTCGCAAGCCTGTGCGCGATGACGACAGTGGTGCGGTCCTTCATCAGTCGATCGAGCGCCTTCTGTACCAGGGTTTCGCTTTCGGCATCGAGCGCCGATGTCGCTTCATCGAGAAGCAGGACCGGCGCGTTCTTCAACAGCGCGCGGGCAATGGCGATCCGCTGACGCTGGCCACCGGAAAGGGTGATCCCGCGCTCGCCCACGGGCGTGTCGAAGCCCTTTTCAAGCCGGTCGATGAATTCCCGGGCCTGGGCAGCCTCGGCGGCGGCGATCACATCCTCCCGGGTCGCGCCGGGGGAGCCGAAGGCAATGTTGTCGTGAATGGAGGAGGCGAAGATCGTCACGTCCTGCGGCACGATGGCGATGCGTGAGCGAAGCGCTTGCGGGGTGACTTCGCGGACATCGATGCCGTCGAGCCTGACAGCGCCGGTTACCGGATCATAGAATCGCAGAATCAAGGAAAAGACGGTGCTCTTTCCAGCGCCCGACGGGCCGACGATGGCCACCGTCTCGCCAGGCTCGACGTTGAACGTGAGACCCTTCAGCGCCGATTTGTTGGCATGCGACGGATAGGCGAAATGCACGTCGGCGAATTCGACGCGGCCGAGGGCGGGGTCGGGAAGGCTCTTCGGATTGCGCGGAACGGAGATCGCCGGCACTTCATGGAGGAGTTCCATCAGCCGCTCGGCAGCGCCGCCTGCCTGGGCGAGTTCGCCCCAGACTTCGGACAGGGCGCCGAGTGAGCCAGCGGCTATCAGCGAATAGAGCAGGAACTGGCCGAGTGTGCCGGCAGTCAGGGTACCGGCCAGAACACTTTGCGCGCCATACCAGAGAACGGCGACGACACTGCCGAATACGAGTGTGATGGCAAAGCCGGTCAGGAATGCGCGGGATCTGATCGCCGTGCGGGCGGCATCATAGGCTTCCTCCACGGCTGCACTGTAGCGGGCCGATGCCACGGCCTCTCCGTTGAATGCCTGGACGGTGCGGGTAGCGCCAATGGTCTCGCTTGCGTAAGCGGTGGCGGCAGCCAGCGTATCCTGGGCGGCACGCGAGCGTTTTCGCACCGAGCGCCCGAAACCGACGAGCGGGAAGACGATGATGGGGATCGCCGCCAACACCAGAACGGAAAGACGCGGGCTGGTATAGATCATCATGCCCATGGCGCCGAGACAGAGGATCGTATTGCGCAGCGCAAGCGAAGCCGTGGCGCCAACCGCCGACTTGATCTGGGTCGTGTCGGCCGTCAAACGGGAAACGATCTCGCCGGACTGGTTGACGTCGAAAAAGGAAGGCGACAGCGTCGTCACATGGGCAAAGACGGCCTCGCGCAGGTCGGAGACAACGCGCTCGCCGATGGTAATCACATAATAATACCGCATGGCGCTCGCCACCGCGAGCATCACGGCCATGAGTATCATCATGGCGAAGTAGTTGTTGATGAAGCCGCTGTCGGCGGCGCTGAAGCCGTGGTCGACCATGCGACGGATGGCGAGAGGCAGGGCCAGCGTCGTCGCGGCGGCAAGCGCCAGGAAAAACAATGCGGCAGCGACCATTGTCCGATAACGCATCAGGTAGGGAAGAAGCCGGGCAAGCGGTTTCAACGACCGGCGTTTCCTCTGTTCGTTCTCTACTACTTCGGACACTTCGCTCTTCTCCCGTCCAGCCCCGGTGCTTGCGCGTCTGGGCTCTTGTTATCTTTGTGCCCTTCATGTATAGGCACCGCATCGAATTGGGAAGCCGTGGTCTGATCGGACTTACGCTCCATTTATTAAATGGGTTCCGATGACGCAATTGCGGCATGTGGACCCTCCGGCACAGCAGGAAGATTGTTATGAAGGCTGACATCCATCCCGAATACCACATGATCAAGGTGGTCATGACCGATGGCACCGAATATGAAACCCGTTCTACCTGGGGTTCGGAAGGCGCTGTCATGAACCTTGAAATCGATCCGAAGTCCCATCCGGCATGGACGGGCGGCAACCAGCAGCTCATGGACCGCGGCGGTCGCCTCTCGAAGTTCAACAAGCGTTTCGGCGGCCTCGGCCTCTAATTGCTCCGGCATTCTTCGCCATCTCAGAAGGCCCGGCTTGTCCGGGCTTTTTTGCGTTGCGCGTGCGGGCAAAGAAAAACCCGGCTATGCCTTTGGCACAACCGGGTTATGAATTCACGCTGCGCTGGTTGCCGTCAATTGCCGCTGAAGGCGGTGCGAAGCAGATTTAACTGCGCCTGGACGCTGTTTTCGTTGTCCGGAACGATCGCAGCTTCGGCTGGGCGGTAGATTTCGCGGTCGAGCAGGGCAACGCGGTTCTGCAGGCGCAGCGACCGCTCGACGAGGTCACGGAAAGCTTCGGGGAGATCGTTCCAGCCCGGTGCCGTCCGGTCGACGTTAAAGCCATCGAGGCGCACCTTACTCTTTTCCGAGAGGACCTGATCGCGGCTCATCTCACCATTGTTGACCGCGCGCTGCAGGAGAAGCCAGGAAGCCATCTGCATCAGGCGAGTGGTCAGCCGCATGGATTCGGCGGCATAGAGTACCGACGCCATGCGGGGGAGAACCTTGGCCGCCGCGCGGCCCGATCCGTCCAGATAGGCTGCCGTTTCCTCGACAAGGCCCATGCCTTCGGCATAAATCGCCTTGAACTGGTTCGATGCAGCGGCGCGGCCTGCAAAGCTGATCGTGTTCAATCCGAGTTCCGACATCGACTTACCCCTGTATTACGCGTGACTCGTTGAGGCTGCGGCCTGCGAATTCACTTTTTCGCCAGCCGGCTCTTATGTCCTTAGGATTATATCAATACCCCAATCGCGCAAGCCGAATCTTAAAGAAGGGTTAATTCCCACAGTTTTGCGGAGAGAATACGGCAAGACAAAAAAAGAGCCGCGAAAGCGGCTCTCAAGGTAAAACAGGGAGAAAAATCAGAGCTATTCGCCGAGAGGAGAAATTGCCTGAATCCAGAAGCTCCGGATGTGGAAACTATAGCGAAAATGGCTTAATGGATGGTTAATGCCAGCCGGCAAATCCGTCTCTATTTGCAGCGCCATAGAATATCCGCGCGCGAGGAAAGGTTATACTTTGGTGCGGAAAAGGCCTTCAGCCGCTTGCTTGCCGGCCTGTTTGCGCTTCCGCTCCGCGTCAAGCCGGGCAATCTCCGTCTCCAGAAGCCCGATTCTGGCGGTGAGTTCCTCTGCGGAGAGCGTCGAGAGGTCGCAGCCGATCTCGTGTGCGACAGGTTTCCTCGGGCGTTCGTCGTTGTCGATGCTCATGGCTTGTCCTCCTGTGGTTTTTCGTCCGGTTCATCCTGCGGGGGCAGGGGTGCTGCGCGCGGGTCGAGGCTCAGGCCCTCGGGCGTGCCCATAGGCGATGTGCCGACCGGAATGGACGGCACATGCTCGCGCTCGGCAGCCGGGATCGCTGCGCGTTGCTGGCTGCGATAGATCGCGTAGGCTGTCAGGAGGCCGTGGGCGATGGCGGTGACGGCGAAGAGGGCATAGGGGCCCAGAAGCGTCATTACCGGGCCGCCAAGCGTCGGGCCAATGATCGTGCCTATGCCAAAGAGCAGCAAGAGCCCGCCGGAAACCTTCACGAAATCGTCGGCGCTCGCATAGTCGTTGGCATGAGCCACAGCGATCGGATAGAGCGCATTGGCCGCTGCACCATAGAGTGCCACGAAACCGATCAGGAGATAGGCGTCGTGCGGCTGCAGGGCCACGAGAAGGACCGCTGCCAGCGCGGCGACCGCCGAAAGCGTCGCCAGCACGTAGCGGCGGTCAACGGTGTCCGACAGTTTTCCTGCGGGAAACTGCGCCAACGCTCCGACGAAGATGGTAATGCTCATCATCACGGCGATGGTTGCGGACGAGAGGCCAGCCTTGGCGCCGAATACCGCACCGAGCGTACCATAAGCGCCGTTTGCGATGCCGATCAGCAGGATGCCGATGAAGGAGACCGGCGAATTCCGGTAGAGGCTGGGCAGATCGAGACTGACCGACGTCAGCGGCTGGGGCGAGGCCGCCGTCGACAGTGTGGTCGGAAGCATGGCCAGGCAATAGAATATCCCGCTGATCATGAACAGGATCGTCGTCGAGACATCGCCGAACGGAACGAGCATCTGGCCGCCGACAACACCGATCAGCGTAATCGAAATGTAGAAGGAGAAGATCGTACCGCGGCTCTCATTTGTCGCGCGCTCGTTCAGCCAGCTCTCGATGATCATCGAGGTGCCGGCGATGCAGAAGCCGGTTACGGCGCGCAGGGCGACCCACCAATACTGGTCGACCAGAATGCCGGTCATCAGCGCGATGATGGCGATCAACGAGATGAAGCTTGAGAAGGCCCGGACATGTCCGACGCGCATCACCACTTTCGGCGCGAAAAAGCAGCCGAGGACGAATCCGGCCGCCCAGGACGTACCGAGAAGGCCGAGTACTTCGTTGGAATAGCCCTCCGAGGAGCCGCGCATCGGCAAAAGCAGGCCGTGAAGGCCGTTGCCGAGGAAGAGGAACAAGGTGCCCATAAGCAGGGCGAGAACTGGCAACAGGTTTCGGCTCATGGCTTCGATATCACGGGTGTTTGCTGAAAATTGCAAGAGAGGGGCGACTGAAACGTCGCAGTTTGCTCGGTGACTGCGCTGGTGAGTGAATATGACTGCCGCCTTGCGGGAAACTCTTCTGACGGGCAAAAGTGTCTGCGATGTGACACTGGACAGATTCGGCCCGGGGGAAATGTATGACCAAAGCAATCGCCGCCTTTCTGATCCTCGCGATGGTCATACAACTGATCAAGCCGCTCGGTATTCCCGGTTTTCGCAAGCGCGGCGATTTCTGGAAGCTCGCGGTTCTCGCCTTCGTCATTTGGTCGATAACGCTGCTGATCAGGCCCTAGGGGGCGATGGCTTCCAGACAGGGCAACAAAAAAAACCCGCCGTTTTCACGGCGGGGTGTCTCAATCAGCCCTGGAGTGCCTTGTCAGGCGGCCTTTTCGATGTCCCTAGTCCAACTGCCCTTGGCGGCGAGGCTGTTCATCTTGACGCGATGGGCAAAGGCGCGCTGGGCGGCTGCGACATTCTCTGACTTGCCGCCCCAGCCTTCAGGATTGCATCAGGCCTTGTTCACGCTTGCGGCGTAGATCTGATCGATCGTTTCGGCCAGGCTCGCGTTGAACTCAGCGTCGCTCATCGAGACGCGCAGCTTTTCCGTGAGCGCGCGCGAGAAGCTCGCGATCATGCCGTGGTTATGGCTGAGCTTTTCGCAGGCGTCAGCGGTGGTGTAGCCGCCGGAAAGGGCGACGACGCGGACGACCGACTTGTGGGCGACCAGAGGCGCGTAGAAATCGGCGACCGTCGGGATGGTCAATTTCAGCATGACGGCTTCGCCTGCCGGAAGCTTGTCGAGCTGCGCGGCGATCTCGTCGCGAAGAATGGCTTCAGCCTCAACCTTCGTCGGGCTCTTGATGGAGACTTCGGGCTCGACGATCGGGACGAGGCCCTGGCCGATGATCTGGCGCGCCACCTCGAACTGCTGCTTGACGACGGCGGCGATCCCGGCCTTGTCGGCGTGAGCGATCACCGAGCGCATCTTGGTGCCGAACATTCCCTTTTCGCGACCGCGGATCAGGAGAGCATCCAGATCGGGCATCGCCTTCATGAGCTGAACGCCGTTCTGTTCGGCTTCGAGGCCCTTGTCGACCTTGAGGAAGGGCACGACGCCGCGCTTTTCCCAGAGATAGGACGGGACAGCCTGACCCTCGACATCGCCGTCCATGGTCCGTTCGAACAGGATGGCGCCGATGATCTTGTCGCTGGTAAAGGCGGGCGCGGTCATGATGCGGACGCGCATGGCGTGCATCAGGCGGAACATCTCGGCATCCCCCTGGTATTCAGACTCGGAAATACCGTAAAGGCTCAACGCTTTGGGTGTTGAACCACCGCTCTGATCCAGCGCCGCAATGAAACCGGGCGCCGAGCTGATCTTGTCCAACATCTTCGCGTCCACCATGTCGTACTCCTATCCCTAAAAACGGCGCGATACGCGCTCACCTGTGTTCGTTGACGTCACGATCAATCGGCTACGCCGAATTGATCAATCCCCGGATGTAGATGAGGCGGATATCAGATGTTTTGCGACAGGAAAATGGCGGCCTAAAATGTTGAAACGATTGAAATCGATTTAATCGTTTGAAAGTCTTGGAAATATCCGCTGATGCTTAACGATGGCGGGTCCCCTGAGCCCGCCATCGTCACAAATCACTTCTCGGCAATCAGTACGGCCACGCCCGGCAGTTCCTTGCCTTCCATCCATTCCAGGAAGGCCCCACCGGCGGTCGAGACATAGGTGAAATCGTCGGCGACGCCGGCATGGTTGAGCGCCGAGACGGTATCGCCGCCGCCGGCGACCGATACCAGCTTGCCGTCGCGGGTGCAGGCCGCTGCATGTTCGGCGGCAGCCACTGTCGCGGCGTCGAACGGAGCGATTTCGAATGCGCCGAGCGGGCCGTTCCAGACCAGCGTTTGGGCCTTGGAGATCCAGCCGTTGATCGCTTCCACCGACTTCGGGCCGACATCGAGCACCATGGCATCGGCCGGGATGACGTCGATAGCGACCGTTTCGTTGGCTGCACCCGCCTTGAATTCGCGGGCGACGACGCCGTCGACCGGCAGTACGATGGCGCAGCCGGCAGCATCGGAATTGGTCATGATCTGCCTGGCAGTTTCAGCAAGGTCATGTTCGCAGAGCGACTTGCCGACATTGATGCCTTTGGCCGCCAGGAACGTATTGGCCATGCCGCCGCCGATCACCAGTGCGTCGACCTTCTTCACGAGGTTGGACAGGAGGTCGATTTTGGTCGAGACCTTGGCGCCGCCGACGATGGCGACGACCGGGCGGGCTGGCTTGCCGAGGCCCTTCTCCAGTGCTTCCAGCTCGGCCTGCATGGTACGGCCGGCATAGGCAGGCATGTGGTGGGCGAGGCCCTCGGTCGAGGCGTGCGCGCGGTGGGCGGCGGAGAAAGCGTCGTTGACGAAGATGTCACCATTCTTCGCCAGTTCGGCAACGAAGCCGGCCTCGTTCTTTTCCTCGCCCTTGTGGAAGCGAGTGTTTTCAAGCAGCAGGATGTCGCCATTGTTCATCTTGGCAATTGCATCCGTGGCCGGTGCGCCGATGCAATCGGAGGCGAAGGCGACGCTCTGATCGAGGACTTCCTCGACGGCAGGAGCAATCAGCCCGAGGGACATTTCGGCAACCGGTTCGCCTTTCGGTCGGCCGAAATGAGCAAGCAGGATGACCTTGGCGCCTTTCTCCGACAATTCCCTGATCGTCGGTGCGACGCGCTCAATGCGGGTTGCATCGCTGACCTTGCCGTCGGCCATGGGTACATTGAGGTCGACGCGCACAAGTACGCGCTTGCCCGCGATGTCGGTGAGGTCGTCGAGTGTTTTGAAAGCCGGCATGATGATACCCGTCGTTAAGGAGTTGCAGGAATGGGGCTGACGGGGAGGGACCTTACACCGACTGAACGGCGACGCAAGGCGACCCGGATCATTTTTCGCCGGTGCCGGCCTTGGCGCGCTGCCTGCGCAGATAGTCGCGGATTGCATGCGCGAGTTCGCGGATGTTCAGGAAGATTGGCAGGTTGGTAGCCGGGGCAACCGGTTCGAGCGAGACGCCGACCGAGGCAATATGTCCCATCTCGTCGAGATCGCGAACGATCAGCACGATGGTGCCGAGGCGCACGCGGTCGGCGTAGTCGGCCTTGCCACCGAGGCGCTGCGCAATCAGCTCGGCAACCGTCCTGGCGCGATCGGCCTCATTTATCGTCAGCGGCCCATAGGCCTGGTCAAGGTCATCGACACGGGTGGCGGGAGAGATGGCGAAGGTGCCGAAGAACTCGCTGTCGTCTTCGGCGACCGGCGCCCTGCTGGCGAAAAGACGGTCGAGCAGGCGGGAGTAACCCGGCGCGATGAAGAGGTAGACCTGGTCGTTTTCTTTCAGCCGGCCCGCATACTGGTAACGCATCGACTTGCCGTCGCGGATGACGAGAGATGGCATGGCCCAGCGCGGGATCCGCTCGCCTCGGAGCACGGGACTGTCTGCGACGACGCGGTAGGCCAGAAGCTCATGATTGGCCGCACCGGGCAGGTCGAGTTCCACCTTGTCGATCGCGCCGATGCGGGGAGGGATGATGAGTCCAAGCTTGCGCGCGACCGGCTTGATCGTCCAGCCCTGTACCAGAAGCGAGATCATGACCACGATGAAAGCGGTGTTGAAATAGAGCTGGCCGTCCTCGAGATTGCCGAGGATCGGCAGGATCGCGAGCAGGATCGAAACGGCGCCACGAAGACCGACCCAGGCGATGAAGGTGGTTTCTCGTTGCGTGTAGTCGAAGGGGAGCAAACACAGCCAGATCGCCAGCGGCCGGGCGATGAAGACGAGGAACAGACCCAGCAGCACAGCCGGAACAAGGATGGAGGGAAATTGGGAGGGCGTCGCGAGCAGGCCGAGCACCAGGAACATGACGATCTGGGAGAGCCAGGTCATCCCGTCCTGAAAGCGGCTGATGGCGGCGCCTGCGGGGATCTTCTGGCTGCCGGCATAAATACCCGCCACATAAACCGCGAGGAAGCCGCTGCCACCGACCGCACCCGTATAGGAAAAGACCAGCAGCGCCATGGCGAGCATGAAGATCGGGGCTAGGCCGCGCTCGACGGAGATCCGCCTCAGCACGAAGGTGATGAGCGCGCCACCAATCAATCCGAGCGCAAGGCCAAGACCTATCTGTTCGACGAATAGTCGGATGAGATCGAGGTCGAGGCCGCTATAGCCCTCGCCGGCGGACAACAACTGAACGAGCGCCATGGTGAGAAAGATCGCCATGGGGTCGTTGGTGCCCGACTCGACCTCCAGCGTTGAGCGCACCCGGTCGCGGATGTTGATGCCGCCGATGCGCAGCAGGAAGAAGACGGCCGCCGCGTCTGTCGAGGCGACGATCGAACCGAGCAGGAGGCCTTCGAGGAAGGAGAAATCGAGCAGGAAATGGGCCAGTACGCCGAAGAGGGCTGCCGTTATCAGCACGCCAACGGTTGAAGCCGTGAGAGCCGGAAGGGCCGAAAGCTTGAAGGACTGCAGCGAGGTGCCATATCCCGAATCGAACAGGATGATCGCAAGGGCAATCGAACCGACAACGTAGGCCAGCGAGTTGTTGGAGAAATCGATACCAAGCCCGTCGACGCCCGCGAGCAGACCGATCAGCAGGAAGAGCAAAAGCAGCGGTGCGCCGAAGCGGAAAGCCAGAAGGCTGGAGAAGGCAGCGAGAAGAACAAGCCCGGTCGAGACCAGCGTCACGGCATAGAAAGCGTCCAATCCTTTTCCCCTTCGCGCAAGCAGACCCTCACATCGGGATGTTACCCTCATATCCAACGCAACGCCGCGTCGAAAACGATATCACGACGGCCTTGCGTCCCGGCAGATCGGAAGCCGGCGACGTTGTGCTGGATTGAATGGGCAGAACTGCCGAGGCGAGACAAATGTGTTCGCTTCTCTTCGTCTGCAATCTTGATCAGAGTAGGGCGAAATTCAGAAAGTGAAAAGGCGGACCGGTTTCCCGATCCGCCTGTCCTGGATTGCCTCTGAGAGATTGCCGATTTAGAGCAGTTTGCCCAGGGCGACCGCGGTATCCGACATACGGTTGGAGAAGCCCCATTCGTTGTCGTACCAGGTCAGGATGCGCACGAAGTTGCCTTCGAGGACCTTGGTCTGGTCGATGGCGAAGATCGACGAATGGCTATCGTGATTGAAGTCACGCGAGACCAGCGGCTCCTCGGTATAGCCGAGGATACCCTTCAGGGCGCCGTTCGAGGCAGCCTTGATCGCTTCGTTGACTTCTTCCTTGGTGGTGCTCTTCTTGGCGACGAACTTGAAGTCGACGACCGAGACATTCGGTGTCGGAACACGGATCGAGGTGCCGTCCAGCTTGCCCTTGAGTTCTGGCAAGACGAGGCCGACAGCCTTGGCAGCACCCGTCGAAGTCGGGATCATCGACAGCGCGGCCGCACGGGCGCGGTAGAGGTCCTTGTGCATCGTGTCCAGCGTCGGCTGGTCGCCGGTGTAGGAGTGGATCGTGGTCATGAAGCCGTGATCGATGCCGATCGCGTCGTTCAGAACCTTGACCACCGGCACGAGGCAGTTGGTCGTGCAGGACGCGTTGGAAATGACCAGGTGATCCTTTGTCAGCTTATCGTGGTTGACGCCGAATACGACGGTCAGGTCGGCGCCGTCAGCCGGTGCCGAAACGATGACGCGCTTGGCGCCAGCGGTCAGGTGCATGGCAGCCTTGTCGCGCGAGGTGAAGATGCCGGTGCACTCCATGGCGATGTCAACGCCGAGTTCCTTGTGCGGGAGCGTTGCCGGGTCCTTGATCGCGGTGACCTTGATCGGCTTGCCGCCGCCCACGATGATGGTGTCGCCCTCGACCTTCACATCGGCCGGAAACTTGCCGTGGATGCTGTCATAGCGCAGCAGGTGCGCGTTGGTTTCAACCGGGCCGAGGTCGTTGATGGCGACGACCTCGATGTCAGTCCGGCCGGATTCGACGATTGCGCGCAGTACGTTGCGGCCGATGCGGCCAAAGCCATTTATGGCAACTTTCACAGTCATTGCATACACTCCCGCTTGAAAGAAAGACCTTCAGGTTATCGGATCGCAGGACGCTCGAATACGCCCTGCGACGATTTGACTTATGCCAGTTTTGCTTCCGCCGCGGCGACGATCGCCTCCGCGGTGATGCCGAAATGCTTGTAGAGTTCCTTGTAGGGGGCGGAGGCGCCGAAGGACTTCATACCGACAAATATTCCGTCGGAGCCGATGAAGCTATCCCATCCCTGACGAATCCCGGCTTCGACGGCCACCTTGACCGGCGAGGTGCCGATGATGGCGGCGCGATAGGCTTCCGGCTGCTCGAAGAAGAGTTCGAAGCAGGGCACGGAGACAACGCGGGCGGAAATTCCCTTCTGCGCCAGCATTGCATGGGCCTGGAGTGCGATCTCGACTTCGGAACCGGATGCGAAGATCGAAACCTTAGCGTCGCTTGCAGACAGAAGTTCATAGGCGCCGGAAGCGCAGAGATTCTTCTCATCGTAGTCGGTGCGTGCCGGGGCAAGATTCTGGCGCGTAAGGGCAATGCCCGAAGGGCGATGCTTCTCTTCGAGTGCGATCTGCCAGCACTCTGCCGTTTCGGTCGCGTCGGCCGGGCGGAAGACCAGGAGGTTCGGGATGGCGCGGAGCGCTGCCATATGCTCGACCGGTTGGTGGGTCGGTCCGTCTTCGCCAAGACCGATGGAATCGTGCGTCAGCACGTGGATGACACGGATGCCCATCAGGGCGGCGAGGCGGATCGACGGACGGCAGTAGTCCGAAAAGATCAGGAAGCCGCCCGAATAGGGGATCAGGCCGCCATGCAGCGCGATACCGTTCATGGCAGCGGCCATGCCGTGTTCGCGAATGCCCCAATGGATGTAGCGGCCGGAGAAATCGTCGGGCGTGATCGATTTCGTCTGGCTCGTCTTGGTGTTGTTGGAGCCGGTCAGGTCAGCCGAACCGCCGAGAGTCTCGGTGAGAACGCCGTTGATAACCTCGAGTGCATCTTCCGAAGCCTTGCGGGTGGCTACCGTCGGCTTGGTTTCGGCGAGCTTCTTCTTGTAGGCGTCGATTGTGGCATCGAAGTTGCCGGGCAGGTCACCGGCGAAGCGGCGGGTAAATTCCGCACGCTTGTCCGGGCTGCTCGCTGCAAGCCGGTCTTCCCAGTCCTTGCGGGTCTTGGTGGAGCGAAGCCCGGCGATGCGCCAGGCGTCGAGGACGTCGGCGGGAACGGAGAAGGCTTCCTCGGCCCATCCGAGAGCCTTGCGGGTAGCCGCGATTTCGTCGGCGCCGAGCGGAGAACCATGGACCTTGTGGGAGCCGGCCTTGTTCGGCGCACCGAAGCCGATGACCGTCTTGCAGGCGATCATGGTCGGCTTGTCGGATTTCTGTGCGGTTTCGATGGCGGCGGCGATCGCTTCCGGATCATGGCCGTCAACGGCGAGCGTGTTCCAGCCCGAAGCCTTGAAGCGGGCATGCTGGTCGGTCGAGTCGGCCAGCGAGATCGCGCCGTCAATCGAGATGCCGTTGTCGTCCCACAGGACGATCAGCTTGTTGAGCTTGAGGTGCCCGGCCAGCGAGATCGCCTCCTGGCTGATGCCCTCCATCAGGCAGCCGTCGCCGGCCAGCGCATAGGTATAATGGTTCATCAGTTCCGAGCCGAACTCATTGGCGAGCTTCTTCTCGGCGATCGCCATGCCGACGGCATTTGCTATGCCCTGGCCGAGCGGGCCGGTCGTGGTCTCGATGCCTGAGGCATGGCCGTATTCGGGGTGCCCAGCGGTCTTCGCGCCCATCTGGCGGAACTGCTTGATGTCCTCGATGGTCATGTCTTCATAACCCGTCAGGTAGAGCAGGGCATAGAGGAGCATGGAACCGTGACCAGCCGACAGCACGAAGCGGTCGCGGTCCGGCCAGAGCGGGTTCTTGGGATCGAAGTTCAGGAAGCGTGTGAAAAGCACGGTGGCCACATCGGCGCAGCCCATCGGCATGCCTGGATGGCCAGAATTGGCTTTTTCCACTGCGTCCATGGCCAGAAATCGGATCGCATTCGCCATCCGGTTATGTTTTTCGGGAGAGATCATCGCTTTTCCGCTTATTCCGGGTCTCAAGGGATGTCCGCACCGGGCGCGGACTGTCTGAAGGCGGCTGATCCATAGCAGGTGAATCGTGCGAGTCAACAAATCCGCGGGATTCTGGACTTTTCCCGGGCAAGAATTCAGCCGAGTGCCTGTATGCCGCGCATCGCCACCATCCTGCCCAAGAGCGGCGGTATTTGTTGGCTCGTCCACAGTTTAGGCAGGTCGGCCCCGGGCAGGTTTTATTGACGGGCGGCAATTCAAGCGAATACTGTCCATAATCAAGATAGCGGATCTTCAGGGCGATTCGGTGACCTTTTTTGGAAAGCCGGGACAACGAAATGTCGACAGACAACACGGTTGATGTGGCGCTCAGCGCTTTGCGACAGGCAATTTCCGGCCTGGAGAATGCCATCGACATGCGCATTGAGGTCCAGCGCGAAAGTAGCGAGGTCGAAGGCGAGGTCAAGCGAGTGCATGCGGACCGCGCCCGGCTTGCCCAGGAACTCGACCAGTCGGAATTCCGGGCAAACCGGCTCGAGGAGGTCAATCGCGAAGTATCGCGGCGGCTGGTGACGGCGATGGAGACGATAAGGGCCGTTCTCGACCGATAGCGGTCGAGCGGAGACGGGCTCGATTTCGAGGCTTGCGGGGAGACGGATGGCTCAGATTACGGTGACGATCGATGGGAAAGCCTATCGCATGGCCTGCGAAGAGGGCCAGGAGGGGCACCTCATCGATCTCGCCAACCAGTTCGACCGTTATGTCGGCCACCTCAAGACCCAGTTCGGCGAAATAGGCGATCTCAGGATCACGGTAATGGCCGGGATCATGGTGATGGATGAACTCTCCGAAATCAACCGCAAGGTCAGCGCCATGGAGAAGGAACTCGCGGCCCTCAGCGAAGGGCGCGAGAGCGCTGCTTCCGGTGCGCGGCGCAAGGAAGAACTGTTGACGGCAGCGATTGGTGAACTGACCGAGCGGCTGAACGGAATAACCAAGAAGCTGACGGCCCGCCCGACTGGTGCCGCGCGGCAAGAGGGCTAAATGGACATGTGGTCATCATCGCCACTGGCGCTTCATGTGATTTGACCCTATATCTGAAACGCGGTCTGCGCCTCACGACAGGAACCACAATCCCTGGGGCCATACTCGATCCAAAGGGAGCTGTCCCTGACCAGGCCCGTGGGCCTGGACATATGGCGCCCACCTACGTTTGTAGGCACCCAGGATCGTAAATCTCCATCGGTTGCCGTGGATCGCGCTTTTCCCCTTTTCAAAGACCTGACTGCTTACGAGGCCCTGCAGGCCAGCCGGCTCGCCGCACCGTGATGCTGAAGCAATGATTAGGTGCCTTGCGCTAGCCCTTGTACTCGGCGCGGTAAAATGGCCGGGGATTGACGGGAGAAATCCCGCCGCGTCAAATGCCGGCCGACCACAGGCATTCAAGGACCGCCCCTTTCATGTACCAGCCGCCGCATTTTCGCGAGGAACGCCTCGACGTTCAGCACGCCCTGATAAGGGATCATCCGCTCGGGCTCCTGATATCGTCGGGAGAAGACGGGTTGATGGCCAATCCGATCCCCTTCCGGTTGGCGAAAGCGGACGAGGGGCTGGGCACCCTTCAGGCGCATATGGCCAGAGCCAACCCGCAATGGCGGGCGTTGGCCAAGGGTGCGGAGGTGCTGATCGTCTTTCAGGGCGCCGATCATTACATCACACCTTCCTGGTATGAGACGAAGCGCGAGACCGGCAAGGTGGTGCCCACCTGGAATTACGCCATCGTCCAGGTGCGAGGTAGGGTCCGGGTGATCGAGGACAGCCAGTGGATCAGGGCGCAGGTCGATAGGCTGACCGACGGCCATGAGGGCAAGCGTATGATACCATGGGCCGTCGGCGACGCGCCCGACGACTTCATCACCGCGCAACTCAAGGGTATCGTCGGCATCGAGGTGCAGATCACCGCGATCGAAGGCAAATGGAAAGTCAGCCAGAATCGCGGTGAACCGGACCGCCGGGGCGTTGCTGACGGTCTGACCGCCGAGAGTACCGACGAGGCAGTCTCGATGGCCGATCTTGTCAGGACATATGGCGGCATCGAATAATCGGCCTCAGACGTCCAGATGCAGTTCGTTTTCGCGTTCGATATAGGCGCGCTGGCAGTCGGTCACGTAGTCGCGCACGATCGGCGCCGCATCGCGCTTGCGCGACAATTGCAGGTGGAAGACCATCTGGCTGCCGGTGCGGAACGCCATCTCGCAACTGATCAGGTAGAATTCCCACATGCGGGCGAAGCGCTCGTCATACATGGCGACGACCTTGTCGCGGTTCGCCTCGAAGCGTTGACCCCAATGGGCAAGCGTGGTGGCGTAGTGAATGCGCAAGACCTCGATGTCGGTGACCCACAGACTGTTCTGTTCGGTAACTGCGACGACCTCAGACAAGGCTGGCGAATAGCCGCCCGGGAAAATATATTTGCGCAGCCAGGGGCTGGTCATGCCGGGCGGGCTCATATGGCCGATCGAGTGGATGACCGCCAGGCCGTCGTCCGGCATCAGCGCATTGAGCTTCTTGAAGAACTCGTCGTAGTGCTGCACGCCGACATGCTCGAACATGCCGACCGAGACGATGCGGTCGAAGGTTTCCGCGACATCGCGGTAGTCCTTCAGTTCGAAACGCACCCGCCCGGCAAGGCCGGCATCGACGGCCCTCTTGGTCGCGAGTGCGTGCTGCTCCTTCGACAGCGTCACGCCGACGACCGAGACGTCTTCCAGCTTTGCCAGATAGAGCGCCAGATCGCCCCAGCCGCAGCCGATGTCGAGCACCTTCATGCCGGGCTTCAGGTTCAACTTCGCGGCTAGCAGCCTCAGCTTGTTGCGCTGCGCCTGTTCCAGTGTTTCGTCCGGCTCGCGGAAATAGGCGCAGGAATAGAGCATGTTCTCGTCGAGGAAGAGCCGGTAGAAATCGTTGCCGAGATCGTAGTGGTGGGCGACGTTCTGTTGTGCCTGCCCCTTGCGGTTCGACTGCTCGCGCTTACGGAACCGCATCCGCACGGCGCGGATGGCCTTCTGGATCGGGTAGGAGCCGAGCGACAGGCGATTGATCGAAAAGAGCATCAGGAAGTCCCGAAGCGTCGATCCCTCCTCGAACCGCATGGTGCCATCCACATAGGCTTCGCCGGCGACCAGTTCGGCCTTGAATACCAGAGAGCGGTAGAGCTTTGGATCGGTCAGCCGCATGGTCACCTGCGGGCCGGGTTCCCGGCCGCCGAAGACATGCCGTTTTCCGCCGGCATCAATGACGGTCAGCTGGCCCTTGCGGATGAAGGATTTCAACATATGGGAAAGCGGAAACATGCATACCTCGCAGGAGCTCGACCGATAAGGTCCGCATGTTATCGAAAAAGTATCCGGGCTCAACCTCTGCGACCAGCAATTGTCAGCGCATGGCTATGGGGCAGTTCAACTCCCTGAAACGTCTGCTGAAACGTATATCCGCCGGGCGCCTGACGCCCGGCGGATCGTCTGTTGTCTCAAAACTCCTCCCAGTCGGCGTCCGTGGACGTCGCGGCGGCAGGGGAGGTGAAGGCCTTGGCGAGCGAGTTCACCATCTTGCGGGCAGGCGAGGCGACGGGGCGCGTCGCCGCTTCGGCCGGACGCGGTTTTGGCGGAGCAACGGCAGGGGCGCGACGAACGGGAGAAGATGCGGCATCTGCTACGGGCGATACCGGTGTCCACGATGCTGGCGCGGCCGCGCTGGACATCCGGAATTGTGCCACTAGGCCCGCGAGCGCGGACGCGCTATCGGCCAGCTTGTGGGTAACGGCTGTCGTTTCCTCGACCATGGCGGCGTTCTTCTGGGTGAACTGGTCCATCTGGTTGACCGAGCTGCTGATTTCGTGGAGTCCGGTTGCCTGCTCGCGTGCAGCCGTCGCGATCGAGTTGATATGGTCGTTGATGCGGGACACCTGCCCGGAGATTTCTTCCAGCGCCTGGCCGGTCGCGCGCACGAGCCGGACACCACCCGATACTTCCTCACCGGACTTCGTGATCAGAGCCTTGATATCCTTGGCCGCGTTCGCCGAACGCTGGGCGAGTTCGCGAACTTCCTGGGCGACAACCGCGAAGCCCTTGCCGGCATCGCCCGCACGCGCCGCCTCGACACCGGCATTCAGCGCCAGAAGGTTCGTCTGGAAAGCGATCTCGTCGATCACGTTGATGATCTTCGAAATCTCGTTGGAGGCGTTTTCGATACGGCCCATGGCGTCGACCGCATCGGACACGACCTTGCTCGAGGTTTCCGTGCTCTTGCGCGTGGCGCCCGCCAGTTCGGTCGCTTCGTCGGCGCGCGCCGATGCGCTCTTGACCGCCGCGGTGATTTCGTCGAGTGCGGCAGAGGTTTCTTCGAGCGATGCGGCCTGCTGCTCGGTCCGGCGGGAAAGATCGTCGGTAGCGGAGCGGATCTCGCTGGAATTGCCCTGGACGCCCAGCGTCTCGGTGCGCAGTTGCGAGAGTGTCGCGTTGAGCTTCTCAACCGAGTTGTTGAAGTCGACGCGAAGCTTGTCGAGGCCGGAAGTGAACGGCTGATCGATGCGAGCGGTCAGATCACCCTCGCTCAGTGCGCGCAGACCGTTTGCGAGGGCATCGACGGCCATTTGCGTCTGGCGGGCCTCCTGAGCCTTATCGGCTTCGCGCGCTGCACGTTCCTGTTCTCCGAGCGACTGGCTTTCGGCGGATTTGCGTTCCAATTCGACCTTCTGGACAGCGCTTTCGCGGAACACTTCGAGCGAGCGGGCAAGTGCACCGATTTCATTCTGCATGTCCTGGTGGGGAACGGCAAGGTTGAGCTGACCCTGGGCCAGATTGCCGGCAACGGCCGTCAGGCGCGGCAGAGAACCAAGGATCTTGCGGGCGATCAGGGTCATGACGCCCGCCGCCGCCAGAAGCGCCAGAAGGGCGGTGATCCCGATCGTCCATGCCATCTCGGTGGCCATGCCGTTGATTTCGGAGGCGCGCACGCCGGCATAGAGAATGCCGATCACGTCACCGGCGGGTGAGAAGATCGGCTGGTAGATCGTGTAGTAGGGGATGTCGAGAATGACGGCCTCGCCGCGATAGGTCTTCCCCTGGGTAACGACCGGATAGACGGCACCCTTCTGGCCGAGCGCGGTTCCCACCGCGCGCTTGCCGTCCGGCTTGATGATGTTGGTCGTCTTGCGCCAGAAATCCTTGCTTTCCGGATCCCAGGCGAAGATCGTCGCCGTTTGTCCCGTCATGCGGCCAATCGCGTCGATCATATCGTGCGAGGAAAACTCCGCCGGGACCGCGTCGGCCACGATGCGCTCGACATTACCGTCCTTGCCCCAGGTGATCTTCGCTCCCGGCAAGTCACGTCCGACGAGGGTCGCGGCGGTGCGCATGCTGGTATCCTGGCTGGTGATCGCCTGTTCCTCGATCCGGCTGGTGATGCTGCTCGAAATGGCCAAGGCGACGGCGGCGAGCGACACAACGAGGATCATGATAGTCGTGGCTGTGACGGTACCGACCAGACCGAAACGGGAGAAGATTTTCATGGCGAGCCTTCCAAAGGGGGAGATGTCCTGGAAAACCTAATCGTTGAAGATTAAATCATCGTTTCGTGATGAAATTCGCGATTGTAGAAAGTGCTGCCTGCAATCGACAAGTCCGCACAGTCAGCGCAAAATCGTGAAAGACATTGCCGATCGTCCGAACTGGATCGGCGCTGGCATATGAGCGATTTTTCCTTGCTGACAATCACCGTTTCGTTCCACTGGGCCGCTTGCGCCGGTTGCAGGCAGCATTAAGGTGCCCCGGCCAATCTGCTGACGGGCGAGGAAAAGAAACAGAATGACGGACGACGCGCTCACAAAGGCTGAGATACGCAAGGCGCGGTTGGCGGCGCGAGACAATATCCCCGCCGAGACACGGATCGAAAACAGCCTAGCCATGGCGGTGCATGCGGGCGATGCGCTCGATTTCGCGCCCGGTACGATCATTGCGGGGTTCCTGCCGATCAGATCGGAAGCCGACATTCGCCCCCTGATGTGGCGATTGAAGGCGCGCGGGGCGCGGCTCAGTCTGCCGGTCGTCCTTGACCGGGAGACGATCGTGTTTCGCGAACTGGTCACCGGCGCGGAACTGGTAGACACGGGTTTCGGAACGCGTGGACCGGCGACGGATGCGCCGGTTCTCGATCCGGAAATTCTGCTGGTTCCGCTTTCCGCCTTCGATGCTTGCGGCCACCGGATCGGCTATGGAGCAGGGCACTATGATCGCGCAATTGCCCGATTGAGGCAAAAAGGCCTTGACCCCCGGCTCATCGGCATTGCATTCGACTGCCAGGAAGTGGCACATGTGCCCTTTGAACCGCATGATATCGGGCTGGAAGCCGTGGTGACAGAAAGCGGTTTGCGACGTTTCGGACAATGACTGGATATTAGGAATGCGGCTGCTTTTTCTCGGTGACATGGTTGGCAAGACAGGGCGCACTGCGGTCTGGGATCGCCTGCCCGGCCTGATTTCCGACCTGAAACTCGATTTCGTCATTGTCAACGGCGAGAATGCGGCAGGCGGTTTCGGCATCACCGAAGAAATCTATCTCGAAACCATCAGCGCCGGCGCCGACGTGGTGACGACAGGCAATCACGTTTGGGACCAGAAGGAAGCTGTCAGCTTCTGCGAGCGGCATGACCAGTTTCTCCGGCCGGCCAACTATCCCAACGGAACGCCGGGCAAGGGTTCTGGCCTGTTCTACGCACGCAACGGCGCGCGCATTCTGGTCGCCAACATCATGGGCCGGGTGTTCATGCACCCGGAACTCGATGATCCCTTCAAATCGGCCGAAGTGATCCTCGCCGCCTGCCCGCTGAAGGAACAGGCCGACGCCATCGTCTTCGACTTCCATGCCGAGGCGACCAGCGAAAAGCAATGCTTCGGCCATTTCGTCGATGGGCGCGCGAGCCTCGTCGTCGGCACCCATACCCATGTGCCGACCGCCGACCACCAGATCCTGAACGGCGGCACGGCCTATATGTCGGATGCCGGCATGTGCGGCGATTACGACAGTTCACTCGGCATGGAGAAGGAAGAGCCGCTCAACCGGTTTATTTCCAAGATGCCCAAGGGTCGTTTCGAGGCCGCGCACGGTCCGGCGACCATCTGCGGCGTCGGCGTGGAGATCTCCGACCGCACCGGACTTGCGGAAAAAATCGCGCCGCTCCGGATCGGGCCGCGGCTCACCGAGAGCATCCCGGAGTTCTGGGTCTAGGCTCTTAGAGCCATGCATGGACGTTGACGAAAATGTGAGGCTTCGCAGCACATTTGTTCTTTACCCGTCTTGTCGCCTGCCGCATCCTTGCGGTCAGATGTGACGGCGCGGGAGCGGCACGATGCTGCCTGGACTTGCCTTTGCTGTTTTCGTTTCCCTGGCCTTTCCGGTTCTCTCGTCTGCCGAAGAGGGGCGGCCGCCTGTCAGCCAATGTCAGCTGATTGCGGAAAAGCTGCCGGCTGCCACTTTCGCCACGTTCAAACCAGCCGAGGAGGGGTTGGCCCGGCAGTTCGCCGCGTTTGATGAAGAGGTGACGATCTCCTATCTCGGACATTCGACTTTTCTGATCGACACGCCGGGAGGCATATCGATTGCGACGGATTATAACGGCTGGCTGAGATCGCCGCGCCTGCCGGACGTGGTGACGATGAACAAGGCGCATTCCAGCCATTTCACTTTGACGCCCGATCCGGGCATCGCGAACGTGCTGCATGGCTGGGACGATATGCCGGGCGAAAAGGCCGTGCATCATCACGTGATCGGCGACGCCTATATCCGCAATGTGACGACCGATATCCGCAGTTGGGGCGGAGCGTTCGAACCCAATGGCAATTCCATCTTCATTTTCGAGGTCGCTGGGCTGTGCATTGGCCATCTCGGCCATCTGCATCATGAACTGACGGACAGCCATTTCGCCGAGATCGGACGACTGGATGTCGTCATGGTGCCGGTCGACGGCGGGCTGACCATGGGCGCCGACAGCATGAGCCGGACGATCAAGCGGTTGCGCTCGGCCCTTATCCTGCCGATGCATCGGCGTGGTCCGCCGATCGAGAATTTTCTCGCCATGTTCGGAGAGGATTTTGACTGGAAGGTATCCGACAGCCCCGGCGTCACTGTCTCGATGCGCACGCTGCCGACGAAACCGCTCATTCTCGTATTGAGCGGGGTCTGAAACGGGCGGAAAGGGGCAGGGCCCATGCCTGCGGTCCCATCCTATTGCCGGGTCAGACGTAATTCGCCCGCAATATCGAGGCCGATCTTGCCTCTGTCCAAGCGCAGCAGGCGGACAGGAAAGGCCTTTTCCTCAAGCCTTCGCCGGAGCAAAAGCAGGCGCGTTTCGAGATTGTCCTTGAAATCCGGCAGGCGCAAGCTTGCTTCCAACCGGATCTCACGGTTTGTGAACTCCTGGCGTCCGCTTTGAAGATGCTGTTCCAGCATGAAGACCAGCAAGCGCCCGGCGACACCCTTGATGACGTAATCGCCGTTGATGAAGACGCTGTCATCAAAGCGATGGTGGACGATGTCGATCAGGTTCTCGCTGGCAGGGGCCGTCTTGCGTGGGCGGGCGCCGGCTTCCGCTTCGAGCGACAGGCGTTCGCAAAGCGCCAGCGATACCGCGGCCTGGCGGGCGATAATCGAAAGGGCCGCCTCGTCATCGCGCGTGAAGGCCAGTCTTTCGGCACTCTCGAAGAACAGCACACCTTCGACCGCGTTGTGAACGGTCAGCGGCACCGCGATCTGGCTCATCGCGTCGGGCATGCCGGGCAGAGGGATGGAACGGGTCCTGTTCTCGTCGCGCATGGAGCTGCGGATGGCAGAACCAAACCGCCTGACGCGGCTCATGTCGCTGACCTTCACGGTCTTTCCACTTGCCGCAGCCGCGCCGATGAGGCCTTCGCCGATGGGGACCTCAGCGCCGATGCCCGAGGGCGCATATCCGATGCTTCCGATTGCCACGACCTGACCCCGCTCGCTGTAGCAATGCAGAAACAGGCCGTGCTCCAAGCCGAGACGATCACGGATGCCTTGCAGGGTCGCGTCAACGATGCTGTCGGCATCGATCTCGGCCGCGATCCTATCGGCGATGCTGTCCGCCGCCTGGAGCCGCTTTTTTTCCGGCTGTTGCGGCTTTCGTGTCTCGACTGGTGATGGGACGGCCTCGATGCTCAGAACCCGGAAGACATCGACGAGACGCAGGCGCATCACCTCGCTCATGCCGACCTGCGCACTGCTGGCGCTCACCTGCAGGGACAGGCGCTCGAAGAGGGGACCGTCCTCCATGGAATATGCAAAGAGCAATTTCAACCGGAACTGCGCGCCGTTCTGACCATCGACGACGAGAAGCGTCGCCTGTGGATTGAGCCGGATGTTGGCGGCGGTCTTGGCGAAAAACTGGTTCGACAGCGCGACATGTTCGTCATCCACGATCGCGACATGCGAGAGGTAGGAGATGTTGGGGATGCCATCGGCATCCGAGGTCGCGATGATCGATGGGATTACGCCTTCGAAACAGGCTTCGAGTTCGGCAAGCGACCAGTTCATCAGTCGGGGCTCCGCAGCTTCGTGCCTGCCTTCGATCCGGGTGTCTGCACGTAGACGGCGGAAACCCTGATCGTGGCCACGATCACGTCGCGACTTGCCAGCCATGGCGCAATGATTTCGGGGGCGAGCCCGAGACGCATCAGTGTCGACACGATCGCGACCATGTATCGGGCAGATCGCTCGGTCTCCTCCTCGTCTGCGGGGCGCAACGTCGCGGTTCCCTTCACCTGATAGGTGACATAGTCCGACGGTCGGGAAAACGTCACGGCAATGCGGCCGTTGTCGCGAAGGTTGGCAATCGTTTCGGGCCATTGCCAGGACGACAGGACAAGGTCGATGCAACCCCGGTCGCGGGAGCGCCAGGCGCCGACGCCACGCCCGATCGCGGGCCGGCGGACGGCTCCCGTCGTTCCCACAATCTGCATGACAGGGCTTTCGATGAAAGCGGTCAGGTCGTCGTCCAACATGGTTTGTCCCGTTGCTCTCACTATCCAATACAGCAGTTATGCAAGTTTTAGGATCGGAGTTTCTTCGCTTAGGAAGCTTTTAGGAAACGGACCCGAAAGACGTCACTATAGCGATGCTCCTCACAACGAAGGAGCAAGTAAATGCAAAGCGAACCCTCAACGATCATGCCGGACAACGCCGTCGCCGTCATCGGCGCGGGACCGGGTGGTCTCGTCGCGGGCCGATGGCTGCGCGCCCACGGCTTCGAACCGGTCATCTTCGAAGCCTCCGCCAGGGTCGGAGGCCAGTGGAATTCGGCGTCCGCCGCCAGCGCTACATGGCCCGGGATGCGCACGAACACCAGCCGCATCATGACTGCTTTTTCCGATCTGGATCACGCACCCAGTTCGCCGGTTTATGTGACGCAGGACGACATGCTGGACTATCTCGAGCGCTACGCGTTCACCCTGGGTCTGCTGCCGCATCTGCGGCTGTCCACGCGGGTGGAGTCGCTCGAGCGGGGACCGGACGACAGCTGGCTCGTGCGCTCGGTCGCCGGTGGACGGGCGCGTCAGGAGATCTTCCGGAGGGTGATCGTTGCAAGCGGTCGCCACAATGCGCCGACCGTCCCTGACGTTCCGGGACTGGATGGCTTCGGCGGTACTTTGGGTGCGATTCACGCGGCACAGTACAATGGCGTCGAGCGATATCGGGGCCGCAAGGTGCTCGTTGCCGGTTGCTCGATCAGCGCATTGGAGATCGCCTCGGAGCTGGCCTATGGCGGGGCCGCCCATGTGACGGTGACCAACCGGCGCCAGCGCTACGTGCTGCCGAAGCTCATCTGCGGTGTGCCGACCGAACACGTGATGTTCAATCGCGCATCGGCGCTGCTCGGCGCAGTCGCCTCGCCGGAACAACTCGCGGCCGGTTTCAAGGCGAAGGTACTTGGTGTCGCCGGCAATCCGGCCCAGTTCGGCGCGCCGATGCCCGATGACAACATATTCGCGGCCGGCGTTACCCAGTCGCAGCAGTTCCTTCCCGCCGTGGCCGAGGGGCGCATCAACGTGACGTCCTGGATCAAGCGCATCGATGGTCGCCGTGTTCTGTTCGAAAATGGCGAGACCTTCGATGCCGACGGAATCATCTTCGGCACCGGGTACCGGCTTTCCCTGCCATGGCTCGGCGACGAAGTCGCGGCCGCCGTCGGTCTCGACGAGGCGCATATCGACTTGCACGACCATACTTTCCATCCCGAGCTTCCCGGGCTCGCTTTCCTCGGTCTCTACGATCTGGTCGGACCCTATCTGCCGGTGCTGGAACTGCAGGCCCGCTGGATCAGCTATTGTTTCGCCGGTATCCGTCCTGCGCCTTCGAAGGCCGAAATGGCGGAAGGGCTTCAGCGCAGCAAGGCCATGCGGGCCGGCCCACCCTCCATGCCGATGCATGTCGCGGCTCTGACCTTTGCCCGCAATGCCGGCGTCGAGCCCGATGTGCAGATATGGCCCGAACTGGAAAGAGCGCTTCTCTTCGGTCCGCTATCCGCGGTTTCGTTCCGTCTCAGCGGTCCGGATGCGCTCACCGAAGCGCCGGCCCGAACCCAATGCGCGGCGGCGGCATTCGGCGCAATCACGAATGCAGAATTTTCCGCCGAGGAACTGGCCATCCGCTCGCTCATCGGCAACGGGGCGGTTTCGACTGCTGCGTGAAAAACCTTTTCGCCGTCCGCCTCTTTCCTCGCGGGATTGCCCGCGAAGCTATTACGGACGGCGAATTGCCCGCCTTGCTCTTGAACAGCGCCGTCATCGCTCTTATAAGGCGCCATTCCGAACAATAGGTGTGATCAGGGGTGCCATGGCTGGCCATTCACAGTTTAAAAACATCATGCACCGCAAGGGCCGTCAGGATTCCGTGCGGTCGAAAATGTTCTCCAAGCTTGCGCGTGAAATTACCGTCGCCGCGAAGGCCGGTCTGCCTGACCCGTCGATGAACGCCCGCCTCAGGCTGGCGATCCAGAACGCCAAGGCGCAGTCGATGCCGAAGGACAACATCGAACGCGCCATCAAGAAGGCGTCCGGTGCTGAGGGCGAGAACTACGAAGAAGTCCGCTACGAGGGCTACGGCCCGGGCGGCGTCGCCGTCATCGTCGAGGCGCTGACCGACAACCGCAACCGTACTGCCTCTTCCGTGCGCTCGACCTTTACCAAGGCCGGCGGTGCGCTCGGCGAAACCGGTTCGGTTTCGTTCTCCTTCGATCGCGTTGGCGAAATCACCTACAAGCTTTCCGTCGGCGATGCCGACAAGGTGATGGAAGCGGCGATCGAGGCCGGCGCCGAGGATGTCACCACCGATGAGGATGGTCACACGATCATCTGCGGCTTCGAGGATATCGGCGAAGTTTCCAAGACGCTCGAGGCAAGCCTCGGCGAGGCCGAAACCGTCAAGGCAATCTGGAAGCCGCAGAACACGGTTCCGGTCGATGAAGAGAAAGCCCAGTCGCTTATGAAGCTGATCGACACGCTCGAAGACGATGACGATGTGCAGAACGTCTATTCGAACTTCGAAGTGTCGGACGAAGTGATGGCCAAGCTTTCGGCGTGATTCCGGCTTACAGGTGCGACCTCACAGACCCGGTACCGCATGGTGCCGGGTTTTTTTGGTTGTATTTCCGCGCCGGCGGGTTGAAGCGGTTGTGGGGCGTCTGTTAGCGTCGCGCCAGTCTCGATTGGGAGGGAAGGCACATGACAACGGTAGCACCATTCCTGATGTTTGTCGGCCGGGCGGAGGAAGCGATCAACTTTTATGTTTCGGTCCTCCCCGGCTCGGAAGTCCTCGAGCTGGTCCGTCACGGTGCCGGTGCTCCTGCAGGAGAGGGCAAGGTGATGAAGGCCGTGGTCTCGCTGGCCGGGCAGAATGTCATCTTCAGTGACAGTCCAGATGTCCACGCGTTCACCTTCACACCGTCCACTTCGCTGTTCGTCGAATGCGACACGGAAAGCGACGTCGACCGCATCGCAGCCGCCCTCGGAAAGGACGGCGGCGTTCTGATGCCGGTCGGAAATTACGGCTTCTCCAAGCGTTTCGGCTGGGTGGTCGACCGCTTCGGCGTGTCCTGGCAGGTCAATTTCAGTTGACGCCTTGCCGCGGCGAGGCCGTCAGGCGGCGGCGGTGTGCACGCTCGAAATGGCACCGACGAGATCGTTGACGATGCGTTCGATCTGGCTGCGGTCGTCACCTTCTGCCATGACGCGGATCAGAGGCTCGGTTCCGGATGGCCGGATGACCAGGCGCCCGTTTTTCGAAAGCTCGTTTTCCGCCTCCGCGATCGCCTTCTTGACGTGGCTGTCCTCGAGTGGCTTGCCGCCGGAAATGCGGACATTGCGCAGGAGCTGCGGCACCGGGTCGAAGCGGTGGCAGAGCTCGCTGACGGTCTTGCCGGTGCGCTTGACGCTGGCCAGGATCTGCAGCGCGGCGACGATGCCGTCACCGGTAGTACCGAAATCGGAAAGAACGATATGGCCGGACTGCTCTCCGCCGACATTGAAATCGTGCCGGCGCATGTGCTCGACGACGTAGCGGTCGCCGACTTTGGTGCGTGCCAGGGACAGGCCCTTGCTGTTGAGGAAGCGCTCGAGCCCGAGGTTGGACATTACGGTTGCGACGATGCCGTCGCCTTTCAGCGTGCGGTCGTTTGCCCAGGTTTCGGCAATCACCGCCATGAGCTGGTCGCCATCGACGATAGCGCCGTTCTCGTCAATGATGATGACGCGGTCGGCGTCGCCGTCGAGCGCGATGCCGATGTCGGCGCGCACCTCGTGGACCTTTTTCTGGAGTGCGGAAGGGTGGGTTGAACCACAATCCAGATTAATATTGGTGCCGTTCGGTTCGTTGCCGATAGTGATCACCTCGGCGCCCAGCTCCCAGAGGGCAGCCGGGGCGACCTTGTAGGCCGCGCCATTGGCGCAATCGATCGCTATCCTTAATCCGTGCAGCGTGACGTCGCGCGGAAGGGTGCGCTTGACGTATTCGATATAGCGATAAATGTCGCCCTCGACGCGCTTGGCTCGGCCTATCTCGTGGGAGGGTGCGAGCTGCGAATAGATATCCTTATCGAGCAGTTCCTCGATTTCGTGTTCGATTTCGTCGGAAAGCTTGTATCCGTCCGGACCGAAGAGCTTGATGCCGTTGTCGGCGAAGGGGTTGTGCGAAGCGGAGATCATGACGCCGATATCGGCGCGCAGGGAACGGGTCAGCATGGCGACGGCAGGCGTCGGAATAGGCCCGAGCAGGAAGACGTCGAGGCCCGCCGCGGTAAAACCGGCAACGAGGGCGTTTTCGAGCATGTAGCCGGAAAGCCTTGTGTCCTTGCCGATTACCACGCGATGGCGATGATGGCCGCGACGAAAGATCGTGCCGACCGCAATGCCGACGCGCATGGCGAGATCCGGCGTCATTGGAAATACGTTGGACTGTCCTCGGATGCCGTCCGTACCGAAATAGCGACGTGTCATGTGCTCTCCCGAAAATGGTTGTCGCTGCCGCCTCCCGCCCGAGATACACGCCCGCGGCCGATCATTCGGTCACAGGCGGGCGCGGCATATATCGGGCTGCTCTTGCCACAAAAAATCATTTACGGCACGTAAATTCGCGTCAAAGGCGATTATATCCTGTGACCAAAGACAAAAAGACCACCTGGCGTTGGGGCCAGATGGTCTCCTTGCTGCATGATGTGCCGATGCTCAGTGCGGCTGAGGTTCCAGCCCGCTTTCCGGTTCGCCGCCCTTGGTGCCGGGAGCGCCGTCTTTCTTGGCACCTGCGCTGGGTACGGCCGAGCCACGGCTCGGAGGCGTATCATCGCCCAGGTCGCGAGCCGGCTTTTCGCCGCGCAGCAGAGCCTTGATTTCGTCACCCGTGAGGGTCTCGTATTCCAGCAGGCCCTCGGCGATGGCGATGAAGCCGTCGTGGTTCTCCGTGAGGATCGTCGTCGCCTGGGTGTAGGCTTCGTCGATCAGCCGGCGCACTTCGTTGTCGATCTTCTGGGCCGTCGATTCCGAGACGTTCCTGGTCTGCGAGACCGAATGACCGAGGAAAACCTCCTGCTGGTTTTCACCGTAGGAGACATGGCCGAGCACGTCGGAAAAGCCCCATTGGGTGACCATGGCGCGCGCAAGCTTGGTTGCCTGTTCGATGTCCGAGGAAGCGCCCGAGGTGATGTTTTCCTTGCCGAAGGTCAGTTCCTCCGCAACGCGTCCGCCCATCATGATGGCAAGGCGGGACACCATCCACTTGTAGCTCATCGAATAGCGGTCGCCCTCAGGCAACTGCATGACCATGCCGAGTGCGCGGCCGCGCGGGATGATGGTGGCTTTGTGCAGCGGATCGGCCACGGCAACCTTCAGGGCGCAGATCGCATGGCCGGCCTCGTGATAGGCGGTCAGCTTCTTTTCGGCCTCGGTCATCGCGGACGAGCGGCGCTCGGCACCCATCATGATCTTGTCCTTGGCGTCCTCGAATTCGGCCATGGTGACGACGCGCTTGTTGCGACGCGCTGCCATGAGTGCCGCCTCGTTCACGAGGTTCATCAGGTCGGCGCCCGAGAAGCCCGGCGTACCGCGTGCAAGAACCTTCAGGTCTACGTTCGGGGCGAGCGGGACGTTGCGGGCGTGAACCTTTAGGATGCGTTCGCGGCCGACGATATCCGGGTTTGGAACGACGACCTGGCGGTCGAAACGGCCCGGACGCAGAAGCGCGGGATCGAGAACGTCGGGGCGGTTGGTCGCCGCGATCAGGATGATGCCTTCATTGGCCTCGAAGCCGTCCATTTCGACGAGCAACTGGTTGAGCGTCTGTTCGCGCTCATCATTGCCGCCGCCGAGGCCGGCGCCGCGATGGCGTCCGACCGCGTCGATTTCATCGATGAAGATGATGCAAGGTGCATTTTTCTTTGCCTGCTCGAACATGTCACGGACGCGGCTGGCGCCGACGCCGACAAACATTTCAACGAAGTCAGAACCGGAAATGGTGAAGAAGGGTACGTTGGCCTCACCGGCAATGGCACGGGCGAGCAGCGTCTTACCGGTACCCGGAGGGCCGACCAGCAGCACGCCACGGGGAATGCGCCCACCGAGACGCTGGAATTTCTGCGGGTCGCGTAGGAATTCGACGATCTCTTCGAGGTCCTGCTTGGCTTCGTCCACGCCTGCGACATCCTCGAAGGTGACGCGACCGTGCGCTTCGGTCAGAAGCTTGGCCTTGGACTTGCCGAAGCCCATTGCGCCGCGCGAACCACCCTGCATCTGGCGCATGAAGAACAGCCAGACACCGAGGATGAGCAACATGGGCAGGAGCGTGCCGACATAGCTCAGGAACCCGGAGGAGCCGTCCGTTTCGGGGCGGGCCACGATCATGACGTTCTTCGACTGCAGCTTTTCAAGCAGATTGTCGTCGATGACGGGTGCATAGGTCTGGAAGGCCGTGCCGTTTTCGACATAGGTGCCGATCACACGGTTTCCGGTGACAGTCACGTCGCGCACACGACTGGCATCAACCTCCCGCAGAAACTGCGAATACGGTATTTCGCGCGAACTGGTCTGCGATGGCGTTGTCTGAAACATGCTGAACAGCGCGATCAGCAACAGCGCAATTATGGCCCAAAGCGCGAAATTACGAAAATTTGGGTTCATTGAACTCCCCGAACAGAAACGGCTCGCACTGTCTGCGGCCGACATGATTATCCAGTAACATAGGGTTGCGCCACGCCCTTGCCAAGGCAAGGCGAGCGTTTCGATGCGTTTTCCGTCAATAACATCTAAACTGGCGGGGTGGGATAGGGGTCCCGTCCGAACAGCCGGGCGACGGCATTGGCGATTTCAAGGTCGAAGGCGGGCAGGAAGCGGTCGAAGGGCGCGAGTACCGGCTCGACCCGGACGGGGGTAGAGGCCATGGGACCTCGCGATTTCCCGCTTCCCTGAGGTGCCATGCGCGGTGCGATAAGCGCAGCATGACGCGCAATGGATTCGGGAACTGCTTCAAGCGGCCCAATGCTCTCACTTGCGGATCCAGGCTCGATCCGCAACTCGCGTTCACCGAAGTTGTGAATGACGAACCGTCCATCCCAGACGGCGGTTTGGCCGGGAGCGACCGCCAGCGGCAATATATCGCGGCGCTCGCGCATCAGGTAGACGCCATCCTTGCGTTTCTGGACAAGGGTCCGGGCGACGGTCGTGCGCCCGTCCTGCTTTCGTTCAAGAAACGCCATGACCTGCGCCATCGCATCGCGTCCCGGCAGGTGGATACGCCCCCCGGTAACCGCCAGAAGAACGGCAAGCGCATGGCGCAGGACCGGCGCGTCGGCGTCGAGCGCTGCGCTGTCGAGGTGGACGATCGTGCCCGCGTGAACCTGGCAATACTGCCGAACCAGATGTGCCGCTTCGGCGGACATTCGCATACGCCGCGCTCCCATGTCGGGCGCGATCGGCGTGGCGTCGGCCACAGCCAGGGCCTCGCGTGTCCGAACCCGCTCGTAGTGTGGATCGAGGTTGGTCGGGTCATCGATCCAGCCGTGACCGCCCGTTGCGAGATACCGACGGATATCGGCGCGTCGGACGCCGAGAAAGGGCCGCATGATCCAGAAGCTGCGTTCGAAAAGGGTAGCGGGAGCCATGCCGGACAGGCCGTGGCTTGCCGTGGCGGCACGGGCGGAGCGCATGGCGATGGTCTCGGCCTGGTCGTCGGCGGTATGCCCGGTGACGATAAGATCAGCGCCAAGCTCACCGGCGGCCTCCACGAGCAGATGGTAGCGTGCCTCGCGAGCGGCGGCAGAAAGGCCGGTCTCCGGTTTTTCATCCTGCCAGCGCTGGATGACATGGGCAATGTCAAGCCGAGCGCACAGATCCGCAACGCTTCCGGCCTCTGCGGCGGATTCGGCGCGCAGGGCATGATCGACGGTCGCGGCGGTCAGCGAATGAGAGAAGTTGCCATTGCGCAGTGCGCGATCAAGGGCAACGAGCAAGCCGGTCGAATCGCCTCCACCGGAAATGGCTACGAGAAGGCGGGTGGGCTTCTTCAGTGAGTTCAGAAACGCCGTAGCGGCAAGTTCGGGAGAAATGGCGGCAGTCACGGCCATCGGGCAGGAAGCGTCAGCAGCCAAGGCGCTTCTGTTCGGTCGCAACCTTGCTCACGACCGCACGCGAGGCCTTGGGGTAGCGGCGGGTGACTTCGCGCAGCGTTGCGCAGGCGGTATCGGTATTGTCCAGCGCGGCAAGCGACATGCCGAGCTTCAGGAGCATTTCAGGCGCCTTTGGCGAGGTGCCGTAGGCCTGATGCGCATTGAGGAAGGTCTTGGCGGATTCGTTGTACTTGCCCTGCGAATACTGAGCCTCACCGAGCCAGAAACTGGCGTCCGCAACCTTCGCGCTGCCGGGATAGCGTGTCAGGAAGTCGCTGAACTCGTTCTCGGCCAGTCCGTAGTCTCCCGACAGAACATGTCCATAGGCGGACTGGTAGACGTCGCTTTCGCTGGTGAGGGAAGCGACCTTTGGTTCCGCACCTGTCTCGACGCCCGGGAGTGCCGTGGCGCCGACGGCATCCGTGTTGAGCGTAGCGGAAACAGGCATGCCGCTGGAATCGAGTTCGATGGAGCCGAGCACCTGTTCGGGTGCAACAGCCTGTCCATTGCCGGGATCGGTGTCGGTTGACGGCGGCTGAGTGATGATCTGGGCAACGGAATCCTGCTGCGTGCCGCTCTGGATCGGCTTTTCGAGCGCACCGCTCTTCTTCGTTCCCGACTTTTCCAGCTCCTGGAAGCGGAATTCGTTGTCTTCCTGGATCTTGCGCATCTGCTCCTGCATCTGCAGCAACTGGAAGCTCATTTCCTCGACCCGGCCGTTAAGGTTGCGGAGCTCCTCCTCCAGCTGGAGAACGCGCATCGCGGGGTCGGCAGCCTGGGCAAGCTGCACCGGTTCGCGCGGGGCAGGAGCAGCCGTCTGCGCCTTTGCCGCACCAAAGGGAGCGGCAAGCTGCATGGAACTTGCTGTTCCATGCAAGATGGCCAACGATGCCGCCCCGAGCATTGCGGCCATGACAAGTTTCTTCATGTCACAAGTCCTGTCTTCGTATTGATCGTCACGCCGCTTGGCGTGCGCAGGAGATTTTTCCAATTGCCGGTAAAAAGCAACCGAAGTTCGGCCAAAGTGTGGAGAAAAACGTGAAGGCGGCCCCAGTGGGGCCGCCTTGCAGAAATGATCGGAAACTGATGCGTCAGAGACCCGCGCCGCCGCCGAGAACGGTGACTGCGCGGCGGTTCTGCGACCAGCAGGAAATGTCGTCGCAGACGGCGACGGGACGTTCCTTACCATAGGAAATGGTCTTCATCCGGTTTGCCGGAACGCCACGCGACGCCAGATAGTCACGCGTGGTGGCGGCACGGCGGGCGCCGAGCGCAAGGTTGTATTCGCGGGTGCCGCGTTCGTCGGCATGGCCTTCGATGGTGATCGGGTACTGCGGATATTTCAGCAGCCACTGGGCCTGGCGGTCGAGCGTCTGCTGCGCATCGGCGCGAATGGATGTGGAATCGGTATCGAAGAAGATCCGGTCGCCGACATTGACCGTGAAGTCCTGCGTCGAGCCCGGCGTCGCGGCGCCGTTTGCCCCGAGGCCGAGATCGGAGGCGCTGTTGGGAAGGTTCTTCTTCGAGGCGCAGCCGGCAAGCGCAAGCGTCATCGCAACCGCGAGGATTGCGGGATTGGTCGCAAGTTTCTGCATGCGGCTCTTGGCCGGAGTGTGAATGCGGCTCATCGCCGGTCTCCTTGAATCGTATTCGTTAAGGTTGCCGGACTCTAACCATACTGAGTTAACCGGCACAGAAGGAACATGGTTAATTTTGTGCAAATTCACCGCCAGAAGTGGCTGCTTTACAGGACTTTGCGGCAACAAAGAGGCGCAATTGCGCCTCATTCGAGGAGGGGCGACCATGCCGGGTCCGAAGCATAGGTCGGCGTACGGATGAGCTGTTCGTTGTAGCCGGTCAGGTCGATCGAATAGAGCTGCGGGCCGCCGGCACCAGCCGCCTGGCGGAAGAACATGATCACGCGACCGTTCGGAGCCCAGGTCGGACCCTCGTTGTGGAAGCCGGTCGTCAGGATGCGTTCGCCCGAGCCGTCGGTCTTCATGACGCCGATCGAGAACTTCCCACCCGATTGCTTGGTGAAGGCGATCAGATCGCCGCGGGGCGACCAGACCGGCGTCGAATAGGAACCGTCGCCGAAGGAGATGCGCTGCTGTCCGGTGCCATCGGCATTCATGACGTAGAGCTGCTGGCGGCCACCGCGGTCGCTTTCGAAAACGATGCGTGAGCCATCCGGGGAGTAGGACGGCGAGGTATCGATCGCTGCCGTGCTGGTGAGCCGCGTCGTCGTGCGCGAACGCAGGTCCATGGTGTAGATATTGGCATTTCCGCCCTGCTGAAGACTCATAATCACGCGCTGGCCGTCGGGCGAGAAGCGGGGGCTGAAGGTCATGCCGGGAAAGTTCCCGACCACCTCGCGCTGCCCGGTTTCCAGCTGCAGCAGATAGACGCGCGGCTGATTGCCCTCGAAGGACATGTAGGTGACTTCCTGACGGCTCGGGGAGAATCGCG